>JBQCIO010000322.1:0-10952 GCA_051953655.1 Motilibacteraceae bacterium
CGCGAGGACGTCGTTCTTGGTCAGCGCGTTGAACAGCGTGGACTTGCCGACGTTGGGCAGGCCGACGATGCCGATGGAGAGGCTCACGGGGCACCAGCCTACGGGCCGGGCCACCCCCGACCGACCGGGCCACCGGCGCTAGACGTCGCGCAGGATCCGCTCGCGGGCGGCGGCGCGCTCGGCCGCGTCGATGGTGCCGGCCGCGTGCAGCGCGTCGACCTCGGCCAGCCGCTCGGCGACCGTCCGCTCGTCCTGACGAGCGCCCTCGCGCTCGTCCTCACCGGCGGCGGGCTGCGTGGGCGCCAGGAGCGCGGAGCGTCGCAGCGCCCCGGTCATCTGGATGTCCGCGGCGAACGGGTCCAGGCCCTCCCGACGGCTCACCTGGGCCCGGCGGACGGCCCCCACCACGGTGAGCACGAACCCGCAGGCGATGAGGATCAGCACCACCACGAACATGACCGCGAACCCCGTCGGCGCCCCGGTGAGCAGGCCGTCGTTCCCCATCGCGAACCCCCCCGTCTGGGACCGCCTCGGCGCTGTCCCGGATGCCCGCACTGTGCCGCATACGGGCCCATCCGCGAGGCGGAATCGCGCCAGTGGCCACCCTGTCGGTGGCACCTGCCACGCTGCGCCCATGTCCGCCGCCTCGCTCGTCCTCCTGCTCCTCGGCCTCCTGATCGGCCTCATCGCGGGCGTGCTCGCCGGCGTGCGGCTCGGCACCCGCCAGGGCGCGGTGGACCTGGCCGTCCTCGAGGAGCGCGACCGCCGGCTGGTCGAGGCCACCGAGGCCCGGCTGCGGCAGACCGCTCTCGCCCTGCAGGCCCGCGGCGACGGCGACGCCGAGGCGCGCCGGGCGGCCGTCGAGGGGCTGGTCGCCCCGCTGCGCGACACCCTCGGCCGGGTCGAGGGGCACCTGCGCGAGCTGGAGCGGGCGCGGATCGACTCCTACGCCCGGCTCACCGAGCAGGTCGACGCCGTCCGGGTCACCGGCGAGCAGCTCCGCCGGGAGACCACCGCGCTGGTCACCGCGCTGCGCGCCCCGCAGACCCGCGGCCGGTGGGGCGAGCTGCAGCTGCGCCGGGTGGTCGAGATGGCCGGCATGGTCGAGCACTGCGACTTCGACGAGCAGGCCTCGGTGCGCGGCGACGACGGCCTGCTCCGCCCGGACCTGGTGGTCCGCCTGGCCGGCGGCCGGAGCGTCGTCGTGGACAGCAAGGTCAGCCTGGCCGCCTACCTGCAGGCGGCCGAGACCCAGGACCCCGACGTCCGCGCCGAGCGGCTCACCGCCCACGCCCGGCACCTGCGCAAGCACGTCGACGACCTAGCCGGCAAGGCCTACTGGGCGCAGTTCGCCGCCTCGCCGGAGTTCGTCGTGCTGTTCGTGCCCGGCGAGGCGTTCCTCGCCCCCGCGCTGGAGGCCGACCCGACGCTGCTCGAGCACGCCATGGGCAAGCGGGTCATCGTCGCCACCCCCACCACGCTCATGTCGCTGCTGCGCACCGTGGCCTACGCCTGGCAGCAGGAGGCGCTCACCGAGAACGCCCGCGAGGTGTTCGCGCTGGGTCGCGAGCTCTACGACCGGCTCAGCACCCTGGGCAGGCACGTCGACAAGCTCGGCCGCTCGGTCGGGCGCGTGGTGGCCGACTACAACACGGCCGTCGGCTCGTTGGAGGGACGGGTGCTGGTCTCGGCCCGCCGGCTCAGGGACCTCAAGGTGGTCGAGGCCGAGCTCGAGCGGCCCCGCCCGGTCGAGGAGGCGCCGCGGCCGCTGGGCGCGCCCGAGCTGGTGCAGGAGCGCGACGACCGCGACGACCGCGACACGCAGGGCGACGAGCTGGACCTGTCCCCGCGCGGCGACGGCCTCACCGAGCACGTCGCCCGGCTCGAGCGGCTGCCCGCGACCGACTGCGAGGAGAGCCCCTGGACGGCTTGACGGCTTGACGGCCTGACTCAGGCCGCGAGCTCCACACCGGCTGCGGTCACCAGGCTGCGGGCGGGAGCCCCGAGCCGACCGGCAGCCGCGGCCTGCAGGACCGCGCGGGGCGGCACCCGCCGGAGCAGCACGATCGCGTTGCAGACCAGGGCGAGCAGCGAGGAGGCCACCACCGCGGTGTCGTGGCGGCCGAGCCCGTACGCCGCCCAGACGACCGCGCTGGTCAGGGCGAGGGCGTAGGTGCCCGGGGCGAGGCCGCGCAGGTCGCCGCCGCGGACAGCCAGACGCACCTGGGGGAACTGGCGCACGGTGCCGACGGTCGTCGCCAGGATGCCGACGGCGGCCGTGCCGGGCCCGATCAGGACGCCCAGCACGAGCAGCGCACCGAGACCGGCGACGACGAGCAGCACCGGTCGGCCGCGGTGCCGGGCCAGCAGCGCGAGGGTGGCTATGGCCAGCAGGGCCGACGGCGCGTTGGCGATCATCTGCGCCGGGTCGCGCTCGGCGGTGCCGTAGGTCAGCCACGCCAGCACCGAGACGGTGCCGAGCGTCGTGCTCGCCGCGGACAGCCCCGCCGTGGTGCCCGACCGGCGCAACCGCAGCAGCTGCGGGATCGAGCTGGCGATGCCGACGGCAGCAGCCAGCAGGCCCAGGAGGGTGAGCAGGTCGGGCAGGGCGAGCAGGCGGGACAGCGGCAGCACGACCGGAGTGATCGGCCGACCCGTGGGTCACTTGATCGATCCAGAAGGTGGCGGCGCCCACACCCACATCTCCGCGATCGTGAAGGGCTGGTGACCGATTCCGGTCACCAGCCCTTCACGATCACCCAGGAGGTCGGGTCAGGAGCGGGCGCGGGCCGCCTTGAGGTCGCGGCGCAGCTCCGGAGGCAGCGCGAACAGCAGGCTCTCCTCCGCGGAGACGACCTCCTCGACCTCGCCGAAGCCGTGCGCGGCGAGCAGGTCGAGGACGCCGCGGACGAGGATCTCCGGCACCGAGGCGCCGCTGGTGACGCCGATCGTGCGCGCCCCCTCGAGCCAGGCCAGGTCGATCTCGGCGGCCTTGTCGACCCGGTGCGCGGCCGTGGCCCCGCTCTCCAGCGCCACCTCCACCAGGCGCACCGAGTTGGAGGAGTTGCCCGAGCCGACGACGATCACCAGGTCGGCGTCGTGGGAGATCTCCTTCACCGCCACCTGCCGGTTCTGGGTGGCGTAGCAGATGTCGTCGCTGGGCGGGTCCTGCAGCGCGGGGAACCGCTCGCGCAGCCGGCGCACCGTCTCCATCGTCTCGTCCACCGACAGCGTGGTCTGCGAGAGCCAGACCACCCGCTCCGGGTCGCGCACGACGACGGCGTCCACGCCGTCCGGGCCGTCCACCAGCTGGATGTTGGCCGGGGCCTCGCCGCTGGTGCCGACGACCTCCTCGTGCCCCTCGTGGCCGATGAGAAGGATGTCGAAGTCCTCGCCGGCGAACCGGCGCGCCTCGTGGTGCACCTTGGTGACCAGCGGGCAGGTGGCGTCGATGGTGCGCAGGCTGCGGGCCTTCGCCTCCTCGTGCACGGTCGGCGCCACGCCGTGCGCGGAGAAGATGACCATGGCGCCCTCGGGCACCTCGTCGGTCTCGTCCACGAAGATCGCGCCGCGCTGCTCGAGCGTCTCGACCACGTGCTTGTTGTGCACGATCTGCTTGCGCACGTAGACGGGCGGCCCGTAGAGCTCGAGGGCCTTCTCCACGGTGACGACCGCGCGGTCCACGCCGGCGCAGTAGCCGCGCGGGGCGGCCAGGCGCACGACGCGCGGACGGTCGCCCGCCGAGTCGCCCCCCACCTGCGTGGCGGTGCTCGACGGCGCGGTCTGCGCGGTGCTGGGCGCGGCGCTCATGGGTCCATCGTAGGAGCCTGTCGCTCGCCGGTACCTCGGTCCCCGACGCTGCGACCGGCGTCACCCCGTCCGGGCCCTCTCGTAGGCTCGCCGCCCGTGGGGAACCCGACCGACCCGTCCAGCGGGCCGACGACCGCCGAGCACCCGTGGCCGGTCCGCACCGTCTCCCAGCGCATCGGGCAGTGGGTGGCCCGGCTCGGCGAGGTGTGGGTGGAGGGCCAGGTCACCCAGGTCAGCCGCCGCCCGGGCGCCGGCACCGTCTTCCTCTCGCTGCGCGACCCGGCCGCCGACGTCAGCATCACCTGCACCTGCTCCCCCCGGGTCCTGGACGCGCTCGGCGCCCCGCTCGTGGACGGCGCGCACGTCGTCGTGCACGGGCGGCCCAGCTGGTACCTCGGCCGGGGCACCCTCTCGCTGGCCGTCGACGAGGTGCGGGCGGTCGGCGTCGGCCAGCTGCTGGCCCGGCTCGAGCAGCTCAAGCGGGTGCTGGCCGCCGAGGGCCTCTTCGCCGCCGAGCGCAAGCGCCCGCTGCCGTTCCTGCCCCGCACCGTCGGCCTGGTGTGCGGCCGGGCGAGCGCCGCGGAGAAGGACGTGGTGGAGAACGCCCGCCGCCGCTGGCCCGCAGTCCGGTTCCGGATCGAGGAGGTCGCGGTGCAGGGACCGTCCGCGGTCCCCGAGGTGGTGGCCGCGCTGGAGTCGCTGGACCGCGACCCGGAGGTCGACGTCGTCGTCATCACCCGCGGCGGGGGGTCGCTGGAGGACCTGCTGCCCTTCAGCAACGAGGCGATGGTCCGCGCGGTGGCCGCCTGCCGGACGCCGGTGGTCTCCGCCATCGGCCACGAGGTCGACAGCCCGCTGCTGGACCTGGTCGCCGACGTGCGCGCCTCCACCCCCACGGACGCCGCCAAGCGGGTCGTCCCCGACGTCGGCGAGGAGCTGGCCCGGCTCGCCGCCGCCCGCGACCGGCTGGACCGGGCCGTGCACCAGCGGCTCGAGCGCGAGCAGGCCCAGCTCGACGCCCTGCGCTCCCGCCCGGTGCTGGCCGACCCGGCCGGGGGGCTGTCCGCCCGGGCCGACGAGGTCGTCGCGCTGCGCGACCGCACCCGCCGCTGCCTGGGCTCCGCCCTGGACCGCGCCGGCGACGACCTGACCCACGTCCTGGCCCGGGTCCGCGCCCTGTCCCCGCTGGCCACCCTCGAGCGCGGCTACGCCGTGGTCCAGCGCGCCGACGACGGCTCGGTGGTGCGCTCGCCGGAGCAGGTCGCGGCCGGGGACCGGGTGCGGCTGCGGCTGGCCGGCGGGGAGGTGGGGGCGGAGGTCGTCGGCTGAGGCTCTCGACGCCACCGGCGGCTCACGCGTCAGCCGGCCGCGACCTCCGCAGCGCCGGCCACCTCGTCGGCGCGTACCCCAACCGCTCGTAGATCGCCCGGCCCTCGTCGCTGGCGTGCAGCTGCGAGCGGGCGATGCCCTGCGCGTCGAACCATGCGACGGCCGCGCCCACGCAGGCGCTGGCCAGCCCCTGCCGCCGGTGCTCCGGGTCCGTGCTCACGTTCGACACGTGCCCCATCCGTCCGTCGTTGCCCGGCGCCGGCAAGGCGTGGTCGACGATGGCGAGAGCGCAGGCGGCCAGCCCCCGGCCGGGGCGTCGACGACGAAGCAGCGCATCTGCGCGTCGTCCTCGAGCCGGCCCAGCTCCCGGCGCAGCACCTCCTCGGCCCTCGCCTCCCAGCCCGGGTCCGAGGCCGTGTCGGTCCCGAAGGCGGCGAACATCAGCCGGCGCAGCCGCACGATCTCGGCAGCGTCCTCCGGGCCGGCCGCGCGCACCCGCGGCCCGTCGCCGAACACATCCCCGCCCACGCACCCGTCCCCGTCCAGAGGCCCGCCCACGACGGGGCGACCCTAGGCTGTCGGCCATGGCCAAGCAGGCACCGGACCAGGCAGCAGGGCAGGCCGCTGGACAGCCCGAGCGGGCCCTCCCCCCCGACGTCGCCGGCCTGGGCTACGAGCAGGCCCGCGACGAGCTCGTCGACGTCGTCCGCCGGCTCGAGGCGGGCGGCACGTCCCTGGAGGAGTCGCTGGCGCTCTGGGAGCGCGGCGAGGCCCTGGCCCAGGTGTGCCAGCGCTGGCTCGACGGCGCCCGCGAGCGGCTGCGCGCCGCCTCGGCCGCCGGGGAGCAGGGGGAGTAGGGCGGGCTACTGCGGCGCCGCCGTGGCGGCCAGGACCTCCAGCTCGGACCAGTCGACCGGCGCGCCGGACACCACCACCACGGACCTCGGCAGGTGGGTGACCAGCGCCCGGGTGACCCTCGAGCCCTCGGTGCGCTCGTAGCGCTGCCAGGTCCGCCCGGCCAGCTGCTCCTCCCCCACGACCTCGCCGCGGTGGGTCTGGTCGCGGACGAACTTCGCCTCGTTCCCGTCGCTCTGGTTGAGCGCGACGTCGTGCAGGTCCCCGCCCTGCGTGGGCACCACGAAGCCCACCTGCCAGAAGACGCTCCCGTCACCGGAGGCGGCCTCGCTGCGGGCGAACTTGCAGGTCCAGCCCGGGGGCACGTCGCCGGGGGCGAGCACCGGGTAGGCCGCAGCCGTCTTCGCCTGCGCGTAGGCCGGGCGCCAGTCGACCGGCGTGACCGTGCGCCCGGTCTCGCGAGGCACCAGGATGATGATCACCAGCACGATCGCGATGACGACACCCAGCGAGCGGGCCATGTCCCCCGCGCTCCCCAGACCCCGGCGTCGCGGCTGAGCCGGGGCGTCGACGACGGTCGGCTGGGCGGCAGGGGTGGTGGGTTCGCTCACCGCTCCATCGTCCCCGACGTCGTCACCGGCCCGCGAGCCGAGGCCGCCGCAGCCGCGCGGTGACGGGAGACGGTGCCCACGGGCCCCGGTACCCTCCGGACCCCCGAACCCAGCCGGACGACCGGCCCGCACAATCCCCTCCCGGAAGGACGCACGCACGGATGACCGAGTCGCCCGACGTCCCCGAGGCGCTGCAGGTCGCGCCCGAGGCCCCCGACCGCAACCTCGCCCTGGAGCTGGTGCGGGTCACCGAGGCGGCGGCCATGGCGGCCGGCCGCTGGGTCGGCCGCGGCGACAAGAACGGCGCCGACGGCGCGGCCGTGAACGCGATGCGTCAGCTCATCGGCACGGTCGGCATGGACGGCGTGGTCGTGATCGGTGAGGGCGAGAAGGACGAGGCGCCCATGCTGTTCAACGGCGAGCGGGTCGGCTCGGGCAGCGGCCCGGAGTGCGACGTCGCCGTGGACCCGGTGGACGGCACCACGCTGACCGCCCAGGGCATGAACAACGCGATCGCGGTCATGGCGGTGGCCGAGCGCGGGTCGATGTACGACCCCTCGGCCGTGTTCTACATGGACAAGCTCGTCACCGGCCCCGAGGGCGCCGACGTCGTCGACATCCGCCTGCCGGTCAAGGAGAACATCCGCCGGCTGGCCCGGGCCAAGGGCGAGTCGCCGGAGGACCTCACCGTGGTGGTGCTGGACCGTCCCCGTCATGAGCAGCTGGTGGAGGACATCCGGGCCACCGGCGCGCGGATCAAGTTCATCGCCGACGGCGACGTCGCCGGCGCCGTGATGGCCGCCCGGGAGGGGACCGGCCTGGACCTGCTGCTGGGCGTCGGCGGCACCCCCGAGGGGATCATCACCGCCTGCGCCATCAAGTGCCTCGGCGGGGTGATCCAGGGCCGGCTGTGGCCGCGGGACGAGGACGAGCGGCGCAAGGCCCTCGACGCCGGGCACGACCTGGACCGCGTGCTCACCACCGACGAGCTGGTGGCCAGCGACAACGTGTTCTTCGTGGCCACCGGCATCACCGACGGCGAGATCGTGCGCGGCGTGCGCTACCGCGGCGGTAGCGCGCGGACCCACTCGATCGTCATGCGCTCCAAGAGCGGCACCATCCGGCTCATCGAGAGCGAGCACCGGCTCACCAAGCTGCGCGCCTACTCGAGCATCGACTTCGAGCACGCGCGGTAGCCGCTCGGGCGCGGGGCGACCTCGACGTCCGGCCTCCTTGCACGGAAGGATGCCGTGGTCCGCCCGGCGCTGTGCCGTGGCGCGAGGCAGCCGGGGAGGACGTGTGGCGGTGCGCGTGACGGTGGTGGGCGAGGCCCTGGTCGACCTCGTGCTCGGGCCGGACGACGACGTGCCGCGGGCCCACCCGGGCGGCGGGCCGGCCAACATCGCCGTCGGGCTGGCCCGGCTGGGCCACCAGTCGACCCTGCTCACCTCGCTCGGCGACGACGACCACGGGCGGCTGGTGCGCGAGCACCTCACCGGCAACGGCGTCGACGTCGTCGACGTCGGCGCGCCGGGCTCCCCGACCAGCACGGCGCTCGCGCGGCTCGACGCCCGCGGGGTCGCCACCTACGAGTTCGACCTCGCCTGGGACGTGCGTGACCTCTCCGTCGCCGACGGCAGCGCCGCCCTGCACGTCGGCTCGCTGGGCCTGGCGCTGGAACCCGGCGACACCGCGGTGCTCGAGCTGACCCGGCGGACGTCGGGCGCCGGTCACGTGCTGGTCAGCTACGACCCCAACGCCCGCCCGTCGCTCACCCCGGACCGCACCGCCGCGGCGCAGCGGGTGCTCGAGGTGGCCGCGCTCGCGCACCTGGTGAAGTGCAGCGACGAGGACCTCGAGTTCCTCTTCCCGGGCACCGCGCCGGAGGACTTCGCCGACCGGCTCCTCGGGCTCGGCTCGGTCCGCCTCGTCGTGGTGACCCTCGGCGGCGACGGCGTCTTCGTGGCCACCGCCGGGGGATCGCTGCGGCTGCCGCCCTACGCCGTCGACGTCGTCGACACGGTGGGTGCCGGCGACTCCTTCATGAGCGGACTGCTCGACGGCCTGGCCCGGGCCGGCGCGCTGCCCCCCGCCGCCTTCGCCGACCTCACCGCCGGCGGCCCCGGTCAGGTCGAGCCGTTGGCCCGCCGGGCGGCCGCGGTGGCCGCCATCACCTGCTCGCGGGCCGGCGCCAACCCACCGCGTCCGGATGAGGTCGAGGAGTTCCTCCGCCACCGCGACCGGTGAGCGGGCGGGCCCTCCGGCCCGGTTTCTGACCCACCGCTCCGGGCACCCGCCGGATAGGACCGGCACGTGCACCGACCGTCCCGAGCGGGACCGGTCCCCCGCCGGGTCCGGAGGAACCCATGTCGCTGCCGTCGCTACCCGCTCCCGCCGACCTGCTCGACCTGACCGCGGAGGGACGCGACGGGAAGAAGGTGGGTCCCGTGCGCCAGGTGCTCGTGCCCACCGGCTCCCAGGCGCCCGCCTGGGTGCTGCTGCCCGGTCACCGCACCGGTCCTCCCGCGCTCGCCCCGCTGGCCGGCGCCGAGGTCCGCGGCGACCGGCTCGTGCTCGCCTGCACCGCGTCGGACGTGCTGAGCGCACCGCCCGCGCCCCTCGACGGCGTCCTCGACGCCGAGCTCGCCCAGTCCCTCTGCCTCCACTACGGCTTGGACCCGGAGTCCCCCGCCGCCGGCCGCGCCACCGCCGTCAGCGCCGCCGCGGGGAGCGCCACCGACGCCTCCTACGGCGAGCCGATCGCCGACCCGGGAGCGGCCGCCGGCGCCGAGGGCCGCTGGGCCGACGGCACGGGCTCGCAGTCCGGCGGCGTCGGTGTCGCCGGCATGCACACCGGCGCCGGCGCCCCTCCCACGGCTCTGCCGAAGGAGCGCGGCTCCCATCCGGAGGGGACCCCGCCGCAGGACGCCACCCCGCCCTCGGCCCGCTGAATTCCCTTTCTGCTGGCCCGCACTGCACGTTTGCGGCCCAGGCCCGCGGGGACCTGATGGGCTCCGCGGCATGGCGGCCGTTCAGCCCAGAGCGCGTGCCAGTCGCCCCCAGACCGCAGAGGCGTCCGAGCCGACCGAAGGAAGCGCCCGGACCGCTCGATCCAGAGGGAGACACGTCACATGAACGGCATGGACATCGGCAACCCCCAGGACATGCTCGGCCGCACCGTCGTCGGCAGTGACGGCGACAAGATCGGCAAGGCCGGCCAGATCTACCTCGACGACACGACCGGCCGGCCGGAGTGGGTCACCGTGCACACCGGCCTGTTCGGCTCGGGCGAGTCGTTCGTGCCGCTGGCCGACGCCAGCTTCCAGGGCGACGACATCGTGGTGCCCTACGACAAGTCGACGGTGAAGGACGCCCCGCGCACCGCCAGCGAGGACGGCCACATCTCCGAGTCCGAGGAGGCCGAGCTCTACCGCTACTACGGCCTGTCGGAGACCGGCACGACCACCGGCACCATGGGCACGACCGGCACGACCGGTCGCGTGGACAGCGACCGCGACGAGGTCTACGACGACGTCGAGGACCGCACGGTCGGCCGCGACACCTCCGGCCCGACCACCGACGACGCGATGACCCGCTCCGAGGAGCGGCTCAACGTCGGCACCGAGAAGGTGCAGACCGGCAAGGCCCGGCTGCGCAAGTACGTGACCACCGAGCACGTGCAGACCACGGTGCCAGTCACCAAGGAGAAGGTGCGGCTCGAGACCGAGCCGATCACCGACGGCAACGTCGGCCAGGCGATGGACGGCCCGGCCATCTCCGAGGAGGAGCACGAGGTCACCCTCACCGAGGAGCGCCCCGTCGTCTCCAAGGAGACCGTGCCGGTCGAGCGCGTGCGCCTGGCCAAGGACACCGAGACCGAGCGGCGGACGGTCGAGGACGAGGTCCGCAAGGAGGAGGTCGACCTGCGTGGCGCGCCGGAGACCACCACCCGCGGCCGCAACGACCGCTGACGCACTCGATCACCACGTCAGCCGCTGCCCCATCGTCGGCAGGTAGGAGATGAGCACCCGATGAGCACCGCACCCGGAGCCGCCGGCCTCGGCGTCACCGCCGCCACCCAGGGCGCCGACCCGTCCACCGGGTCGGTCCGGAACCGGCCGGAGGACGAGGACGAGGCCGCACTGCTCGGCGAGACCGCGCCCAGCGCGGGCGTCGCCGGCGGCGGTGGCCAGGGCCACACCGGACAGGCGGAGAGCACCGACGACAACCAGGACCGTGACTTCCCGGACCCGTCCGGGCGCACGACCTGACGGCAGCAGCACCGCAGCACCAGCGACGCGGGCCCCCCCCCACACCACCGGACCGGGGCGCGGGGGGCTGGCGGTC
>JBQCIO010000323.1:0-24328 GCA_051953655.1 Motilibacteraceae bacterium
AGGCGGACGGGGCCGAGCACCACAGTGACCGGGCGGACTTCCGGCGCGACCGCGAGCGGGAGCGGGCGATCGTCCGGCTCGGCATGTCCTACATCCGCTTCGGCTACGAGGATCTTGTGCACCATCCGCAGCGCACGCGAGCCGAGATGCGAGCTGCGCTGTTGGCAGGGCCGCCTGGGCGCTAGGTCACCTGTGCTGGCCGCCAGGCCCCTGGGACCGATTTGCGCACACAGCCCCTGGCCGGAGACCGGCGTGTCACAGACCTGAGGGCCCGACACGCCGTGCGGGAGCGGGGGGTTGTGTGCGCAAATCGGTCAAGGGAGGGCCGGCGGGAGGGGCGCTGCGAGACCGGCGCCGCCCCTCAGCGCATGGCGCGCGACCGGTACGACGGGTCCTTGCCCAGCACCCGCTCGGCGGCCAGCCGGCCGGAGACCAGCACCATCGGGACGCCGACGCCGGGCTGGGTGCCCGAGCCGGCGAAGACGACGTTCTCGCCCCAGATGTTCTTGGGGCGGAACGGGCCGGTCTGGAAGAACGAGTGGGCGGCGGCGAACGGGGCGCCGCGCTCCATGCCGCGGGCGGCCCAGTCCAGCGGCGTCGTGCTGAGCTCCACCTCGACGCCGTCCCCGAACCCGGAGTAGCCGCGCTTCTCCAGGGTCTCGACCACCTGGTCGCGGTAGCGCGGGCCCTGCACCCGCCAGTCGATGGGGGCGTCGAGGTTCGGCGTCGGGACCAGCACGTAGTAGATCTGCTTGCCGTCCGGCGCCAGCGACGGGTCCGAGCGGGTCGGGTTCGTCACCAGCAGCGAGGGGTCGGTCATCAGCCGGCGCTCGTCGATGAGCTCGCGGAAGACGCCTTCCCAGGACTCGCCGAAGTGGATGTTGTGGTGGGCGATGTGGTCGTACGTGGCGGACGAGCCGGCCAGCAGCAGGTAGCACGACGGGCTGTAGGAGAGCCGGCGGACCTTGGCCGGCTGGAAGCCGAGCAGGTCGCGGTAGGCGACCGGCAGGTCCGGGTTGAGCACCACGACGTCGCAGGGGATCCGCTCGCCGTCGGTCGTGACGACCGCGGTGGCCCGGTTGCCGCGCCGCTCCACCCGCTCGACCTCGGTGCTGTACCGGATGTCGACGCCGTGCTTGGCCGCCGCGCCCGCCAGCGCGCGCGGCACCGCGTGCATCCCCCCCTTGGGGAAGTAGACCCCGGCCACGGAGTCCATGTAGGCGATGACGGCGTAGATGGCCAGGGCGTCGTAGGGGGACAGGCCGGCGTACATGGCCTGGAAGGAGTAGACGCGCTGCGTGCGCGGGTCGCGCAGGTACTTCTCCACCTTGGGTGCCAGCTTGCGGAACCCGCCCAGCGCCACCAGCCGGGCGAGGTTGGGCGTGAGCAGGTCGAACGGGGAGTCGATGTTGCGGTCGATGAAGTCGGCCATCTCGTAGCGGTAGAGCTGGGAGACGAACTCGACGTACTGGCGGTAGCCGGCGGCCTCGCGCGGGCCGCACACGGTGGCGATCTCGTCGGCCATCGCGTCGACGTCGGCGTGCACGTCCAGCTGCGAGCCGTCGGCGTAGAACGCCCGGTAGAGCGGGGCGACCGGCTGCAGCTCGAGCCAGTCCTCCATCCGCTCGCCGACCGCGTCGAAGGCGTCGGCGATCAGGTCCGGCATGGTGAGGACGGTGGGACCGGTGTCGAACCGGAAGCCGTCGCGCACGGCCAGGCCGTTGCGCCCGCCGGGCACGTCCTCGCGCTCGAGGAGCGTGACCCGGCGGCCGGCGCCGGCCAGGCGCAGCGCGGCCGACAGCCCGGCCAGCCCCGCGCCGACGACGACGACGTGATCGGTGGGGCCGGTGACGGTGCGCATGGGGGGCTCCAGGAGAGGGCGGGTCAGACCGAGCGGGCGGTGGCGGCGGCGATGAGCTCCACCAGCACCTCGTGGGCGACGCCGGCCAGCTCGACGCCGGCCAGGGCGGTGGCCGCACGGTCGGTGAGCTCGTCGATGAGCCGCTCCACCTCGGCCAGCGCGCCGGTGTCGACGAGCACCTCGCGGAGCTGCTCGACGCCGGCAGCGTCCAGGTGCGGGTCGCCGAGGTGGCGGCGGACCAGCGCCGCCTGGGCGGGGGAGGCGGTGCGCAGCGCGGTCGCGACCAGCACGGTGCGCTTGCCCTCGCGCAGGTCGTCGCCGGCGGGCTTGCCGGTCTCGGCGGGGTCGCCGAACACGCCGAGGACGTCGTCACGCAGCTGGAAGGCCTCGCCCAGCGGCAGGCCGTAGGCGCTGTAGGCGGCCAGGACGCGGTCGTCGGCGCCGGCCAGGGAGCCGCCGAGCAGCAGCGGGTGCTCGATGGAGTACTTCGCGCTCTTGTAGCGGATCACCGTGCGGGCCCGCTCGACGGCGTCGCCGCCGACCTCGTTGGCGCGCGCCTGCTCGAGCATGTCGAGGTACTGGCCGCCCATCAGCTGGGTGCGCATGACGTCGAAGACGCGGCGGCCCTCGCACAGCGCCGTGGTCGGCAGGCCGCTGCAGGTGAGCATCTCGTCGGACCACACGAGGAACAGGTCGCCGAGCAGGATGGCACCGGCCTCGCCGAACCGCTCCGCCGCGCCGGTCCAGGCCGATCCGCGGTGCAGCGCGCTGAAGCGACGGTGCGCGGCGGGCATGCCGCGGCGGGTGTCGCTGTCGTCCATGACGTCGTCGTGCACCAGCGCGGCGGCCTGGAACAGCTCGAGCGCGGCGGCGGCGTCGACGATCTCCGGGCAGTCCTCGCCACCCGCACCGCGCCAGCCCCAGTAGCAGAAGGCTGGGCGCAGGCGCTTGCCGCCGCGGACGAGGTCGACGGCGGCCTCGGCCAGCGGGGCGAGGTCGACGCTGACCGACTCGAGCACGTCGGCCTGGCGGGACAGGAAGTCGTCGAGCGCCTTCTGCACCCTGCTGCGGAGGTCCTCCCGGTCCATCGGCGAGGCCGGGGAGGACGTCGCCGGAGAGGACGTCGCCGGGGAGGACGCTGCGGGGTGAACGCTCGGCGTCGTGGGTGCCACACATCGAGCGTAGGGGCAGTGCGCGCGGGTGGCCCGTCGAGATCACGCGTCCGGATGACGGTCGCGCGAGGTCCGGCGCACCCCCTCGCACTACCCTCGGCGGCATGGCGCTCGGCCTGCCCTCCACGATGCCCGGCGGCGCGGCGACGATCCGCGACCTGCTGGCCGCCGGCGACCGCTCGTACTCCTTCGAGTTCTTCCCCCCGAAGACCGACGAGGGCGAGCGGACGCTGTGGGAGGCGCTGCGCCGGCTCGAGCCGCTCTCGCCGACGTTCGTCTCGGTCACCTACGGCGCCGGCGGCTCCACCCGCGACCGCACCGTGTCCGTCGTGGAGCGCATCGCCTCCGAGACCACGCTGACGCCGGTGGGGCACCTCACCGCCGTGGACCACTCGGTCGCCGAGCTGCGACGGGTCGTCGGGCAGTTCGCCGACGCCGGCGTGCGCAACGTGCTGGCCCTGCGCGGCGACCCGCCCGGCGACCCGCAGGGGGAGTGGGTGGCGCACCCGCAGGGCCTGAGCTACGCCGCGGAGCTGGTGCGGCTGCTCAAGGAGTCCGGCGACTTCTGCGTGGGCGTGGCCGCGTTCCCCGAGCGGCACCCGCGCAGCGCGGACTGGGACAGCGACATCCGGCACTTCGTGGCCAAGTGCCGCGCGGGCGCAGATTTCGCCATCACGCAGATGTTCTTCCACGCCGAGGACTACCTGCGGCTGCGTGACCGGGTGTCCGCCGCAGGGTGCGACGTCCCGATCATCCCGGGCATCATGCCGGTCACGAACGTGCGACAGATCGAGCGCTTCGCTGTGCTCTCCGGCGCGGACTTCCCGGCCGACCTCGCCGAGCGGCTGCACGCGGTGGAGGACGACCCCGACGCGGTGCGCCGGGTGGGCGTGGAGGCCGCGACCGCGCTGTGCGAGCGGCTGCTCGCGGAGGGCGTGCCCGGCCTGCACTTCATCACCCTCAACCGGTCCACCGCCTCGCTGGAGATCTACCAGCAGCTCGGCCTGGCGCCGGCCGCCGCCCGCTGACCGGATGAGCGCTGACGGGGTGAGCGCTGACGGGGTGACATCGGCCGTCCCGGACCGGGACACCTACTTCACCAGCTGGTCGGCGCTGCACGGCGGCTACGACCCGCGCGGCTCGCGCCTGGTCGGGCCGTGGCTGAGCCTCACCTACCTCGCGGCGCGTCCGTTCGCGGCGCTGAGGGTGCCTCCCGACGTCGTCACGCTGCTCGGTCTGCTGGTGTCCGGTGCCGTGGCCGCGCTGGCCCCGCTGGGCGGGCGCTGGCTGCTGCTGGCGGCGCTGGTCACCGTGCTCTCGGGCTTCACCGACAACCTCGACGGCGCGGTCGCCGTGCTGACCGACCGGGCCACGCGGTGGGGCTACGTGCTCGACTCCGTCGTCGACCGGGTCAGCGACGGGCTCTACCTGCTGGCGCTCTGGCTGGTCGGGGCGCCGGCCGGGGTCTGCGTCGGGGCAGGGGCGGTCATGGTGCTGCAGGAGTACGCGAGGGCGCGCGCCGGCGCGGCGGGGATGGCCGAGGTCGGCGTCGTCACGGTGTGGGAGCGGCCCAGCCGGATCATCGTCACGGCGATGTTCCTCGTCGGCGCGGGGATCTACGACAGCGCGTCGGAGAACTGGGCCACCGCGGGGGCCCTGGCCTGGCTGACCCTCGGCGTCGTCGGGCTGGCCCAGCTGCTGGTCGTCGTGCGGCGTCGGCTCACCGCTCCCGAGTGAGTGGTCCTCTCCGCGGGCACCAGCCCGCGGAGAGGAAGACCTCACCGCCCCGTGATCAGGCGCGGCAGTCCGCGTAACCCGGCATTGCGACGTTGCTCCGCGTCCCTCCCGACGCACCCACGGAGCGCGCATGACCACCACCGTCTCACCGACCACGGCAGCGGTAGCAGCCACTGCCGGCCGTCGCGGCCGCTGGATCGAGCACTGGGACCCCGAGGACGCGCAGTTCTGGGAGGCAGCAGGGAAGCGGATCGCCCGGCGCAACCTCGTCGTCTCGGTCCTCACCGAGCACGTCGGCTTCTCGGTGTGGACGCTGTGGTCGGTCCTGGTGCTGTTCCTCGGCAAGGACTACGGCTTCGCCCCCGAGCAGAAGTTCCTGCTCACCACCGTGCCCGCTCTGGTCGGCTCGGTGCTGCGCCTGCCCTACACCCTCGCCGTGGCCCGCTTCGGGGGGCGCACCTGGACCCTGATCAGCGCGCTGCTGCTGCTGGTCCCCTCGCTCGCGGCCGCTGCCGTGCTCGAGCCGGGTGTCTCGTTCGGCACCCTGCTGGTCGTGGCGGCCCTGGCCGGTGTCGGGGGCGGCAACTTCGCCTCCTCGATGGCGAACATCAACGCCTTCTACCCGCAGCGGCTCAAGGGCCGGGCGCTCGGCATCAATGCCGGGGGCGGGAACGTCGGCGTCGCCACCGTCCAGCTGGCCGGTCTGGCCGTGCTCGCCGTGGTCGGCTCGCAACACCCCCGCGCGCTGCTGGTGATCTACGTCCCCCTGGTCGTGGTCGGGGCCGTGCTGGCCGCCCTGCTCATGGACAACCTGGCCACCGCGCGCAACGACACCGAGGCGATGCGGATGGTGCTGCGCGAGCCGCACGCCTGGGTCCTGTCGCTGCTCTACGTCGGCACCTTCGGCTCGTTCATCGGCTTCGGGTTCGCCTTCGGGCAGGTCCTGCAGGTGCAGTTCGGCGACCGGTTCGCCACCCCGGTGGACGCGGCCTACCTCACCTTCCTCGGCCCGCTCATCGGCTCCCTGATCCGCCCGGTCGGCGGCTGGCTCGCCGACCGCTGGGGAGGCGCCCGCACCACGGTCGCCACCTTCGTCGCGATGGCGGTCACCGGCCTGGTGGTGCTGGACGCCTCGCGGCAGCAGTCGCTGCCGCTGTTCGTGGCCGCGTTCGTCGTGCTCTTCGCCCTGAGCGGGATCGGCAACGGCTCGACCTACGCGATGATCCCCGCTGTCTTCGCTGCCCGGGCCCGCGGCAAGGTGGAGATCGGCTCCGACGAGGCGTCGGAGCGAGCGATGGCCCAGCGCCTGTCCGGCGCACTCATCGGGATCGCCGGGGCGGTCGGTGCCTTCGGCGGGGTGCTGGTGAACCTCGCGTTCCGGCAATCGTTCCTCACCACCCAGCGCGGCGACGCCGCCTACGCCGCCTTCGTCGTCGCCTACGTCCTGGGTGCGGCGATGACCTGGGCGGTCTACCTCCGCCGTTCCCCCCAGCGCCTTCCCGGAGTGTGAGGTCCTTGTTGCACGCCGGAAACACGACCGTCGCCACCGGGAAACCGCGGGCGGACAGCCTCGCCGCCGTGGACGTCGACACGCACTGCCCGTACTGCGCGCTGCAGTGCGCCATGACGCTGACCGCCCACACCACCGGCCACGTCGACGTCGCCCCGCGGGACTTCCCGACGAACCTCGGGGGGCTGTGCCAGAAGGGCTGGACCGCCGCCGAGCTGCTGCGTCATCCCGACCGGCTCACCGCACCTCTGGTCCGCCGGGACGGCGAGCTGCAGCCCACCAGCTGGGACGAGGCCATCGACGTCGTCGCCTCGCGCCTGCTGGAGGTGCAGGCCCAGCACGGGCGCGACGCCGTCGGCGTGTTCGGCGGCGGTGGCCTGACCAACGAGAAGGCCTATGCGCTCGGCAAGTTCGCCCGCGTGGCGCTGCGGACCAGGGCGATCGACTACAACGGCCGCTGGTGCATGTCGTCGGCCGCGGCCGGCGGGATCCGGGCCTTCGGCGTCGACCGCGGACTCCCGTTCCCGCTCACCGACCTCGCGGAAGCCGACGTCGTGCTGCTGGCAGGGGCGAACGTGGCCGAGACGATGCCGCCGCTGGTGCGCCACCTGGTGCAGATGCAGCAGGCCGGCGGGCGGCTGCTGGTGGTGGACCCGCGCAGGACCGCGACCGCGGAGCTGGCCGCGCTGCACCTCGCACCTGCCCCGGGCACCGACCTCGCGCTGGTCCTCGGTCTCCTCCACGTCGTGGTGGCCGAGGGCCTGGAGGACGCGCGCTTCGTGGCCGGGCGGACCACCGGCTTCGACGCGGTGCGCCGTCGGGTGGCCGCGTGGTGGCCCGAGCGGGTGGAGCGCACCACCGGCGTGCCGGTGGAGGACGTGCGCCGCGCCGCGCGCATGCTCGCCGCGGGCACCCGGGTGCTGCTGCTCACCGGTCGGGGCGCCGAGCAGCACAGCACCGGCACCGACACCGTGTCGGCGTACTGCGACCTCGCCCTGGCCCTGGGTCTGCCCGGGCGGGAGGGGAGCGGTTACGGCTGCCTCACCGGGCAGGGCAACGGCCAGGGCGGGCGCGAGCACGGGCAGAAGGCCGACCAGCTGCCCGGCTACCGGAAGCTGGACGACCCGGCGGCGCGGGCGCACGTGGCGGCGGTCTGGGGGATCGACCCGGACGACCTGCCCGGTCCGGGGCCCAGCGCCTACGAGCTGCTGGACTCGCTGGGCCGCGAGGGCGGCGTGCGTGCCCTGCTCCTGCACGGCAGCAACCCGGTGGTCTCCGCGCCCCGTGCGGCCCACGTGGCCGAGCGGCTGGGCGCGCTGGACCTCCTCGTGGTCGCCGACCCGTTCCTGTCCGAGACCGCGGCCCTGGCCGACGTCGTGCTGCCGGTGGCCCAGTGGGCCGAGGAGGGGGGCACGACCACCAACCTGGAGGGACGCGTGCTGCGCCGCCGCCGGGCGGTGGCCCCGCCGGCCGGCGTGCGCACCGACCTCGAGGTCCTGGCCGGGCTGGCCGACCGGCTGGGCGTCCCCGGCTTCCCCGCGGACCCCGCCCAGATGTGGGAGGAGCTGCGGCTGGCCAGCGCCGGCGGGCCGGCGGACTACGCCGGCATCAGCTGGGAGCGGCTCGACGCCGGCGAGGCCCTGTACTGGCCCTGTCCGGACGCCGCCCACCCGGGCACGCCGCGCCTGTTCGCCGACCGCTTCTGCACCCCGGACGGGCGAGCCCGCTTCGTGGACGTCGAGCACGTCGGGCCGGCCGAGGACGTCGACGAGCAGTTCCCCCTGCTGCTCACCACCGGTCGGGTGCTGGCGCAGTACCAGAGCGGCACGCAGACCCGGCGGGTCGAGGCGCTCGTGGACGCCGCGCCGGAGGCCTTCGTGGAGGTCGCGCCCGACGTGGCGGACCTGCTCGGTCTGGAGGAGGGCGAGCAGGTCCGGGTGGTGAGCCGCCGCGGCAGCGCCGTGGCCCCGTTGCGCCTCAGCGACCGGATCCGCGCGGACACCGTCTTCATGCCGTTCCACTGGCCCGGTGAGCAGCGGGCCAACTCCGTCACGAACCCCGCCCTCGACCCCGTCTCGCGCATGCCCGAGCTCAAGGTGTGCGCGGTGCGCCTGGAGAGGACCACCGCATGACGTCCTGCACCCCGTCGGACCTGAGACCGCGAGTCGTCGTCGTCGGGAACGGCATGGCCGGCGCCCGGGTGGTGGAGGAGCTGCGGGCGCACGACCCCGGGCACCTGCTGTCGGTCACCGTGCTCGGCGAAGAGGAGCACGGTGCCTACAACCGGATCCTGCTCTCCGAGGTCCTCGCCGGACGGCACCGTGCCGAGGACATCCGGCTCGGGACCGCCGGCTGGCACGACGTCCACGACGTCGAGCTCCGGCTGGGCCACCGGGTGACCGGCATCGACCGGCAGGTCCGGCAGGTCGTCGTCGACGACGGCACCCGCGTCCCCTACGACGTGCTCGTGCTGGCCACCGGCAGCCGCCCGGTGCTGCCACCGCTGGACGGGCTGGTGCAGGACGGTGGGCTGGTCACCGGTGCCTACGCCTTCCGGACGCTGGACGACTGCGGCCGGGTGCTCGCCGGGCTGGCCGAGCGGCCGGTGCGCCGCGCCGTGGTGCTCGGCGGCGGCCTGCTCGGCCTGGAGGCGGCCCGCGGCCTGGCCGGGCGGGGGATCGACGTCGTCGTCGTTCACGCGGTGGGCCACCTCATGGAGCGTCAGCTCGACCCGGCGGCCGGCGGGGTGCTGCGCCGCACGCTGCGCGGGCTGGGCGTCTCGGTGCGGCTCGGTGCGACCAGCACCGGGGTGCTGCGGGGTCCGGACGGGCGGTTCGCGGGGGTGCGGCTGGACGACGGCAGCGTCGTCCTGGCGGACCTGCTGGTGGTCGCGTGCGGCGTCCGCCCGGAGACGGGGGTGGCCGCGCAGGCCGGGCTCGCGGTGGACCGCGGTGTGGTCGTCGACGACACCCTGCGCTCGGTCACCGACCCGCGGGTCTTCGCGCTGGGCGAGTGCGCGCAGCACGACGGCCAGGTCTACGGGCTGGTGGCTCCGGCCTGGGAGCAGGCGGCCGTGGTGGCCGCTCAGGTGACCGGCGCGGACCCCGGGCGCCGCTACCCCGGGTCCCGCACGGTGACCCGGCTCAAGGCCGCCGGGGTCGACCTCGCCGCGATGGGGGAGAGCACGGCCGACACCGAGACCCTGCTGGACCAGCCCGGCGTCGAGGTCGTCCAGCTCAGCGACCCCGCGCGCGGCACCTACGGCAAGCTCGTCGTCCGCGACGGCCGCCTCACCGGGGCGATCCTGGTCGGTGCGCCGTCCGCGGTGCCGGCGGTCACCCAGCTCTACGACCGTGGCGCGCCGCTGCCACCCGACCGTGCCTCGCTGCTGCTCGGTCCGCGGCGCCATTCTCCCGCAGAGGCGACGGAATCTCCGGAGCGGATGCCGCTCGCCACCACCGTCTGCCGCTGCAACGGCGTCACCAAGCTACGCATCCAGGACGCGGTGCTGGACGGCGCCCGCACCACCCAGGACGTGGCCCTCGCCACGCGCGCCACCACCGGCTGCGGCGGCTGCCGCAGCGCCGTCGACGGGATCGTCGGCTGGCTGCTCGCAGCCGGTGCCGCCGAGCCGGAACCGGCCGAAGCACCCCTTGCAGCCCTCACGGGGAGGACGTCATGAGCGAGCGCACCCTGGTCGTCGTCGGGGCCGGGATGGTGGCCCAGCGGCTCGTCGAGTCGCTGCGGACCCGCGACGAGGCGCGCAGCTGGCGCGTGGTCGTGATCGGTGAGGAGGACCGCCCGCCCTACGACCGGGTGGCCCTCACCTCCTACGTCACCGGCACCAGCGCGGAGGAGCTGTCCCTGGTGCCGCAGGGGTTCTACGACGACGACCCCGACCTCGCGCTGCACCTGGGCGAGCGGGTGGTCGCCGTCGATCGCGAGGCCCGGCAGGTCCGCACGGACGCCGGCAGGGTGCTCGGCTACGACGCGCTGGTGCTGGCCACCGGGTCGGCGCCGTTCGTGCCGCCGGTGCCCGGGCGCGACCTTCCCGGCTGCCACGTCTACCGGACGCTGGACGACCTCGACGCCATCCGCGCGGACCTGCGCGACGCCCGCGTCGGGGCCGTCGTGGGCGGCGGGCTGCTCGGCCTGGAGGCGGCCGGCGCGCTGCGCGCGCTGGGGCTGCGCACGCACGTCGTCGAGGCGGCGCCGCGTCTGATGCCGCTCCAGGTCGACGAGGGCGGCGGTCAGGCGCTGGCGCGGCACATCAGGGCGCTCGGCGTCATGGTGCACACCGGCGCGATGACCGAGCGGATCGACGCTGCGGCGGACGGCCGGGTCGGCACCCTGCGGCTGGCCGGCGGCGCGGAGGTGGACGCCGACGTCGTCGTCTTCGCCGCCGGCGTGCGCCCCCGCGACGAGCTCGCTCGCGGGTGCGGGCTGGCGGTGGGCGAGCGGGGCGGCGTGCTGGTGGACGAAGCCTGCCGCACGGAGGACGAGTCGGTGTGGGCGGTGGGGGAGTGCGCCGCGGTGCACGGCCGCGCCTACGGTCTGGTGGCGCCCGGCTACGCGATGGCCGAGGTGGTGGCCGACCGGCTGCTCGGCGGGGAGGCTGCCTTCGCCGACCCGGACACCAGCACCAAGCTCAAGCTGCTCGGCGTCGACGTCGCGAGCATCGGCGACGCGCACGCCGCCACCGAGGGCGCGCTGGAGCTCGTGTGGGCCGACCAGGTGGGCGGCGTCTACAAGAAGCTCGTCGTCACCGACGACGCCCGCACGCTCCTGGGCGCGGTGCTGGTGGGCGACGCCTCGGACTACGCGGCGCTCCGGCCGCTGCTCGGTCGGGAGACCGGCTGCCCGCCCGAGCAGCTCATCCTTCCCACCGCCGACCCGTCGGCCCGCCCCGCGCTGCCCGACGACGCGCAGGTGTGCTCCTGCCGCGGCGTGACCAAGGCCGAGGTGGTGGAGGCGGTGCGGGCCGGACGCTGCTCCGACGTCGCGTCGGTGAAGTCCTGCACCGGCGCGGGCACGGGGTGCGGGAGCTGCGTGCCGATGCTCAAGTCCCTGTTGGCCGAGGCCGGTGTCGCGGCGGACCCTGCGCTGTGCGAGCACTTCGCCATGACACGCAAGGAGCTCTTCGAGGTCGTCGCCGCCACCGGGATCCGCACCTTCTCCGACCTGGTGCAGGGGCACGGCACCGGTCGCGGCTGCGACATCTGCAAGCCCGTCGTCGCCTCGATCCTGGCCAGTCTCGGCACGGGCCACGTCCTGGACGGCGAGCAGGCGGCGCTGCAGGACAGCAACGACCACCACCTGGCCAACCTGCAGAAGGACGGCACCTACTCGGTCGTGCCCCGCATCCCCGGTGGCGAGATCACGCCGGACAAGCTCATCGTGATCGGCGAGGTGGCGCGCGACTTCGGCCTCTACACGAAGGTGACCGGTGGCCAGCGCATCGACCTGCTCGGCGCGCGGGTGGAGCAGCTGCCGGCCATCTGGCGGCGACTGGTGGACGCCGGCTTCGAGTCCGGTCACGCCTACGGAAAGGCGCTGCGCACGGTCAAGTCCTGCGTCGGCTCGACCTGGTGCCGCTACGGGGTCCAGGACTCGGTGGGCCTGGCGATCGCGCTGGAGCTGCGCTACCGCGGGCTGCGCGCGCCGCACAAGCTCAAGGGCGGGGTGAGCGGTTGCGCCCGGGAGTGCGCCGAGGCGCGCAGCAAGGACTTCGGCGTCATCGCCACCGAGAACGGCTGGAACCTCTACCTCGGCGGCAACGGGGGATTCACGCCGCGGCACGCCCAGCTGTTCGCCCAGGACGTCGACACCGAAACCCTGATCACCTACCTGGACCGGTTCCTCATGCTCTACGTCCGCACGGCGGACCGGCTGCAGCGCACCGCGCCGTGGCTCGAGGCGATGGACGGGGGGATGGAGCACCTGAGAGAGGTGATCGTGGAGGACAGCCTGGGGATCTGCGCCGACCTCGACGCCGCGATGGCCCGGCACGTCGCCTCCTACGCGGATGAGTGGCGTGCTGTGCTGGACGACCCGGACCGCCTGGCCCGGTTCGCCTCGTTCGCCAACGCGCCCGGCACGCCCGACCCCGACGTCGTGGTCGTCGCCGAGCGCGGGCAACCGCGGCCGGCCACCCCGTCCGAACGAGCCGTGCTGGTGGCCGGCCCGGCTCTGGAGGTCGCGCGATGACTGTCTCCGACACCACGTCGGACCACGACGTCAGCTGGGTGGACGTCTGCGACTACCGGCGACTCACCCCGGAGCGGGGCGTGGCGGTGCTGCTGCCGGACGGCCGGCAGGTCGCGCTGTTCCGGCTGCTGGACGGGTCGCTGCACGCCGTCGACCACCGCGATCCGCGCAGTGGGGCGAACGTCATGGCGCGCGGCATCGTCGGCAGCCGCGGTGAGGTGCCGACCCTCGCATCGCCCATGTACAAGGAGGTCTACGACCTGCGTACGGGGCAGTGCCTGGACGACCCGGCCCTGCAGCTCGCCCTCCACACGGTGCGGGTGAGGGACGGAGTGGTGGAGGTCGGGCCGGCCGAGCTGCCCGGGGCAGGCCGGACGGGCGACCGGGCGGAGGGGCCGTGACGGAGGACCAGCCGCTGGCCGGGTTCACCGTGGCGGTCACGGCGGCCCGCCGCCGCGAGGAGCTCGGGGCGCTGCTCGAGCGCCGCGGTGCCCGGGTCGTCACCGCGCCGGCCATCACCCTGGTCCCGCTGGCCGACGACGCCGAGCTGCTGCGCGCCACGCGCGAGTGCCTGGCCGAGCCGCTCGACGTCGTCGTCGTGACCACCGGGATCGGCTTCCGCGGTTGGGTGGAGGCGGCCGAGGGGTGGGGTCTGGGGGAGGAGCTGCTCGCGGCGCTCGGCCGCGCCGAGGTGCTGGCCCGGGGCCCGAAGGCGCGGGGGGCGGTGCGGGCCGCGGGCCTGGTGGAGACCTGGTCGCCGGCCTCCGAGTCCTCCTCGGAGGTGCTCGCCCACCTGCTCGAGCGTGACCTGACCGGGCTGCGGGTCGCGGTGCAGCTGCACGGCGAGCCGCTTCCCGACGTCGTCGAGGCGCTGTCGGTGGCCGGCGCGCACGTGGTGCAGGTGCCGGTCTACCGGTGGACGCTGCCGGACGACGACGCGCCGCTGCGGCGGCTGGTCGACCAGCTGGCGGTCGCGGCCGTCGACGCGGTGACCTTCACCAGCGCACCGGCGGTGCTCGCCCTGCTGCAGGTGGCCGAGCAGGCCGGGCGACGCGAGCAGGTGCTCGCCGCCCTCCGCGGACCGGTGCTCGCCGCCTGCGTCGGCCCGGTCACGGCGGCGCCGCTCGAGCGGCTCGGCGTACGGGCTGCCCAGCCGGAGCGCTCCCGACTGGGGGCGCTGGCCCGCACGGTGGTGGCCGAGCTGCCTGCCCGCGCCCGCCCGCTCCCGGTGGCGGGGCACCGGCTGTCGGTGCGGGGGCACGCAGTGGTGCTCGACGGGACGGTGCTGCAGCTCCCGCCGGCTCCGCTGGCGGTGCTGCGAGCGCTGGCGGCCAGTCCCGGCCGGGTGCTCAGCCGCTTCGCCCTGCTGCAGGCGATGCCGGGCGAGGGCGCCGACGAGCACGCGGTGGAGGTCGCCGTGCAGCGGCTGCGCAGCGGTCTGGGAGACCCCAGGCTGGTCCAGACGGTGGTCAAGCGGGGCTACCGGCTGGCCTACGAACCCGAGCGGGAGCAGGGGGACTGCGAGCCCGATGCCGCGACGGGGCCGGCTCGGGAGGCGGATCCGGCGGTGCCCGTGGCACCCTCGGGCGAGTGAGTCGTCTGCCGCAGGGCCCGGACCCCGTCCTCGTCGGCGCGGCGCACGGCACCCGCAACCCCGACGGCGCGGTGACGACCCGCGCGCTGCTCGACGCGGTCCGCGCGGCCCGGCCGGGGCTGGACGCGCGCGAGTGCTACGTGGACGTGCACGGGCCGACGCCGGAGGAGGTGCTCGCCGGCGTGGACGGCCCGGCGGTGCTGCTGCCGCTGCTGCTCTCGGTCGGCTACCACGTGGGCGTGGACCTTCCGCGGGCCGCGGGCACGGCCGCGCACCCGGTCGTCGTCGGGGAGCCGCTGGGGCCGGACGGGGCGCTCGTCGACGTCCTCGTGGACCGACTCGCCGAGGCCGGCATCTCCTCCGACAGGCTGTCGGAGGACGACGAGGTCGTGCTGGCCGCGGCCGGGTCGTCCGACCCGGCGTCGTCCGCGGCGGTGGAGGAGGTCGCTGCCGGGCTGTCCGGCCGCCTGGGACGCCATGTCCGGCCCGCCTACTCCTCGGCCGTGAGCCCGCGGGTCCCCTGTGCGGTGGCGCGCGGCCGGATCGAGGGGCAGCGGGTCGTCGTCGCGACGTACCTGCTCGCGCCCGGGCTGTTCACCCGCCGTGCGGAGGCGAGCCGGGCCGACGTCGTCGCGCCGCCGCTGGGCGTGCACCCTCGCCTGGTGGAGCTCGTCCTGCGGCGCTACGACGAGGCTGCGGCCCGGCTGCCCCTGGCGGCTACCGGTCGGTGACCCGACGGTCCTGGGCGGCGAGGAGCTCGCGGGCCAGCCTCTTCGGGGCGCGGGCGAGCCAGGCCTCGGTGAGCAGCTCCTCGAGGTCGTCCACGTCGATCTCGTCGAGCCGGACCAGCACCGCGGGGTAGCCGTCGAAGTGCGGCGTGGTGAAGCAGCTGCCGGGGAGCTCGGTGAGAGCGGCCTCCTTGGCTCCGAGGTCGGCCGTCCGCAGCCCGAGCACCGGACCGTCGGGGGCGTCGTCGCCGAGCGCCTCGAGGTCGCCCCGGCGCAACGGGCGCTCCCAGGCGAACGCCTTGTCGCGCACCTTCCACGCGGGCAGGTGGTCGTGCCCCGCGCTGCCGTCCTCGGTCACCTCGGGCAAGGCGGTGGCGAGCCTGCGGACGTCCGCCCAGTCGGCCATGCGCTGGACGGTAGGCCCGTCACCCGGCGATGACCAGCCACCGGCGGCCGTCGAGGGCCCTCGGCGGCGACCTCAGCGGCCGGCGGAGGCGTGGAAGGCTGGCGCGGTGCCCTTCGCCTTCCAGGACGCCTACGACGAGCTGAACGCGGCGGACGAGGACCACCGCTTCTACCTGGAGCTGGCCCTGGCGCGCCGGGCCCGGACCGTCGTCGACCTCGGGTGCGGGACCGGCACCCTCGCCCGGCTCATGGCGCAGCACGGGATCGACGTCGTGGCCGTCGACCCGGACCCGGAGATGCTGCGGGTGGCGCGGTCGAAGCCGGCGGTGATGGGTGGGAGCGGACGCATCGAGTGGTGGCTGGGGGACAGCTCCGTCGTGCGGCCGTCCAACGCGGACCTCGCGGTGATGACCGGACATGTCGCGCAGGTCTTCCTCGACGAGCGTTCCTGGCAGCAGACGCTCGCGGACCTGCGCGCCGCGCTGAACCCCGCCGGGACCCTGGCGTTGGAGTCGCGCAACCCTGGACGGCGCCTGTGGGAGGAGTGGAGCCGGACGCAGACCTCGCGCACGCTGGCGACGCCGGACGGCGAGGTGGAGCTCTGGCACGAGACGGTGCAGGTCGAGCCGCCGCTGGTCACGTACGACACCGTCACCCTGAACGCCCGGACGGGCGAGCGGTGCGTCGAGCGTGGCGTCCTGGCCTTCCGGGACGAGCCCTCGCTGCGGCGCTCGCTCGAGCAGGCGGGCTTCCTCGTCGAGGACGTGTTCGGCGGCTGGGACCTGCGGCCCGTGTCGGAGGATGCGCCGGAACTCATCGTGGTCGCTCGACCGCGGTGAGGTCGCGACGGCGGGCGTCCGGCGGTCCGAGGCGCGGCCCGGCCCGGGGGTGCGAAGGGCTCGCGGCTACTCGGTGATGACCAGCCACTGGCGGCCGTCGAGCAGCTCGCGGGCGGCGTCGAGGTGCCCGGCGTGCGCGGCGGTCTCGACCAGCACGTGCAGGACGACCTGGCGCAGGTCGTGCATCCGCCACCCGGTGCCGAACAGCTCCTCCGGCCACCAGGCCGGTGCTGCGTCCAGCGGGGTCCGGGTGATGACGGCGTCGGCGCGCTCGGCCTCGCGGCGGTAGAGCTCGAGAACCTCCGCCGCCGTCATGCCCTCGGGCACCTGCCAGCCGTCGGGCTGGTCGGCGTAGTAGGCGACGGCGTCCGGCGCGGCGGCCTGCACCGCGGCGAACCAGAGCCGCTCGACGTCCAAGGCCAGGTGGTGGACCAGGGCACGGCACGACCAGCCGGAGGGGAGCACCGGCTTGGCCATGGCCTCCTCGTCCAGGCCGTCGACGATGCCCAGGACGTGCCGGCGCTGAGCCTGCAGGTAGCCGAGCAGCAGCTCGCGCTCCTCGCTCATGCCTTCGTCTCCTCGTCGGAGGAGCTCGTGGACGGGGGGCCCGCCACTTCCCAGACGTGGCCCGACGGGTCGGTGAAGGACGCGGTCCGGATGCCCCACGGGCGGTCCGTCGGACCGTTGAGCAGCGTGACCCCGAGGTCGGCCAGCAGCGCGCAGATCACCTCTTGCCACAATTCGCCCTTGTTGTTGCCGAAATTTTCAACCACTCTGGATCATGATGCACCCGCACGCTCAGACAGGGTGCACCAGGTCTCAAGATCCGGGAGAACCGGCAGCTGGCAAAGCGAAATCAGCCCCGCGCCGAGCCGTTCCCGCCAACAGCCGCTCTGGACTCGACCACAGCCCGAGGTGCCAGCCGACGTCCCACCAGGTGTGGGAAGCCGTCATGCCGCCCCCACCTGCTCCGCCACGATCGCGGCCGACAACCCCACCAGCGGCAGCCCGCCGCCCGGGTGCGAGCTTCCGCCGACGAGGAAGAGCCCGGGAAGCGGTGACCGGTTGGCCGGCCGCAGGAATGCCGCCCGCGGCCCGTTGCTGGACGAGCCGTAGATGGAGCCGCCGGGAGAGCGCGTGGCGCGCTCGAGGTCGGCGGGGGTGCGGATCTCCCGCCACAGCAACCGGTCCCGGAGGTCGAAGCCCTGGTCGGCGGCACGCCGGGCCATCGTCGCGAGCACGCGGTCCGCGTAGGAGTCGGCCAGCCCGGGCGCGTCCCAGTCCACGCCGTGCTCCGGGTCGTGCCTGGGGGCGTTCACCAGCACGAACCAGGCCTCGCTGTCCTCGTCCGGGCGCAGCGCCGGGTCGTCCGGGGCGCTGACGTAGACGGTGGGGTCGGGGACCGGACGGGCAGCGCGGGTCCGGCCGGTGCCGAAGACGGAGTCGAACTCGTCGTCGTAGTCCTGCGGGAAGAGGACGGTGTGGTGCTGCAGCCCCGGGGTGCGACCGCACAGCGCCAGCAGCAGCACGAAGCCGGACAGCGACGGGGTGGCGCGGCGCAGCGACCGCTCGGCCGGCGGAACGCGCACGAGGTCGCGGTAGAGGTGCGCGGCGTCGGCGTTGGCGACCACGACGTCGGCGGGGATCGTCTCGCCGTCGGCCAGCCGGACGCCCCCGGCCCGTCCGCCGTCGCTCAGCACCGCGACGACGTCGGCGCCGGTGCGGACCACCGCTCCCCGCTCGACCGCCCGGTCGCGCACCGCCTCGCCGAGCCTGCGCAACCCGCCGCGCACGTACCAGGAGCCGAAGCGCTGCTCCACGAACGGGACTGTTGCGAGCGCCGCGGGAGCACGCCGCGGGTCCGACCCGGTGTAGGTGGCGTAGCGGTCCAGGAAGGTGCGCAAGCGGGGGTCGTGCAGGTACTGCTTCCCCAGTGCACGCAACGACTTCTGCGGTGCCACGGTGCGGACGTCGGAGAGCCGGCGGGACAGCCGCGCCAGCGTCCGCCAGCCGTCCAGCGGAGACTCGAGGAAGGGTCCGCGGGTCACGTCCCAGATCGCCCCGGCCCGGTCCATGAAGCGGTTCCAGTCCGCTCCCGCGCCACCGCCGAACGCATCGTCGAACGCCTCCGCGATGCGCGCACGGGAGGAGTTCGGGACGTCCACCCAGGTGCCGTCGGCGAAGCGGTAGCGGCAGGTGGGGTCCACTTCGACGACGTCGAGCACGTCCTCGAGCAGACCGCCCTTCTTCCGGGGTGCCGTCTTGAAGAACAGGTCGCGGTAGACCGCGGGCAGGGTGAGCAGCGAGGGGCCGGTGTCGAAGACGAAGCCGTCGCGCTGGAAGGTGCCCAGCTTGCCGCCGACCACCGGGGCCTGCTCGCACACCGTGACCTGGTGCCCCTGGGCCGCCAGCCGGGCCGCCGCCGACAGGCCACCCAGCCCGGTCCCTACGACGACGACGCGTGCCACGAGGGGCGAGCCTACGAGGTCGGCGCGGCGCCGGCCTCCTGGCCGTCCGGTGCGGCGCCCGGCAGCGCCCGCCCGCGCAGGATGCAGAACTCGTTGCCCTCCGGGTCGCCGAGGACCACCCAGGTCTGCTCGCCCTGCCCGATGTCGACGCGGGTCGCGCCGAGCGACAGCGCCCGCTCGACCTGCGCGTCGCGCTCGCCGGGACGCGGGGAGAGGTCGAGGTGCATGCGCAGCTTGCCCGGGGTGGGGTCGGGCACCTGGACGAGCAGCAGGGTGGGCTCGGCGCCCTCGTGCGGCCCGATCTGCACGTAGCCGCCCTCCTGGTCCGGCTGGTGACGGCCGAGCTCCTGCCAGCCGAGCAGCTCGGCGTAGAAGGCGGCCAACCGCTCGGGGTCGTGGCAGTCCAGGGCGATCTCGGTGAGGCGAAGGTCCGTGCTCATGCCGGCCATCCCAGCAGCAGGTCCGGGTCCGCACGACGGAATGTCGAGCAGGACACGTCCTAGCCCGTACGGCGGTAGCGCACGTGGGTGGCCAGCGGTGAGTGCAGCACCTCGACCGGCTCGAAGCCGAACGACTCGACCCCGTCGAAGAGGCGCTCGCCCGCACCGAGCAGCACCGGTGCGATGTCCAGGGTGAGCTCGTCGATCACGCCCGCGACGAGCGCCTGCCGGACCGTCGACGCCCCACCGGCGATGTCCACGCCCTGGTCCCCAGCCGCCTCGCACGCTGCCGCGTAGGCCGCGTCGAACCCCTCGGTGACGAAGTGGAAGGTCGTACCGCCCTCCAGCTCGACCGGGTCGCGTGCGTGGTGGGTCAGCACGAACACGGGTGCGTGGTACGGAGGCTCGGCCCCCCACCACCCGGTCCACTCCTCGTCCCACGCGCCGCGGACGGGGCCGAACATGTTCCGGCCCATGACGTACGCCCCGCGCGGGCGCATGAGCCACCCGTTCGCGGCCCGGTCCGCGTCGTTGGCCCGCGGATCACCCAGGTGCCAGCGGTGCAGCTCGTGCCCCCGCCGCCCCAGGCCCTGCTCGAGGCTCTGGCCCGGGCCGGCCACGAAGCCGTCCAGCGAGATCGACATGTGGCACGTCGTGTCCGTCACCGCGAACCTCCGGTCGAAGCCGACACTGCGCAGTGTCGTGCTGAGCAGTCCTTCTCTTCAGGCAGACGCCCGATGTCCAGCGAACTCATCGGCGACGTCGTCCCCTGTGTCATCGGACCGGCCGGCCCTTCCAGGTCAGCTCGCCTCGGAGGTGCAGCCGCCACGACCGGGCGGTGAGGCCGGCGAAGACCGCGACGGACACCGGGTGCGCCAGCGCGTCCGGCAGGACACGCCCCCCGGTCCGGCGTGCCGCGACCACCCTGCCGGCGACGCCCGCCGCATAGCCGAGCAGGCCGACCCGCGAGCCCAGCACCGCAGCCGCCGGGGGGACCACGAAGCACAGCCCCAGGAACCCGACGGTGGCCACCGCCCCGGCAGGGCTCCCGAACGCCGACCACAGCGACTTGGAGTAGCCGTCGCGCACGTCCGCCCAGCCCTCGTACATCCGGCAGCTCGCGACGTCCGTGCCGTCCACGACGACGCCCCGCCCGCCCGACCTCTTCACGGCACGCAGCAGCGCGATGTCGTCGAGGACCTCGCCGCGCACCGCGCCGTAGCCGCCGGCGCGGGACAGCGCGTCGGCGTCGACGGCCAGCAGCTGCCCGTTGGCGGCCACCAGGGACTCGCGCGGGGACCGCTCCGCCGCGCGCAGCGGCAGCGTGGCCAGCCACGACCACTGCAGCAGCGGCTGCACCAGCCGCTCGCCGACGCTGCCGGTGACCTGCCGCGGATAGGGGCACACCAGGTCCAGCCCGCTCCAGCGCAGCAGCGCCACCGTGGCGGCGATCGCGTGCGGCGCGAGCACGACGTCGGCGTCGACGAGCACCAGGACCGACCCGCTTGCCGCCTGTGCCAGCCGCTGGCACGCCCACGGCTTGCCCAGCCACCCGTCCGGCAGGTCCCCGCCGGACAACAGCCTCACCCGAGGGTCATCTCCTGCAACCCGTCGGACGACGTCGGCGGTCCCGTCCGTGGAGCCGTCGTCCAGGACCACGACCTCCAGGTCGGGCACCCCGGTCTGGGCCAGGACCGATCGCAGGCAGGGCTCGACGCGGCCGGCCTCGTTGCGCAGCGGAAGGAGCACGGACACCCGCTCCGGCGCCGGAGGCGGGTAGGCCGGGGGAGTGCGCAGCAGCCGGGCGTTGACGGCGGTGTGCGCGGCCAGCGCGGCGGCGCCCACGCTGCCGGCCGCCACCATGCCCCGCAGGGCCCGGCGCAGCGGGGCGGCCCCGCGAGGCCTCAGGGGCGGTCGGACCACAGCGCCAGCAGGTAGGGCAGGCCGACCAGCCCCATCGCGACGAAGCCGACCAGCGCCACCCTGGGGTGGTCGAAGAAGATGTGGTTGCCGACGGCGTAACCCAGCCAGGTCCACGCGAACAGCGCCGCCGGCTGCCCCTCGGACGCGTCCCGGCGCCGGGGCAGCGTCCGGTCCAGCAGGCCCATCATGACCAGCGACACCAGCAGCCAGCCGGCGTAGTTGGTGAGCGGGATGCCGGGGACACCCGGCAGCGCCGGGGTCGGGTGAGCCCAGGACCAGTGGCCGGCGGCGACCATCTGCGGGTCCAGGAAGAGGTCCCACGCGGTGAGCGCGACCGCGGCGAGCAGCCAGCCCAGGGAGCGGCTGAGCCGTCGCCCCGCAAGGAACGCGGGGTAGGCCATCATCGTCCAGGCCAGCGGCACCACGACCGGGACGGCGAGCAGCCGCGGACCGAGGGACCCGGCGTAGGTGTAGTCCCCGAACGGGTAGCCGGTGGCGGTGCCGACCGCCTCGGCGAGGAACCCGCCCCCCGCGGTGACCACGGTGAACCACAGCGCCCACCCCGCGCCGCGGTGCACCCAGGCGTGCGCCACCGACGCGGCGAAGAACAGCAGCACGGTGCCGATCGTCACCAGCCGCAGCGGCTCGCCGTCGAGCAGCGGGTAGCTGATCTGAGCCAGCACGACCCCGGCGGCCAGGACCCACGGCACCGCCGACCAGGCGGCGCCGGGCCGGCGCATGGCGCGGGGCAGCGGCCGGTAGGTGGCGGTGGTCACCACGGGGCGGCCTGCGGGGGCGGGCAGCGACGCACGCGGGGAGTCTATGGCGCGCGATCTACGCGGGCTCGGCGAGCGCCGTCGCGGCGGTGCCGCAGAACGACCCGGCGCCGCCCACCACGGCCAGGCGCGCGAAGAGCTCCTCGGAGTACCAGCGCTCCTCCGCCGTCCGCCGGATCGCCTCCACGTGCGGCCCGCGCCGGTGCGCGAACTCGGTCAGGTCCTTGCCGCTGGCCCAGACCGAGAAGGTGCCCTGCAGCCCGATCGGCGCCTCGCCCACTCCTACAGCCAGTCGGACACCCTCACTGCGGTGCAGGTCGGCGGAGACCGGAGGGACCGCGCGCCAGAACGTCACCGCCTTGCGGGGCGCGATGCGCGCGCGGGTCAGCGCGGCGACCGGCCCGTCCCACCGCTGCGGCGAGGGGCGGCCGAACGGCTCCTGGCGTGCCCACCGGCCGTGGCTGGACAGGGGAACGAGGTCGAGCCGGAGCGTCTCCTGCGCGATGCGGCCCCACTGCCGGACGGTGCGGGAGCCCTCGAAGACGACGGCGTCCTGCGCGGTCTCCCACGCCACCAGCAGCCCCCAGTGCAGTGGGTCGGCGTCGCGGACGGTGAAGGTGCGCCCGTCGCCGGTCCCGAGCAGCTTGGCGAACCGGGCGCCGGGAGCGCGGCGCACCGGCCGGCGGTCGGCCGCCATCCGCAGCACCGCGCGGGGCACGTCCCGCGGGGCGACTCGCCACAGGTGCAGCGTCACCAGGCCGGGGACGCCGCTCACTCCGCCTCCGTGCGCGCGGCGACGTCGGCAGCGGTGCCGCGGGCCGTCTCCCGGACCAGCCGGACGGCCGCGTTGGGCCGGTCCCACATCGGCACGTGCCCGCACCGGCGCAGCACCTCCCACCGCGCGTGCGCCGGCGCGAGCACCCGCTCCTGGCTGGCGGCCGGGAGGATCCGGTCGACGTCGCCGAACGCGATCGTGACCGGGACGTCGGCGGGGACGTGGCCGGCGCGCTCGAACCGGCGTCCCAGGGTGCCGTCGTGCGCCGCCTCGTAGCCGGTGCTGCCCGCCACCGCCGCTGCGGCGTCGAGGACCACCTCCACCGGCAACGCCGACGGCGCGTAGGAGGCCGTCCAGAAGCCCAGGTGGCGACCCGCCGCGGTGCGCAGCACGTGCGGCGCGATGCCGGCCGTGCGGGTGGCCAGGTAGCGGTTGAGCACCATGAGCGGGGACCGGCGGCGGTGCGGCACCAGCCACAGCCCGGCCGGGGCCATGGCGGTGACCGACGCGGCCCGCCCGTCGGCGGCGAGCTCGAGCACGACCCAGCCGCCCAGCGAGTGCCCGACCACGTGCGGACGGTCCGTGCCCAGCTCGTCCCGCAGCCCGTCGACCAGCGCGGCCACCCTGGCGGCGAGCACGCGCGGGGAGGCGTCGGGGAGGTCGCGGGCGGGGGAGGCCAGCGGCGGGGACTCGCCGTGGCCGGGCAGGTCGAGCGCGTAGGTCGTGTAGGTGCGGGCCAGCCGCGGCCGCACCGGGTCCCAGACCGCGCGGGAGCTGCCCAGGCCGTGCACCAGCAGCAGGGGCGGCCCGTCGCCCTCGCGGTCGTAGGCGAGCCCGGCGGCGTACTGGGTCCGCTGCCGGCTCACGCCACCTCCGCCGCGGTCCCGCCGGTGATCCGGAGCAGCTCGTCGTAGCTGGTCGGGAAGACCGTGTGGGCGTGGCCGGCCGCGGCCCAGACGACGTCGTAGGTGCCCAGCTCGACGTCGACCAGCGTGCGCAGCGGGGCGGGGTGGCCCACCGGTGCGACCCCGCCGATCACCATGCCGGTGGCCGAGCGCACGGTGTCCGGGTCGGCGCGCCGGACCTCGCTCACGCCCAGCAGCGCGGCGACCTTGGCCGTGTCGACCCGGTGCGCGCCGGAGGTGAGCACGAGGAGCGGCTCGCCGTCGGCGACGAACACCAGCGAGTTGGCGATGGCGCCCACCGGGCACCCGAGCTGGTCCGCGGCGGCCTGCGCGGTGCGGGCGGCGTCGTCGAGGACGCGGACCTCTCCGGTGGCGCCGAGGTCGGACAGGGTCGCGCGCACGCGCTGAACGGCGGGGTGGTCCACGGCAGGAGGGTAGACGGGGGCCGTCCGGGTCGCGGCTCGGGCGCGGCCCTGCAGGAGCCGCGCTGCGGATGAGCAGTGGGTCGATAAGGCGCTGATGACGGGCAGAGCGGGTGCCGGGCTGGGTCGGGCGGCCGGGCGCGGCTCGGGACGCAGACTGTGACCGTAGGGTCGCGACACGCCGAGGAACGGGACAATACCGTCACACTCTGCGTGCTTCCGGCTCGAGTGGAACGCCGTTGCGCGACCCGCCGGCGTGTCGTGCACCAGCTCTCCACTCGCGCGGTCGGTGCCCCAGCCAGGCCGCCGGTCGGGCGCGGAACGGCAGCGCCGCCGGCCTTCGCCGTCACCGGCGCCGTTGACCGTGCGCCCACCCGACCGCACCGACCAGCGCAAGCGATGATCATGAAGCTCTGATGGCGGAAAGGCGGCCTCTAGCGGTGGATGCAACACCCTGTGCTCTGGAGGTGGGTGTTGTGGCTGCACGGTTGAGTCTGGCTGAGCGTGAGGAGATCGCGCTGGGTCGGGCGGCGGATTTGTCCATTCGGAAGATCGCCGCACTGATC
>JBQCIO010000324.1:0-4419 GCA_051953655.1 Motilibacteraceae bacterium
CGGGGCCGCCGGGCCCCCCGGCACCCCCGCCGACGCCGGCGTGGCCGGTTGCCGGCCCGGGAGCCGCGCGGCGGCCGCGCGGGGGGCGCCCCCCCCGCGGGCCGACGCGGGGCTGACCAAGGCCCAGGTGCGTGCGGCCAGCCGGGCGTGGGGGCTGTCGACGTGGGACAAGCCGGCCGCGGCGTGCCTGGCCAGCCGGGTCGCCTACGGCGTCGAGGTGACGCCGGCGCGGCTGGCCCGGGTGGAGCGCGCCGAGGTGGCGCTGCGCGCGGCCCTGGCCGACGCCGGGCACGAGGTGCGCGACCTGCGGGTGCGCGACCTCGGCGACCTCGCGCGGGTCGAGGTGGACGAGGCGCTGGTGGAGGCGATCACCGGGCCGGCGCTGCAGGCGGTCCGCGGGGCCGGCTTCGCGCGGGTGGAGGTGGACCCCCGCGGGTTCCGCAGCGGGGCGATGAACGAGCTGCTGGCCGAGCCCGAGCGCTACCGCTGAGGACGGTCTAGCGCCGGGCGTTCTCCCGGCCGACCGGCCCCACCGCGGTGCGCGCACCCGGTGCGGGGCGGCGCGAGCGAGCGCCGCGGACCAGCCCGACCAGCGCCACGGCGAACCCGATCGGGGCCAGCGCGGCGGTGAGGTAGACGCCCAGTGGCATCCGGTCCGTGCCCAGGAAGAACGGCACGACGGTGATGAGGACCGCGACCAGACCGATGCCGAACAGGACCGCGCCGACGGTGACCAGCCGGTCGCCGGGCCGGGCGGCGTCGTAGGGCGGTCGGCCGGTGCCGGTGCGGGGCACGGCGTCCTCTCGGGCAGCCATGCGACCGAGGGTAGGAGCAGGCCGGGAAGGGACGGGACGCCGGGCGGTCAACTCTTTGTCAAGGGCGTCCCGCAGTAGGCTGGGAGGTCGGCGCCACGGGAGGTCCCGCGCCGCGCCGGCATCCTCCGATCGGCCCTGTCAGGGGCCGATCGCCGGGCCGGCAGCCGTTCGCGAGCAAGGGGTAGGGCAGTGCCGACCGGCAAGGTGAAGTGGTACGACACGGAGAAGGGCTTCGGCTTCCTCACCAGCGAGGAGGGCGAGGACGTCTTCGTCCACACCTCGGCGTTGCCCGACGGCGTCACCGCCCTGAAGCCGGGCGCTCGGGTCGAGTTCGGCGTCGCCGAGGGCCGCCGCGGCCGGCAGGCCCTGCAGGTCCGGCTGCTCGAGCCGCTGCCGTCGGTGGTGCGGGCCACCCGCAAGCCGGCCGACGACATGGCCGTCATCGTCGAGGACCTCATCAAGCTGCTCGACAACGTCGGCGGCACCCTGCGGCGCGGGCGCTACCCGGACGCCCCGGTGGCCAAGAAGGTCTCCGCGGTGCTGCGCGCCGTCGCCGACGACCTGGACGCCTGAGCCGCGTCAGGACGGCCGCTCTCGCCGGGCGGCCTGCCCCCGTCATGGTGCTGCCGCCCCCGCGGGATTCCCCGGGTGCGGCAGCAACTGGCCCGTGCTCCAGCACTGAGAGGCACAGCGGCGTGATCGTTCCCGTCGGGGCCGGGGGTGCGCGAGAGCGTCAGGCGGGCGGGAGCGCCGGCGGGCGCTTGCCCACCGGCGGCCACGGGGTGCCGAACGAGGCGGCGGCCACCAGGGCCAGCGCGGGCAGGTCGACGGCCACCAGGTGGGCGCTGGCGACGCCGTGCAGCGCGGCCGCGGTCGTCACGCCCTCGGCGAGCGGCCCGTCGACGTCGGGAGCCCCGTCGGGCAGCGGCAGCCCGGTGGCCGGCAGCCGCTCGAGCACGAGCCCGCGCATCTGCTCGTCGCCGGCCAGCTGCGGTGCCTCGCCGGCCGCGGTGTCGACCCGGGCGCTGATCAGGGCGTCGGGCTGCAGCCGGTTGGCGGCCACGCCGGCCGCGGCCGCGGCGGCGGCCACCCCCTCGCCGACCGGCACCACGACGAGCGTGCCGGCGCCGGACTCGCCCACCCGGGTGCCGGCCCACGGCAGCATCCGGGCCAGCCGGGCAGGGCCGAAGGCGTCGAGCACGGCGTCGCGCTCGGCGACGGTCGGCACCAGGACGACCAGGCGCACGGCGGGTCCCTACTTGCGCTTGAGCTGGAAGACCCACAGGCCGCGCTGCTGCTGCGGCTGCTGGCCCTTGACCACCGCGTAGACGCGCAGCTCCAGCGGCTGCTGGAGGTTCTGCTCGTTGAGCGCGAAGCGGTAGTAGGTGGAGGTGATCGGGGCCCCGACGAGGGACTGGGTGCCGATGGCCGGGATCCAGCCGGTGTCGGCGATCGCCGGGTCCACCGAGATGCCGATGGTCTGGCCGGGCGAGACCTCGATGGTCGGGACGTCGCCGCTGGCCCGGCAGTCGGTCTGCGACACCGTCGCGTTGTCGCGGTTCCAGCACAGCGCGTCGCTGAGCCCGGTGCTGCTGCCGGAGTTGACGGTGACCGTGGGGTTCGGCTTGTCGCACGCGGCCAGGGACAGCAGGGCGGCGACGGCCAGCCCCAGGGCGGCGGGGCGGCGGGCGGTCCGCAGCGACATCGGCGGCACTCTCTCGGCGGTCGGGGCTGGGCGGTGGGCGGACCGAGGGTCCGTCGCGAGGCTACCGGTCCGCGGGGCCGGCACCGTCCCGGCCCCCGGTTCCACCCGGCGAGGCCGGGGCGGCCCGGTCGTGCACCGCCAGCGTGGCCAGCAGGGCGAGCGCCAGCCCGACCGCCGCCACGGCGAGCCCGCCGGTGCCGCCGAACGGCAGCGCGATCCCGAGCCCCCCGCCCAGCGCCCACGCCAGCTGCAGCACGGTCTCGGACCGGGCGAAGGCCGAGGTGCGCACGCTCTCGGGCACCTCGGTCTGGATGACGCCGTCGAGGGAGAGCTTGCCCAGGGTCTGGCTGAACCCGGCCACGCCGGTGACCAGCGCCAGGACCACGACGTCGCCGTAGAGCCAGGCGCCGAGGCCGGCCGTGACCAGGGAGGCGCCGAGCACCGCGAGGTCGACGGCGCGGGAGCTTCGCTGGCGCAGCAGCGAGCCGGCGAACGTGCCCAGCGCGCTGCCGAGCCCGGCACCGGCCACCACCGCCGCCACGCCGACGGTGGCCGAGACCGAGGGCAGCGGGTGCTCGCGCAGCAGGAAGGCGAGGAACAGCGTGAGGAAGCCGGTGTAGGCGCGCAGCGAGGCGTTGGCCCGCAGCGAGCGGACGACCGACGGGCCGACGTTCCAGCGGCTCGGCCGGCGGTCCGGCTCGGGCTCGGAGCTGATCCGGGCGGTCAGCTCGCCGCTCGGGTCGTCCGCGGCCGGCGGCAGCCGGAGCGACAGGTAGGCCGCCACGGCGACGACCACCGCCGCGAGGCGCAGCACCCACGGCGAGCCGACCAGCGCCGACAGGCCCGCGCCCACCCCCGCGGCCACGGTGGCGGCGGCCAGCCCGGCCAGCGACGCTCGGCCGTTGGCGCGCACCGGGCCCACCGCCGGCGGCAGCAGCCGGGGGATGGCTGCGGCCCGCAGCAGGCCGTAGGCGCGGGAGAGCACCAGCCAGCCGAACGCGGCCGGGTAGAGGCGCACCGGGTCCTGAGCGCCCGCCACCGCGGCGGCCATGACCAGGGCGAGCACGCCGCGCACGACGAAGGCGACGGCCAGTGCCCGCCGACGTCCCGAGCGCACCCGGTCCAGCAGCGGGCCGATCACCGGCGCCAGCAGGGCGAACGGGGCGAGGGTCAGCACGAGGTAGAGCGCCACCCGGCCGCGCGCCTCGTTCGTCGGCACCTGGAAGAACAGCGTTCCGGCCAGCCCCACCGCCACCAGCGCGTCGGCGGCCTGGGCCAGGCCGTGCAGCTCGATCAGGCGCCCGAGCCCGGTCTCCCCGGCGCCCTGCGCGTGGGTGAGCCGGCGGACCCCGCGGGCGGTGGCGCGGGCGCCCCGGCCGACGCCGCGGACGGCGCCGACGCTCGCGCGTCCGGTGCGGCGCCAGGCGCCGGGGTGGGCCTCCGTCGGAGGGTCTGCCGGCTGCGGCTCGGGCTGTGGGGCCGGGGCGTCCGCGGGTGACCGGCCGGCGTCGTCCTCCGGCGGAGTGACCCACCAGGGTCGTTCGGGCGCACCCACGTCGACCATCCTGCCGCCGGTCCGCCTCCGCCCGGGCGAACTGCGCTGGTGACGGCGGCGGCAGGCGCCCTGGCGTGTCCCGCTGCCGGCCTGCGGACGCGCTCGGGCTCGGGCTCGGGCTCGGGCTCGGCAAAGTGTGGCGTTGCTGCACGCTTCCGCGGCGTGTCGCGACATCGCCGTCACACTCTGCGGCTCAGGTGATCAATCGACGCGCGAGTGGAGAGCTGTGGTCGCGGCCCGGCGGCGGGTGGGGGCACAAGTGTGGACGAGAGCCCCACCCGGCCGCCCGCCGGGCGCCGCGGGGGCTCTGGGGCCGGCGCGCGGCCGCAACCGCGCCCTTTCCC
>JBQCIO010000325.1:0-5004 GCA_051953655.1 Motilibacteraceae bacterium
CACCACATCCCCCTCCCTGGGGGGGTCTGCCGGGGCTGCGGCCCCCCCTCCTGGTGGGGCCCCGCTTGGGCCCCGGCCCCCGCCCTGGCCGCCGCGCCGCCGGCGCGGGCGGCGAAGGCCGCGACGGCCGCACCCTCGCCGCCCGGTCACGGCGCGCGAGGGCAGGGCAAGAGCAAGCCGCCGGGGGTGCAGCAGGGCAAGCGCAGCGACGAGGGGCAGACCCTGAAGGCGCCCTCGAAGCAGCTGACCGCCACCGCGACCACGTCGACTAGCGCGCTCGCCGCCGCCGCGGACCCGTGCGGGACCGGCGGGAACGCGATCTCCTGCGAGAACAGCAAGCCGGGCACGCCATCCTCCACCTGGGACGTCAGCGGGGCCGGCGACTCCGCCGTGCAGGGGTTCGCGACCGACATCAGCGTGAACGTGGGCACGACCGTCCACTTCAAGATCAAGGCGACGGCGGCCTACCGGGTCGAGATCTACCGGCTCGGCTACTACCAGGGCAACGGCGCCAGGCTGATCGCCAGCTTCAGCCCACAGGTCGCGGGCCCGCAGTCCCAGCCGGCGTGCGCCGTGACGAGCGGCACCGGGCTCATCGACTGCGGCAACTGGGCGGAGTCGGCGTCGTGGGCCGTGCCGTCCACCGCCGTCTCCGGGCTGTACCTCGCCCGGCTGGTGCGCACCGACACCGGCGGCGACAGCCACATCCCCTTCATCGTCCGCGACGACTCCAGCCACTCCGACGTGGTCTTCCAGACGAGCGACACCACCTGGGAGGCCTACAACCAGTACGGGGGCAACAGCCTCTACACCTGCTCGGTGAGCTGCCCGTCCGGCAGCCCCGTGCTCTACAAGGGAGCCTCGGCGGTCTCCTACAACCGTCCGTTCAACACCCGGGCGGTCGACGGCGGCACCGACTGGCTCTTCTACGCCGAGTACCCGCTCATCAGGTTCCTCGAGCGCAACGGCTACGACGTCTCCTACATCGCCGGCGTCGACACCGACCGCAGCGGCGCGCTGCTCAAGAACCACAAGGCTTTCCTGTCGGTCGGCCACGACGAGTACTGGTCGGGCGGGCAGCGGGCCAACGTCGAGGCCGCCCGCGACGCAGGCGTCAACCTGGCCTTCCTCAGCGGCAACGAGGTCTACTGGAAGACCCGCTGGACCGCGGACTCCAAGGGCACGGCCTACCGCACCTTGGTCTGCTACAAGGAGAGCCACTACAACGACGTCGTGGACCCGGCGGACCCGCCGACCTGGACGGGCACCTGGCGCGACGGCCGGTTCAGCCCGCCCGCGGACGGTGGACGCCCGGAGAACGGCCTCACCGGCACCATGTTCATGGCCGACCCGCCGACCAACTTCAACCTCGAGATCGGCGCCGAGTTCGCCAAGCTCCGGTTCTGGCGCAACACGGCGGTGGCGAGGCTGACCGGCACCCAGAGCGCGACCCTCGCGGACAACACGCTGGGGTACGAGTTCGACAGCGACCTGGACAACGGCTTCCGGCCGGCCGGCCTCATCGACATGTCCCGCCAGGTCAAGGACGTGAACAACGCGATCCTCGACCCCTACGGGAACTCTGAGGGGCCGGGGACCGTCACGCACAGCCTGACGCTCTACAAGGCGCCCAGCGGGGCCCTGGTCTTCGGCGCCGGCACGGTGCAGTGGACCTTCGGCCTGGACGCGGTGCACGACGCGCCCGCGTCGACGGAGGACCCGACCATGCAGCAGGCGACGGTCAATCTGTTCGCCGACATGGGGAGCCAGCCGACGACGCTGATGTCGACGCTCTCCCAGGCGACCGCCTCCACCGACACCGCCGCGCCCACCGCCGTCATCACCAGCCCCAGCGGCACGGTGCAGGCCGGGAAGGCGGTGCCCGTGACGGGAACTGCCACGGACAGCGGCGGGGTCGTGGCGGGCATCGAGGTCTCGACCGACGGCGGGGCCACGTGGCACCCGGCGACGGGGACGTCGAGCTGGACCTACACCTGGTACCCGCAGGGGACCGGGAGCGCCACGGTCAAGGTGCGGGCGACCGACGACAGCGGCAACATCCAGTCCTCGCCGGCCTCCGTGACGGTCGACGTGGAGTCGCAGATCTGCCCGTGCACCGTCTTCGGGGGCATCACGCCGGGGATCCCCGACTTCGACGACAGCAGCGCCTACGAGCTGGGCATGCGGTTCCGCTCCACCGTGGACGGCACGGTCACCGGCGTCCGTTTCTACAAGGGGACCGGGAACACCGGAACCCACACCGGGAGCCTGTGGACCAACACCGGCACCCGGCTGGCCACCGGCACCTTCTCCGGGGAGACGGCCACCGGCTGGCAGACGCTGACCTTCTCCACGCCGGTCGCCGTCAAGGCAGGGACCAGCTACGTGGTCTCCTACCACACCAACGCCGGCCACTACGCGGTCCAGATAGGCGGGTTCGCCAACACCCTCGACGCCTCGCCCCTCATCGCGCTGCAGGACGGCACCGACGGCGGCAACGGCGTGTTCCTCGCCGGGACGGCCAGCGGCTTCCCGACCGACACCTACGGGTCGAACAACTACTACGTGGACGTCGTGTTCCAGTCCGGCACCTCCACCGCGACGCCGACGAGCACGGCCACGGCCACGAGCACGCCGACGTCCACCGCGACGAGCACCGCGACCAGCTCGGCGACGAGCACGGCGACGAGCACGGCGACGCCGACCTCGACACCCACCGGCACGGTGACCGACGCCTCGCTCTGGCCGAGCTCGGCCGCACCGGGCACGGCCAGCGCGAGCGACCCGAACCCGTACGAGCTGGGGACCAGGTTCCGCTCGGACGTCGCCGGCTACGTGACTGGGGTCCGCTTCTACAAGGGCTCGGGCAACACCGGCACCCACACCGGAAGCCTGTGGGCTGCATCGGGGACCCGCCTGGCGACCGGGACGTTCAGCAACGAGACCGCCACCGGGTGGCAGACGCTCAGGTTCGGTTCGCCGGTCGCGATCACCGCGGGCACCGACTACGTGGTGTCGTACCACACCGACGCCGGGAACTACGCCTTCGACGGCGGATACTTCCTGGTGGCGAGGGACAGCAGCCCGCTGCACGCGCCCGCGTCCAGCGCGAGCACCCCGAACGGCATCTTCCGTCCCGGGGCGAGCGGCTTCCCGAGCAGCACCTACAACCAGGCGAACTACTGGGTGGACGTCCTGTTCAGCACGGACGTGAGCTCGACCCCCACCTCGACCAGCACGGCCACCAGCACAGCCACCAGCACAGCCACGTCGACCCCGAGCCCCACGAGCACGGCGACCTGCCCCTGCTCGCTGCTGACGGGGGTCACCCCGGCGGTGGCGAACTCCGGTGACACCAACAAGGTGGAGCTAGGGGTCCGGTTCACCTCCGACGTGGCCGGCAAGGTGACTGCGGTGCGCTTCTACAAGGGGAGCAGCAACACGGGCACCCACACCGGGAGCCTCTGGTCGGCGACCGGCACCAGGCTGGCCACCGGCACCTTCACCAACGAGACGGCCAGCGGGTGGCAGACGCTCACCTTCTCCGCGCCGGTCTCCATCACCGCAGGGACCGTCTACGTCGCCTCCTACCTGGCGCCGAGCGGCAACTACTCCTACACGTCGTCGTTCTACGCCACCGGTCTCGACGTCCCGCCGCTGCACGCCGGCGGCCAGAACGGGGTCTTCGTCTACGGCGGCGGCTTCCCCAGCAACACCTACAACAGCACGAACTACTTCGTCGACGTGGTCTTCCAGTGACCGCGACGAAGCCTGTGTCCGAAACACCTGAGGGGGATGTCATGACGCCGATCGGCGTGGCCGTCGTCGGAGCCGGCTACTGGGGCCGCAACCTCATCCGCAACTTCGCGCTCTCACCCGAGTTCGAGCTGCGGTGGGTCTGCGACCTGGACCAGGTCCGGGCCCAGGGCGTCGTCGGCCCCTACGGCGGGGTCCGCATCACCGAGGACCTCCAGGAGGTGCTCGCCGACGACGCGGTGCAGGCGGTGGCGGTGGCGACCCCCGCGGACACGCACCTCAAGGTGGCGCTGACCGCGCTGGAGGCCGGGCGGCACGTGCTGGTGGAGAAGCCGCTGGCGTCCTCGCTCGCCGACGCCGAGCGGGTGGTCAAGGAGGCCGAGGAGCGCGGCTTGGTCCTCATGTGCGACCACACCTACTGCTACACGCCGGCCGTGCTGAAGATGGCCGAGCTGATCGAGAGCGGGACGCTGGGCGACATCCAGTACGTCGACTCGGTCCGGGTGAACCTCGGGCTCGTGCAGCCGGACGTGGACGTGCTGTGGGACCTGGCTCCGCACGACCTCTCGATCCTCGACCTGGTGCTGCCAACGGGCTTCCGGCCCGAGGCGGTGTCTGCGCACGGCGCCGACCCGATCGGGGCGGGCCGGGCGTGCGTCGCCTACCTCACGCTGCAGCTGGGGAACAGCGCGATCGCGCACACGCACGTGAACTGGCTGAGCCCGACCAAGATCCGCACGATGATCGTGGGCGGCTCCAAGCGGACCCTGGTGTGGGACGACCTGAACCCGGGCCAGCGGCTGTCCGTCTACGACCGCGGGGTGGACCTGCGTCGCCGCACGGACCTCGGCCCCGAGGAGCGGCGGGCAGCAGCGGTCTCCTACCGGTCCGGCGACGTCGTCGCCCCGGCGCTCGCCGAGCGCGAGGCGCTGCAGGGGGTGTGCGGCGAGCTGGCGGACTGCATCCGGACCGGGCGGACGCCGCGCACCGACGGTCGGTCCGGGCTGCGCGTCCTCGACGTGCTCGAGGCGGCGTCGCGCAGCCTGAGCTACCACGGGGCGATCGTGCCGCTGCGGAGGGCGTCGTGATCGCAGTGGACCTGTCCGGCGCCCGCGCGGTGGTGACCGGTGGTGCGGGCACGATCGGGTCGACGATCGTGGACCAGCTCGTCGCCGCCGGCGCCGGGCAGGTGGTGGTGCTCGACAACTTCGTCCGCGGCCGCCGCGAGAACCTCGACGGCGCGGTGCG
>JBQCIO010000326.1:0-24131 GCA_051953655.1 Motilibacteraceae bacterium
CACCCGCCCCCCGCACCGACGGGCCCGATGTGCGCCGCCGGCGAGCCGGGGGCCGCCGCTGCCGAGGATGTGCCGGCCGGCAGCGGGGACTGCCCCGCGCCGACGACGACCGAGGGCCGCTCCCCCCGTGGGGAGCGGCCCTCGTCGGTTCTCGCCGTGCTGCGCCGGTGTCAGGCCGGCAGGTGCAGGACCATGCCCGGGAGGATCAGGTCCGGGTTGGAGACGGTCTTGGCGTTGGCGGCCCAGATCGCCTTCCAGCCCTGGTGGACCTTCTGGTCGATCGCGATCGCGCTCAGGGTGTCGCCCGGCTTCACGGTGTAGGTCTGCTTGCGCAGCTCACCGGTGAAGGCCGGCGCGCCCGCGGCCGGCTTGGCCACGCGCACCGTCTTGTGGGTGCTCTTGTGAGCAGCCTTCGGCGCGGCCTTGTGGGTCGTGTGCGACTGGGTGTGCGACTGGGTGTGCACGGTGCGGGTGGCGCTGCGCGAGGCCCGGGCGGACACGTTGGGCGAGCCGCCCGCGTCGGCCGAGCCCAGGCCCAGCTTGCTGGAGCAGGCCGGCCAGGCACCCCAGCCCTGGGCCTTGAGGACGCGCTCGGCGACGGTGATCTGCGCCGAGCGGCTGGCCAGGTCGGCCCGCGAGGCGTAGGCGGTGCCGCCGAAGCCCGCCCAGGTGCTCTGGGTGAACTGCAGGCCACCGTAGAAGCCGTTGCCGGTGTTGATGTGCCAGTTGCCGCTGCTCTAGCACTGCGCGAGGCGGTCCCAGGTGCCACCGCTGGCGGCCGAGGCCGGGGAGGCAGCGGCCACGAGGGGGAGGCCGGCCGCGGCCAGCGGGGCGGCGACGGCGACGGCGATGCGCGCAGCGCGCGCGGAACTGCTCTTGGTCATGGGTTTTTCCCTCTCGCCGCCTACGAGGTGAGCTGTCGGGTTCGGGCGAGAGGTATGCCCGGCCGCGGTGCGCGGCTTCACCCCATGAGATCCAGCCATGGATCTGGCGGGACCTCGGTTGGGTCCCCCGCTCCTGCCCACTGGTGTCACAGGGGCTGCGCTCGCCGGCGGGCAGGACTCGGCGTCCGACGAGGCACCCGCACGTTCGGCGGGCTCGGCCACCGTAGGTCGCCGTCCGGTCACCCTCAAAACTGGCTGCCCCGTTTTGCCCGATTTTTACTCAGGTCCGTGACGTGCCTCACCTCGCCCTTCACGCAGCGTCGAGCACGGGCCGGCGGATCGCACGAAGCGTGACCGGAGCACGCCAGGGAGCACCGATCGGCCGACGGCACCGCGACGGCCTGACCTGCCGCTTCGCGCTTGATCGGCCCCTCGTCGGGTACCCGCCGACCAACGCCCCCCGGGGCGGGCGCCCAGAGCACCGGGACGCGGCACGGCACCGCCGACACACGTCGACGAGGTGCCTCCGAGGTCCGTGCTCGGCCGCCTGCCGCGGCCAAGTCGTCGAAAGAGGGAGCACCGCGTCGATGGCGAGGAACGTCCTGCACCTGCTGCGCACCGAGCACCGGCGCCTCAACGAGGCGTTGCTGCGCGCCGAGCGCGGACGGGGTTCCCGCGCCCGCGCCCGGGACGAGGCCGTGAGCGGCATCCTCGCGCACGTCCACGCCTGCCACGCCGTGCTGCACCCGGCGGCGTCCGAGCACCGTGCCCACGACCCCGAGGGTGGTGCCGCCCGGCTCGAGCAGCTCCGCCACGACGACGACGGCCTGCTGGCGGCCGCGCACGACCTCGCCCCGGCCGACCCGCTGCAGTCCGGCTTCCGCGAGCGCGCCACGGCGTGCCTCCAGGCCCTCGACCGGCACGCCCGCTCCGAGGAGCACCTGCTCGAGGAGTGCCTTCGCGACGTCGACGTCGTGCGGCTGCGCGACTTCGGGGCCCACTACCTGCGGGCGCGCGACCTCGAGCTCAAGCACGCCAGCCCGGTGAGCGCCCCGCCCCGACGCCTCGACGTCCCCCGTGCCGACCTCTACGAGCAGGCCCGCAAGGCGGGCGTCCCGGGGCGGTCGTCGATGTCCCGCGAGCAGCTCATCGCGGCGCTCGCGGATCGGAGCGCCGCGCACTGAGCCGGGGTCGGGCCGCGGGACATCTGCCGCCCTCGTCTCGTTCGGCGCCTGCGGTCGTGCAGCAGCACGGTCAACGGCGCCGGCGACGGCGACGGGCAAGACTGCGCGCATGGGTCGGCTCCGGCGGCCGGCCGGCGGTCCCGTGATCGACTTCATTGGGTGAGGGGCCCCCTCACCCAACCCGGATTGGGTGAAGGGCCCCGTCGTACGAACCTATCGGTCGAAAGTGCCCTTCACCCATGTGTGCCTGGGCGTGACGGGCGGCTCCACTCAGCTGCGTGCCCCGCCGCTGTCACCAGCGCCGTCGACCGTGGCGACGACGACCGCAGCGGGGCACGAAGCCGAGCCAGGGCAGGGAAACTCACACCGTCGGCATCCCCAGGTGCACGACCTTCGTGAGCGTCATCTCATCGAGCAGCTCGGGGCCGTAGCCGAAGCCCTGACCGCTGGCGCCGCGCGGTTGGGCCGCGCCACCGGGCGCACCTCCGAACACGGCGTTCACCTTCACCGTGCCGACCGGGAGCTCGCGGACGGCACGCTGGGCGTGCGCGAGGTCCGGGGTGAGCACCGTGGCGGCCAGGCCGTAGGGGCCCTCGGCGGCCTCGCGCAGGGCCTGGTCGAACGAGTCCACCACCCGGACCGGCGCGACCGGACCGAACGTCTCCTCGGTCATCACGGCCATGTCCGACGTGACGTCGGAGAGGACGGTGGGCGGGTAGAAGGCGGCCGGGCCCTCGGGCGTGGAGCCGCCGGTGAGGATGCGCGCGCCGGCGGCGACGGCGGCGTCGACCTGCGCGGCCACGTGGTCGCGCATGCGGCGGTCCACGAGCGGGCCCATGGTCGTGCCCGGCTCGAGGCCGTCACCCACCACGAGCGACTCCGCCTCGGCGACCAGCGCGTCCAGGAACGCCTCGGCGACGTCGCGGTGGACGTAGACGCGCTCGACGGCGGTGCACAGCTGACCGCTGTTGATGAAGGCGCCCAGCGCGCACTGCTGCGCCGCCCAGACCGGGTCGACGCCGGCGGCGACGACGAACGGGTCCTTGCCGCCGTTCTCCAGCACCGCCTTGGCGCCACGTGCGGCCACGGCGGCCGCGATGCTGCGCCCGGTCGCGGTGGACCCCACGTGCGCGACGAGGTCGATGCCGGGGTCGGCCACGAGGGCCCGCCCGGTGGCGGCCCCGCCCTGCACGAGCACGAGGACGTCCTGCGGCAGCTCGGCGGCGACGATCTCGGCGAGCAGGGCGCCGCTCAGCGGGGAGCGCTCCGAGGGCTTGTGCACGACCGTGTTGCCGGTCACCAGCGCCGCGCCGAGCAGACCCGCCGCCACCGCGGACGGGTCGTTCCAGGGCGTGACCACGGCGACGACCCCGTGCGGCTCGGGGACCATGAGGTCCAGCGCGTCCCATCCGCCCCGCAGGCTCCGGCCGCGGTGCACCGGCCCGAGCTCGGCGTACTGCTCGAGCGCGGACGCCGCCGCCTCGATGCCGCCGCGGGCGAGGGCGAGCGGGCGCCCCATCTCCTGCACGGTGGCCCGGGCGATCTCGTCGGCGCGCTCGCGCACGACCGCGGCGGCGCGGCGCAGCGCGGCGGCGCGCTCCCCCGCCGGGGTGCGCGCCCAGCCGGGTGCGGCGGCGCGGGCGGCGGCCACGGCGGTCCGGATCTCGTCCGGGCTCGCCGCCGGGACGGTCGCCAGCGGCTGACCGGTCGCGGGGTTGACCAGGTCGATGCTGCTGCCGCCGTCGTCGACGACGGCGAGCGGGGCGCCGGGCGCCGACGGCACGACGGTGGGGCGGGTGGAAGGGGCGTCTGTGGTCAGGCTCATGCTTCGTGCCGTACCCGGGACCGGTCGCCGCATGCGGGGTCGGCGGGGGCGGCGGCGGGAGCCGCGCCGCGGTGGCCGGACAGGCGGGTCGCGGCCGAGGGTGCGATGGCCGCGGCGCCGTCGCGCGCCATGACCTTGACCTGGGTGGCGGCGTGAGCGTCCGAGGTGTCGGGGGTGCCGGGCGTGCCGGGCGTGCCGGAGCAGGGCTCGCCGGCCGCCCGGGTCGGCGCGACGGCGAATCCGCCCACCGCGAGCAGCGCGCGACGGCGGTAGAGCGCGCACCCGCGCAGGGAGCCGGCCCGGTAGGGCCACCAGGTCGGGTCGCCGCTGGTGGCCCGCGGCGGGACGACCCGGCACCGCTCCTGCCACTCCTCGCTGCCGGGCCCGAGGGTCTCGCGCAGGACCCCGCGCACCCAGCGGCGGGGCGAGGGCGCGCCGGGCGCCGGGCGCTGGCCGCCGCGCACCGGCACCATCCCCACCACCCCGCAGCGCAGCTGGTCCAGCGCACGCGAGAGGACGCCGAGCGCCTGCGGGTCCAGCACGACGTCGTCACCGAGCAGCAGCACCTGCCGGGCGCGGGTGCGGTCCAAGAGGAACGCCAGCTGTCCGGCCTCGCCACCGGGCAGGCGGCCGGAGTGCAGCTCCACGCGCACGCCGTCGCGCCGGAGGTCGGCGACGGCCTGGCGCACCCCGGGCCGATCCCAGGCGGCGTCGGGGGACAGGTCACGGCCGGGGCGAAGCGCACCCCGGTCGGCGCCCTCGAGCCCGCCGGTCTCCGGCGCGCTGTCGGACACCACGACCCGGAACCCGCGGGTCGACTGCGCCAGCAGCCCGGACAGGACCGGCGCGAGCCGCTCCGTGCCCCCGGAGGTGGGCAGCAGGACGTCGAGGGCGACGAGGCTGGGAGGCATGGGGCGCTATCGGCGCGCCGACGGCACCGTCGGCGCACCGGGGCTCGTCGTCTCGGCGGACAGGTCAGTGCCCCTGCGGGGCGAGGTACCCACGCGGATCGGTGGCCAGCGGGTCCTCGGCCATCCACCGGGCGAAGCCGAGGGGATCGCGGCGCTCCATCTCGCTGAGGTACTCCGCCCTGCGGGCGGCGATGCGCGCGCGCCCTGCCGCGGTCGGCTCGTGGGCGAGGGCGACGGCCGACGCCGCCCACCGCTCACCGAGCCGGCGTGCCGACAGCCGGCGCACCCGGCGCCGGTGGACGCTGCTGCAGACGTGCTCGAACCGCAGACGGGCCATCCGGATCCACCGCGTCAGCCCGGTCGAGGGAAGCCACCGCGTCAGCAGCCAGCCGATGAGCACCGAGCCCAGGAAGACCCCGAAGCCGATTAGCGCCAGCCACCAGCCGGTGAGCGGCGTCGCGAGCGCGACGGCGAGGACGGCCGCGCCGCACACCGCCACGGCGGACAGCAGCAGCGGGACCAACCCCCCGACGACGCCGAAGACCCGTCCGCCCCAGTGCCTGCTGCCCATGACTCGTCCTGCCTCACCCGGGTCCCGACCCGCCACCACGCCGCCACCGATCCCCACCACCAGGGCTGCCTTGCCGGAACGAGGCGGAAGGGTGGGATGCGCAGCAGTTCCCCCTTCTTCGACAGGTCAATCCACAAGCCGGATGATCCGCCGCCGTGCGCTGGCCCGGACGGGGAGCACGACGGTGCGTAGGAGAAGGAGCGCGACGGACACCGCACGCGCCGAGGGCATGGGGTGGAGCGCGGCGGGTAGCGGACCGGAGGGGTCTCGGCGCCGCACCGGCGTCGGGCGCCCCGCTCCGTCCCGAGCCCCTGCTGGAGGTAGAACGACCGTGCCGTCCACCGACATCATCTCCGAGCTGCGCTCGTACCATGCGCGCGACGACAGCTTCCTGAACGAGGTGCTCGACGGCACCGCCGACGGCGTCGTCGGCGGCCTGCTGCCCAAGCTGGTCCTCGAGATCGAGCGGCACGTGGTGGCCGAGCAGGTCGAGGTCGTGCCGACCCTGCGCGACCACGGGGCCGAGGACGTCGCCGAGACCTGGGCGCAGTCGCTGCGCGAGGTCGACGACCTGGTCCACCGGCTGGCGACGAGCGAGGGGTGGGACGCCGGGCTGCCGCTGGTGCAGCGGATGTCGGACTGGCTGCGCGCCCACGACGCCTGGGTCGAGTCGACCGGGTTCCCCGCCCTCGCCGACCGGGTGCCGGCGGCCGTGCTCGACCAGCTGGCCGAGCGCACCAACGGCTCGCGCGAGGCGGGCCCGGTGGGCAGCCATCCGGACTGGTTCCACCCCGTCAGCCAGCCCTGGCCCGACCCGACCCTGGTCGACCGGCTCCGGGCGCACCTGGTGGAGCAGCGGACCTGAGCGCTCGGCCCGTTCGACGGCCCCAGTCGTTCGACGGACATCGTTCAACAGACGTAGTTCGTCACCAGAGAGCCCTGCGGCTCACAGGTCACCCGTCGGCCGGTTCGACGGCATCTCGCGGGTGGCGTCGGTCGGTCCGGCGTGCGGATCGGTCCCGCCGGCGAACCCAGGCCCGGCGGCGTACTCGGGAGCCTTCCCGTACCCACGTGCCTGGTGCCCCGCTGCGGGCGTGTCGCCGCGGGTTACCCCTCCTGCGCCGGCCCATTCCTCCGGCCGATCACCTGAGGCCCCGCCGACCGCCCTCGAGCGCGTCCGTCGGCGGCGGAGCGGTGTGGCGCCCTCGGCCCCGGGTACCTGCCCGGGCTATGGGAACCGTGACGCGTGTGGTGCAGGCCAGCCCGATGGACGTCTGGGCGGTGCTCGCCGACGGTTGGTCCTACTCCGGCTTCGTCGTCGGCACAGCTCGGATCCGCGCCGTCGACGAGAACTGGCCGCAGGAAGGGAGCCGCATCCACCACTCCTTCGGCTCATGGCCGGCCTTGATCGACGACTCCACCACCGTGGTGCACTGCGAGCCCGGCCACCGGATCACGCTGGAGGCGCGCGGCTGGCCGCTCGGGCAGGCCACCGTCCACTTCGACATCGAGCCGCACCCGCTCGGCGCCTCGGTCTCCCTGCACGAGGACGCCAGCACCGGGCCCGGCCGCTGGCTGGTGCCGCAGCCCGTGCGCGACGCCCTCATCGACACCCGCAACCGGGAGACGCTGCGCCGGATCGCGCTGCGGGCCGAGCGCAGCACGAGCGACCAGGCCGCTCGCACGCACCGCACGAAGGACGCGCACGCTGCCGGCTGAGGAACTCGCCAACCGTAGATCTTGATGCGCTACGCACCCTCGTGAGCGTAACTTGCCTCAAGATCCGCGGAGTGGGGACCGTCACCGGTCCCGGTAGGGCGGCACCATCCCGAGCGAGGCGCCGCGCACCAGCAGCGAGCGCCAGAACCCCGGCATCCGCTCCCCCGCCAGCGCCGCGCGGGCCGCGTTCCAGCCGGGCGCACCGTGCACGCCGCCGCCCGGGTGCGCCGACGACGACGCCAGGTAGAGCCGCTCCACCGGCGTCTCCGGCCGGCCCAGCGAGGGGATCGGCCGGAAGACGAGCTCCTGGTGCAGCTGAGCCGTGCCGCCGTTGATGGTCCCGTGCACCAGGCTGCGGTCGCGGTTCTCCAGGTCACGGGGGCCCTGCACGTGGCGGGCGAGCACCAGGTCGCGGAACCCGGGGGCGTGCTGCTCGAGGACGTGCTCCATCCGCTCCACGGTCTTGGCCACCAGCTCGTCGGTGAGCGGTAGCCGGCGGGAGACATGGGTGTAGGCCCACAGGGACTCCGTGCCGGTCGGTGACCGGGTCGGGTCGCTGGTCGTCATCTGCCCGACCAGCAGGAACGGGTGGGGGTCGTCCCGGCCGGTGTCGAGCTTGGCGCCGAGGTCGACCAGGCCGGCCAGGTCTCGCCCCACGTGCACGGTGCCCGCCCCGCGAGCACCCTCGGCCGTCCAGGGCAGCGGGGCCGACAGAGCCCAGTCCACCTTCACCGTGGGGTGGTCGCGCTGGAAGTGGTCCAGGGCGCGCAGCACCGAGGCCGGAAGGTGACCGTCTCCGACGAGCTGTCGGTAGAGCAGCACGGCGTCGCAGTCGGCCAGGACGGCGCGCCGCGCGCGCACCGTCCCGCCGCCGAGCAGCCCCACACCCACCGCTCTGCCGCCGATCACGTGCACCCGCTCGACGGGAGCGCCGGTACGGACCCGCCCTCCGGCGGCGGTCAGTCGGGAGACCATCGCGTCGGCCAGCCGCTGGGCCCCGCCCCGGGGGACCGGGAACCCGACGTCCTGACCGAGCATGGCGAGCAGCCAGCCGAGGAGCCCGCTGCCCGGCGCGTTCATCGGGATGTCGCTGTGGAAGGCGTTCCCGGCGATGAGCAGCGCCGCGCCCTCGCCGTCGAAGTTCTCCTCGGCCAGGCGCAGCGCGGGCAGCGCGGCGAACCGGGCCAGGTCGAGGACGCCGGCCATGCCCAGGCGGCGCACCAGGTCCGCACCCGAGCGGATCGGCGGGAACGGGGTGGTGATCGCGCGCAGCAGCGGCTCGCGAACGGCCTCCCAGCGGGCGAAGAGCTTGCGCCACCCGTCGCCGTCGCCGCGGGCGAACTCGTCCACCGACGCGGCGGTCGCCTCCACGTCGCGGGACAGGACCGGCGCGCGCCCGTCCGCCAGCGAGTGCGCGAGCACCGCAGGGGCGTGCACCCACTCCAGGCCGTGCTGCTCCAGCTGGAGGCGGTTGATGACCGGCGAGCCCCCGCCGAAGGGGTAGAAGGCGCTGAACAGGTCGCTGGAGAACCCGGGGGCCGTCACCTCGGCGCTGCGGACGGCGCCGCCGGGCACGTCGTCGGCCTCCAGGACCAGGACGTCCCAGCCGGCGTCGGCAAGGGCGTTAGCGGCCACCAGTCCGTTCTGGCCGGCCCCCACGACCACCGCGTCGACGACCTCCACCGGCTCCTCCTGTCGATACACGTGCTCCTGTCGGCGTGACTTCTCGCATGCCCCGCCGGGCTACGGGTACGCGCTGGACCATGTCCCGTCCCGATCTCGCACGTTCCCATGCCGACCACCGTCCCGCAGCGGACGACCTCGACGTCGTCGACGCCGTCGACGGCGACGAGGCGGGCTCCGCTCCCACCCAGCGTCTCCGGAAGCACGCCGCCGAGCACGCGGCCGCCTACGCGCACGGCGAGGACCGCCCGCTCAAGGGCTACGCCACGGCGATGGCCACCTATCTCGGCGGCGTGGGCACGCTCGCGCTGGCCGGCCGGCTGGCCGGCGCCCGCCTGCCCGAGCGCATCGCGCCGTGGGACGTCGCCCTGATGTCCGTGGCCACGCACCGGATCGCCAGCACGTTGAGCAAGGACGCCGTCACCAGCCCGCTCCGCGCGCCGTTCAACCGCTACGACGGCCCGTCGGCGCCCTCCGAGCTGCACGAGGAGGTGCGGCGGGAGGACCCCGAGGGGCACGCCCTGGGCGAGCTGCTCTCCTGCCCGTTCTGCCTGGCGGTGTGGGTCGGGACGGCGTTCGGCGCGGGCATGGCCCTGGCACCGCGCGCCACCCGGCTGGCGGCGGCCACCTTCAGCGCCGTCGCGGCCGCGGACTTCCTCCAGTACGCCTACGTCGCCGCGCAGAAGGTGGAGAAGCGCTGAGCAGAGGGCCTCGCGCCCAGAGCTGACGCCCCAGCCGGATCGGCGCGTCCGGGGCTGACGACGTCGTCACCCTGAGGGGCCGTCGACGGTTGCGTCATGCGGTGGATTCGTTGCAGTCGGAGAAGTTTGCTCGTCTTTGGTGTTACGGGCATCGAGCACGGGCACGGATTCAGACGTCCAGTGCTTCAGACGGCAGGCACACGCACACCACGACCCACGGCCTCTGCGGCACCAGCCGCCGGGCCCACCCGGAGGTGCGAGGTGCTCGAGCCCACCGCGGTGCGGGCTGACCCGGTCGCGGGCAGCCGGGACCACCGGCGGCAACGGGTCGCCGCGGTCCTCTTCGACCGCGACGGGACCCTGGTCCACGACGTGCCCTACAACGGCGACCCAGGGCTCGTGCGTCCCGTCGACGGTGCAGCCGCAGCCGTCGCCTCGTTGCGCGAGAGGGGGATCCGCGTGGGTGTCGTGACCAATCAGTCGGGCATCGCCCGGGGCCTGCTCGAGCGGCAGCAGGTGGACGCCGTGAACGCTCGCGTGGACGCCGAGGTCGGCCCGTTCGACACCTGGCAGATCTGCCCGCACGGTGACGGCGACGGCTGCTCGTGCCGCAAGCCGGCCCCCGGCATGGTGCTGGCCGCCGCGACGGCCCTCGGTGTGGACCCGGCCGACGTGGTCGTCGTCGGCGACATCGGTGCCGACGTCCAGGCCGCTGCCGCGGCCGGTGCCCGCGGCATCCTCGTGCCCACGCCCGCCACGCGCGACGAGGAGGTCGAGGCGGCCGAGGTGCGCGCCGAGACCTTGCCGGACGCGGTGCGCCTCGTGCTGGAGGAGTGGGCGTGAGCCGCCCGCGCCGCGCGCTGGTCGCCCGCCTGGACAACGACGGCGACGTCCTGCTCGCCGGGCCCGCGGTCCGCGCGGTGGCAGCCGGCGCCGACGAGGTGGTGCTGCTGTCCGGTCCGCGCGGCCGGCAGGCGGCGGGACTGCTGCCCGGGGTGGACGACGTGGTCGTCTGGGAGGCCCCGTGGGTCGGCTACGCCCCGCCCCCCGTGGACTCCGACGACGTGTCGGACATCGTCGCCCGCATCGCGGAGCTCGGCTGCGACGTCGGGATCATCCTCACCAGCTTCCACCAGTCACCGCTGCCGCTCGCACTGCTGCTTCGACTGGCGGGCGTCCCGCACCTCACTGCGGTGAGCGAGGACTACCCCGGCTCGCTGCTGGACGTCCGGCACCGGGTGGACGACGACCTGCACGAGGTGGAGCGGGCCCTGAGCACGGTGGAGGCCGCCGGGTTCGCCCTCCCGACCGGCGACCCCGGCACGCTCGCGGTGCGCCGCCCGCTGCCGTCGGTCACAGAACTGGCGCCTCACAACGACTACGTAGTGCTGCACCCCTCGGCCAGCGTGCCGGCCCGCGCACCGTCCACCGCCCACCTGGTCCGCACGGCGCGCGACCTGGCCGGCGAGCTGGCTCCCCTGGGGCTCGAGCTCGTGATCACCGGCGGACCTGACGACGCCGAGCTCACCGCGGCGGTGGCCTCGGCCGCCGGCGCCGTCGACCTGGGGGCCCGCACGTCCTACGCGGAGCTGGCGGCGGTGCTCGCAGGCGCCAAGGCCGTGGTGGTCGGCAACACCGGCCCGGCGCACCTGGCCGCCGCGGTCGGCACCCCGGTCGTCTCGCTGTTCGCACCGGTCGTGCCGGCGGCGCGATGGGCGCCGTACGGCGTCCCGACGGTCCTGCTCGGCGACCAGTCCGCGCCCTGCCGGCTCTCCCGTGCCCGGGAGTGCCCGGTGCCAGGGCACCCGTGCCTGGACTCGGTGAGCGCGGCGGAGGTCGCCGACGCCGTGGCCAAGCTGCTGGCGGCGCAGCCCTGACAGCGGCAGCGGCCGCTCCCATCCGACATCCGACAGACCCCCATCCCGGAAGGAGCGCGGTGAAGGTCCTGCTCTGGCACGTGCACGGTTCCTGGACGACGTCGTTCGTCCAAGGGCGGCACGAGTACCTCCTGCCGGTCACGCCGGAACGCGACGGCGACGGTCGCGGCCGGGCCGACACCTGGGTGTGGCCGGACTCCGCCCGCGAGGTACCGGTGGAGCGGCTGCGCGAAGAGCAGATCGACGCCGTGATCCTCCAGCGCACCGACGAGCTGGAGCTGGTGACCCGCTGGACCGGACGCGTCCCTGGCCAGGACCTGCCGGCGGTGTTCCTGGAGCACAACACCCCCAAGGGCGACGTGCCCAGCACGCGGCACCCGATGGCCGAGCAGCGGCAGATCCCGATCGTGCACGTCACGCACTTCAACAGACAGTTCTGGGACAACGGCGACGCACCGGTGCGGGTCATAGAGCACGGGATCATCGACCCGGGGCAGCGCTGGACCGGTGAGCTGGACCGCGCCGCCGTCGTCGTCAACGAGCCGGTGCGCCGCGACCGGGTCACCGGCACCGACCTGATCCCCGGCTTCGCCGCCGTCGCCCCCCTCGACGTCTACGGCATGCAGGTGCACCTGCTGCCCAAGCACCTCGGGATGGAGGACGACGACCGGCTGGCCGTGCACGAGGACTTCCCGCAGCACCGCATGCACGACGAGCTGGCCCGGCACCGGGCCTACGTGCACCCGCTGCGCTGGACCTCGCTGGGGCTGTCGCTGCTCGAGGCGATGATGCTCGGCCTGCCGGTGGTCGTCCTCGCCTCCACCGAGGCCATCGAGGCGGTGCCGCGCGAGGCGGGCTTCCTCAGCACCGACGTCACGGTGCTCCAGGAGGGACTGCGCTCCCTCATGAACGACAAGGACCTCGCCGCCGCGTGCGGAGCGGCGGCCCGGAAGGCGGCCCTGGCCCGCTACGGCGTGGACCGCTTCCTCAGTGACTGGGACACGCTCCTCTCGGAGCTGACCACGGGAGACGTGTCATGGAGGGCACAGGCATGAAGATCGCGATGGTGTCCGAGCACGCCAGTCCGCTGGCGGTCATCGGCGGCGTCGACGCGGGCGGGCAGAACGTCCACGTCGACGCGCTGTCCCGGGCGATGGCCCGGCAGGGGCACGAGGTGACCGTCTACACGCGCCGGGACGACCCGGACCTGCCCGACCGGGTGGAGCACGAGGGCGTCGTGGTCGAGCACGTGCCGGCCGGGCCGGCGCAGCCGCTGTCCAAGGACGAGCTGCTGTGCTGGATGCCGGACTTCGGCCACCACCTGGCCCGGCGGTTCGAGCAGGACCGCCCCGACGTCGTGCACGCGCACTTCTGGATGTCCGGCCTGGCCGCCCTGGTGGCCCGCCGGGCGACCGGCGTCCCGGTGGTGCAGACGTTCCACGCCCTCGGCGTGGTCAAGCGGCGCCACCAGGGCGCGGCCGACACCAACCCGCCCGAGCGGCTGCGCCTGGAGCAGGCCATCGCCCGCGACGTCGACCACGTGGTGGCGACCTGCACCGACGAGGTCTTCGAGCTGCGGCGCCTGGGTACGGACCGGCGGCGGATCAGCGTGGTGCCGTGCGGTGTCGACATCGAGCACTTCACCGAGGAGGGCGAGGTCTGGCCGCCGCGGGGCGAGCGCAAGCGGCTGCTGTCCGTCGGCCGGCTGGTCGAGCGCAAGGGCGTCGACACGGTCATCCGCGCGCTGCGGTTCCTGGGGGACGCCGAGCTCGTGGTCGCCGGCGGACCGTCCTCCGACAAGCTGTCGGAGGACCCGGAGGCGCAGCGGCTCATCGCGCTGGCCGAGCGCCTCGGGGTGCGGGACCGGGTCATCATGACCGGCCGGGTCGACCGCGACCAGATGCCGGCACTCATGCGCTCGGCCGACATCGTCGTGTGCATGCCGTGGTACGAGCCGTTCGGCATCGTGCCGCTCGAGGCGATGGCCTGCCGCCGGCCGGTCGTGGCCGCGGCGGTGGGCGGCCTGGTCGACACCGTGGCCGACGACATCACCGGCATGCTCGTTCCCCCGCGTCGTCCGGACCGGCTCGCCACCGCGCTGCGCCGGCTCCTGGACGACCCGTTCACCCTCGAGGCCTACGGCCAGGCCGGCATCGACCGCGCCCGGAGCCGCTACAGCTGGGACCGGGTGGCCATCGAGACCGTGCACGCCTACGAGGGCCTGCTCGCCCAGCCGGTCGCCCCGCAGTCCAGCACGATCTCCGACGACCTGTCGGAGGAGCTGGTCGACGAGCTCGACGGCAGCCTCGACGCCGAGGTCGACGCCGAGGTCGTGGACCTGCGCGACAGCGCCGCGCCGAAGCAGAGCAAGGCGGACAAGGCAGCCAAGGCGGCGCAGGCGCCGACCAGAACGGTGGCCCGGTCGGGTGGTGCCCGGTGACGGCACCCGGCCCCACCGCCGCGAGCGCGCGCCACGTCGCCGCGCTCTCGGAGGCCCTGGTCCGCTTCGGTGGCCAGGCCGGCACGCTCGACCGCTGGGGCACCCACCTCGCCGGCGTGCTGGAGTCCGGCGGCCGTCTGCTCGCCGCGGGCAACGGGGGCAGCGCGGCCGAGGCGCAGCACCTCACCGCGGAGCTGGTCGGGCGGTTCCGCGACGACCGCGCGCCCTACTCGGGCATCGCGCTCACCGCCGAGACCTCGAGCCTCACCGCGATCCTCAACGACTACGGCCCCGACGAGGTCTTCGCCCGCCAGGTGCGCGCCCACGGCCGGCCCGGAGACGTGCTGGTCCTCATGTCCACCAGCGGGCGCAGCCGCAACGTGCTGGCCGCGGCGGAGGCTGGGCGCGCGGCCAAGCTCACCACCTGGGCGATGACCGGGCCGGCGCCCTGCCCGCTCGCGGCCGCCGCGGACGACGCCGTCTGTGTCGACGCCGGCTCCACCGCCACGATCCAGGAGGTCCACCTGCTCTCGGTCCACCTGCTCGCCGCCGCCTTGGACGCCGCGCTCGGGATCGGCGACGGCGCCGTGCGCTGCGCCCTGGACGAGCCGCTCCGGCGCGGCGAGGTCGACCTGCGCGACTCCAGCCCGCTCCGGCAGGGGGTGGTGGCGTGAGCCGCCCGCTCGACGTGGCACCCGGCTCGCCCACCGGTCGGGACAACGGGAGCAGCCGCAGCAGCCGGCCGCTCATCGTCGTCGGCGACGTGCTGCTCGACCAGGACATTGAGGGTGAGGTCACCCGCGTCTGCAACGACGCCCCGGCCCCGGTGCTGGACGAGAGGCGGAGCATCGAGCGGCCCGGCGGAGCCGGGCTGGCCGCGCTGCTGGCCGCTCAGGACGGCCGGGAGGTCGTGCTGGTCACCGCCCTGGGCGAGGACGAGGCCGCTCGCCGGGTGCGCGACCTGCTGCGCGGCAAGGTGCGCATCGTCGCGCTGGCCGACCGGCACGCGACCCGGCAGAAGATCCGGCTGCGGGCGCAGGGGACCTCGCTGGCCCGGCTCGACCGCGGGGGCCCCGGCGACGTCGACCCCGACAGCGCCCCCGCCGACCTCGGGCAGCTGCTCGGCTCGGCCTCGGCGGTGCTGGTCTCGGACTACGCCGGCGGCATCACCTCGCTCGAGCCGGTGCGGGCCGCCGTCGCAGCAGCGGCCCGGAAGGTGCCCGTGGTGTGGGACCCGCACCCGCGCGGCGCGCAGCCGGTCGCCGGCTGCCACGTCGTCACCCCCAACGAGTCCGAGGCCAAGGCGCTGTCCGGCGTCGACGAGACGGGCCTGCGCGGGCTGGCGCTGGTCGAGCGGCGGGCCGCCGCCCTGGTGCAGCGATGGGGCGTGCGGGCCGTCACCGTGACCCTGGGCCACCGCGGCGCCCTGCTCTCCTACGGCGAGGGCGCGCCCATGGTGGCTCCAGCGCCCGCCGCACCGCCGTCGGACCCCTGCGGGGCCGGCGACCGGTTCGCGGTGTCGCTCGCCGGCGCCCTGGCGGACGGCGACGTGCCCAGCGACGCGGTGCTCACCGCGGTGCGTGCAGCCTCGGCCTACGTGGCCGCCGGCGGCGCAGCCGCGGTGCTCGGCGCCGGCGACGAGGAGGTGCCGACTCCGGCCGCCTCGCGCAGCTCCCACCCCGCGGGCCGCGAGGGGACCCACCCGCACCTCGAGTCGGTCCTCGCCTCGGCCCGGGCCGGCGGCGGCACGGTGGTCGCCACCGGCGGTTGCTTCGACCTGCTGCACGCGGGGCACATCGCGACCCTGCGGGCCGCCCGCGAGCTCGGCGACTGCCTCGTGGTCTGCCTCAACAGCGACGCCTCGGTGCGCCGGCTCAAGGGCGAGACCCGGCCGCTGGTGCCGCAGGAGGACCGGGTGCGGGTGCTCGAGGCGCTCGAGTGCGTCGACGCCGTCGTGGTCTTCGACGAGGACTCCCCCGAGGCCGTGCTGGAGCGGATCCGGCCGGAGGTGTGGGTGAAGGGCGGGGACTACGCGGAGGCGAGCCTGCCCGAGTCGGCGCTGGTCCGGACTTGGGGCGGGCACACCGTCGTGCTGCCCTACCTGGACGGGCGCTCGACCACGACCCTCGTCGAGACCATCGCCGACCGCGCCGGCGGCCGCTCGAGCGCGGCCGACGTCGTCGACCTCACCGACCCGCGGCGGGCGTGGCAGAAGAGCTCCGACGCAGCGTCGGAGAGCAGTGAGCAGCACACCGAGCATCGACTGGCCGCCCACCGGCGGTCGGAGCCGATCCGAGAGGAGAACTCGTGACCGACCCGGTCACCAGCAGCAACCAGCCCGCAGCAAGCACACGCACGACATCTACTGGAGGAGACCGAATGGACAGCGCGGGCTTGGGCACGGTGCTCGTCACCGGCGGGGCGAGCGGCCTCGGGGCGGCCCTGGTCGAGGCGGTGACCGCCGCCGGCGGCCGCGCCGTCGTGCTCGACCTGGTGCAGCCGCCGGCCGACGTCGACCACGAGGTCGTGGACCTCTCCGACGGACGGGCCGCCGAGGACGCCGTCACCCGGCTCGCCGAGCGCGTCGGCGGGATCGACGCCGTCGTCACCGCGGCCGGCACCGACGCCTGCGGCACGCTGTCGGACGTGCCCGCCGAGCAGTGGGAGAAGGTGGTGCTCGTCAACCTGCTCGGCACCGCCGCCGTGGTGCGCGCCGCGCTGCCCTACCTCGAGCGCTCGCAGGGCAAGGTCGTCACCGTGTCCAGCACCCTGGGCATCAAGGCGCTCTCCGACGCGACGGCCTACTGCGCCTCGAAGTTCGGCGTGGTCGGGTTCACCCGGGCCCTGGCCGCCGAGCTGGCCGGCCGGGTGGGCGTCACGATGCTCATCCCGGGCGGCATGAAGACGGCGTTCTTCGACGGCCGACCGGACCAGTACAAGCCGGGTCCGGACGCCAAGCTGAACGACCCGCGCGACGTCGCCCAGGCGGTGCTCACCGTGCTGCGCCAGCCGCCGGGCTGCGAGATCCGCGAGCTGGTGGTCGCGGCCAGCGAGGAGCCGTCTTGGCCGTAAGCCGTCCCCCGCACGGGAACGCCGGCCGATCGCAGCGCGAGGACCCTCGTCGGGTCCTCGCGCTGCGCGCGCTCCGCCTCGGCGACCTGCTCACCGCGCTGCCTGCGCTGCGGGCCGCCCGGCGCTGGTGGGCCCCGGTGCCGCTGGTGCTCGCCGCGCCGCGGGCCGTCGGGGAGCTGGCGGTGGCCGTCGGAGCAGCCGACGCGGTGCTGCCGGCCGGGCCGCTCGAGCCGGTCCCGTGGGAGGGGCCGCCGCCGGTCGCGGCGCTGAACCTGCACGGCAGCGGGCCGCAGAGCCACCGGCTGCTGCTGGCGACCCGACCGCGCGAGCTGGTCGCCTACGCCTCGTCGGAGCTGGGCGTCGACGGGCCGCGCTGGGACCCGGACGAGCACGAGGTCGAGCGCTGGAACCGGCTGCTGTCCTGGGCCGGTGCCGGACCCCGGCTGCAGGACCTGCGGGTCGAGCTGCCCGGCGGGTCGGTGGCGCCGGGAGCGGTGGTCGTCCACCCGGGGACGGCTCAGGTCTCGCGGCGCTGGCCGGCCGAGCGCTTCGCGGCGGTGGCCGCGGCACTGGCCGCCGACGGCGCCCGCGTGGTCGTCACCGGCGGTGCGGACGAGACCGAGCTGGTGACCTCGGTGGTGCGCGCCGCCGGGCTGCCCGCCGACGCGGCCCTGGCCGGGGCCGTCGACCTGCCCGGGTTGGTCCGCCTGGTGCAGCACGCCGCGCTGGTCGTCTCCGGCGACACCGGGATCGCGCACCTGGCCACCGCGACGGGGACACCGTCGGTGCGGATGTTCGGGCCGGTCCCCCCGACCCGGTGGGGGCCGCTGCTCGACGTCGAGCGGCACGTCGTGCTCTACCGGGGCGACGGCGGCACCGGCGAGCCGTTCGCCGACCACCAAGACCCGGGCCTGCTGCGCATCGGCGTCGACGAGGTCCTCGACGCTGCCCGCCCGCTGCTGCCGGCCCGCTGCTGAGCCACGGGCCGGCAGCGACGCGCTACCTCACCTGCCGCGGTGGGAGAAGTGGTCGCGCAGCCGGTCCACCAGCCCGGTGCCGGGAGCCAGCAGCTTGTCCAGCGGGGGGTGGTCCGGGGCCGCCGGGTGCGGGCGGGTCGGAGCGACCTTCTTGGCCTTCTCCACCCGCGCGCCGAGCTCGCGCAGCTGCTCGGGCTCGACATGGGCGCGCAGCTGCGGGAACAGCTCGCCCTCCTCCTCGGCCACGTGGTGGCGGATCTCGCGGATCAGCCGGCCGAGCAGCTCGTCGAAGCGGGTGTCGGTGGGCGCGAGGCCCTCGAGGTCCTTCATGGTGCGCTCGGCCTCGGCGTGCTCGTCCACCTCGCGCTCGGCCAGCTCGGCCCCGCCGGGGACGTGGTCGCGGTAGGCCGGGTAGACGTAGGCCTCCTCGGCCACCGAGTGCCGGACCAGCTCGGTGATCGCCCGGTCGGCGAGGGTGCGGCGGCGGTCCGGGTCCGTGGTGCTCTCGATCTCGGCGAAGATCTGCTCGACCTCGCGGTGGTCGGTCACCAGGATGCTGATGACGTCGTTCCCGCCCGGGCGGTCGGTGGTCTGCTCGCTCATGTCGCTCCCGCTGCTCGAGGTCGGCTGCCGGCGCCAGCGGCCGACCCGGCGCCGCTACCCGGTGGACCCGGTCCCAAGCCGCTGAACGCCCCTCCCGCACCGCGTCCGCTCGCCGTCATCTCCTTGAGTGTTCAAGCACCGTCGTAGAGTGAGCAGCGTGACCCGATGGCTGACCGACGACGAGCAGCGCGCCTGGCGCGCCTACCTCGCCGCCACCTCGCAGCTGGGGGCCGCCCTCGAACGGCAGCTGCAGCACGACGCTGGCCTTCCGCACGCCTACTACGAGATCCTGGTGCGCCTGTCCGAGGCGCCGGACCGCAGCCTGCGGATGAGCGAGCTGGCGAGCACCTCGCTGCAGTCGCGCAGCCGGCTCTCCCACGCCGTGACCCGGCTGGAGGAGCGCGGCTGGGTGCGCCGGGAGGACTGCCCGTCGGACCGTCGCGGGCAGCTCGCGGTCCTCACCGACGACGGCTTCGCGGCGCTGGCCGAGGCCGCGCCGGGCCACGTCGAGGCGGTGCGCACGCTGCTGCTGGACGCCCTCACCCCGGAGCAGGTCAAGGCGCTGGGCGAGATCTGCACGGCGGTGGCCGGCCGCGTCCAGGAGGTCGAGGGGCGCGCCGCGGGCGACACGGCCGACTGATCCGACCGGCCGCACGACACCTGCCTCGGGTGGCAGGCTCAGGGCATGGACTTCGCGAAGGACCGGTCCGCCAAGGGGGACGACGCGCGCGAGGGCGTCGGGCCGCGGGCGCAGCCGGGCTTCTTCGAGCTCGGCACCGACGGGCCGACGGTCGTGCTGGTCGGCATCGACGAGTCCTCGACCAGCTGGCGCGCGGCGGCCTACGCCGTCGGCCTGGCCCGCCGGCAGGGCGCCCGCCTGGTGACCGTGCACGTGCGCCCACCGTTGGGACTCGGTGCCGCGTCGGCGGCCGGGACGATCGCCATGGAGGAGGCCGCGCACGAGATCGCCGACTCGGTGCGCGCCACCGTGGAGTCCTCGCTCGCACCGCTCCTGGCCACGCCGGTGACCCACCTCGAGCGCTCCGGCGACCCCTACGGCGAGCTGGTCAAGGTGGCCGAGGAGGTGTGCGCGGAGGCCGTGATCGTCGGGGCGTCGACCAAGGCCGGCCACCGGCTCATCGGCTCCCTCGCCGTCCGGCTGGTGCGCGCCGGGCGCTGGCCGGTCACCGTCGTTCCCTAGACGCCCCGTCTCGAGCTGGTGGTTGGCCGGGCGGGAGCCGGGCAGCCTCCCCGTCGACCGGGCGGCACGCCCGGACGGCGGAGGGAGCGCATGGTGGCCGGAGCGCCCGGTGTCCTGCTCGACGTCGACGGCACGCTCGTCGACACGTCCTACCTGCACGCGGTCTGCTGGGCCGAGGCGCTCGCCCAGAGCGGGCACGTGCTGCCGATGGCCGCGGTGCACCGCTGCGTGGGGATGGGGTCGGACATGCTGCTCGACCACCTCGTCGGCGAGGACCGCGACCGCTCCGCCGACCAGACGCTGACCGACGCGCACAGCGCGCTCTACCGGCAGTGGTGGGGCCGGCTGCGCCCGCTGCCGGGTGCCCGCGACCTGGTCCGCGGGCTCGCCGACCGGGGCCTGCGGGTGGTGCTGGCCTCCAGCGCGCAGCCGGACGAGCTGGCCGAGCTGCAGCGCGTGCTCGACGCCGGCGACGCGGTGGCCGCGGCCACCAGCTCCGGTGACGCGGAGACGTCCAAGCCGGCACCGGACCTCGTGCAGGCCGCCCTGGAACGCGGCGGCGTGGACCCGGAGCGGACCTGCTTCGTGGGCGACTCGGTGTGGGACGTCGAGGCGGCCGCGAGGGCCGGCATCCCGTGCATCGGGGTGACCTGCGGCGGCACCAGCGACGCCGAGCTGACGGGGGCCGGCGCCGTCGAGGTGCACGACGATCCCGAGCACCTGCTGGAGAACCTGGGCTCGAGCGTGCTGCTGAAGCGCGCCGGGCTGGCGTGAGCCCCTCGGTCGCTAGTCTCGCCGAGTGAGCCTGCGAGAGGGCGTCCGGGCCCTCATCCTCGACGAGGACGACGCCGTCCTGCTCGTCCGCTTCGACTGGGACGGGTTGGACGTGCCGGGCGGCTTCTGGGCCAACCCCGGTGGCGGCGTCGAGCCGGGCGAGAGCCGTTTCGACGCGCTCGCTCGCGAGCTCGCCGAGGAGGTCGGGCTGGTCCTGCGTGACGCGGCGGACCTGGGCCCGGAGGTCTGGACCAAGACGGCGGTGTTCCCGATGCCACCCTGGGACGGCCAAGTCGACCACATCCACCTGCTCCGGGTCCCGCGCTTCATCCCTCGGCCGGCGATGTCGGCGGCTCAGCTGCAGGCCGAGAACGTGCAGGAGATCCGGTGGTGGAGCCGCCACGAGATGAGGACCACCGACGCGACCTTCGCCCCGCGGGCGTTGCCTGCGCTGCTCGACGCGCTCCTCGCGGGCGAGCTTCCCGAGGAGCCCCACGCCCTCACCGGGTTCTGAGCCGCGTAGCAGTCCTGCACGCCAAAACCGCTAGAACGGGGGCGCCTCGTGGGAGTCGCCGGTGGTGCCCCAGCCTCGACCGATCTCGGGCAGGAGGCGGTGGGGTTCGCGCCGGTACTCGTGCCCGGAGTGGGTGATGACGCGGTGGCCGCCGTCGTCGTCTCTGATGACGTCGAGGTGCTTGGCGGTCTTCAGCTGGTGGGTGGTCTTGCACTCGGGGTGCAGGTTGTCGGTGCTGGTCGGGCCGCCCGCCGGCTTCGATCTCGGGTCGTGCGGGTCGGGCGGTGGTCTCCATTCCTCGAGGTGGTCGTCCTCGGCTCACTCGACCGGGGCGTCGCATCGCGCATCCAGCGGGCGTGCCCCTCGACGAGCTGAGCGATCCGGTGCACCTGGGTCGGGTCGGAGACGGCGCGCAGGGTGGAGTCGCGGACGATGCGCTGCCGTCGGTGTCGAGCTGGTCGACCTCGTCGTGCCACACCTCGACCCGACGGCCCTTGCGCGCGGTCTCGTGCTCGAGCGCCCCGGTCCGGCAGCAGCTTGGCCAGGACCCGGTCGATGTGCCGCTGCAGCTCCCTGGTGGTGGACGTCGGCACTTTCGGGAGCACGAGGTCGAGGACCTTCTCGAGCAGCTCCTGCGGGACGGCGCGGGTGGCGGTGCGCAGCACGTGCCACTGCTGGCGGGTCATCACCCCGGCCAGCATCAGCGCCCGCGCGGGCGTAAGGGCCGTCGAGCTGGCGGCCTGCTCGGCGACCGCGTACATCCCGGCCGGGGACAACCGCATCCCCAGCCGCAGCTCCTCCCGCCGGCAGCGGGCGGCCATGGTCGCGGCAGCCAGCAGCACCCGGTCGTACATCCGCAACCTGGCCAACGGAGCCGGCGGGTCGCGGATCTTGATGCACCCGCACGCTCGAGGTGGGTGCACCAGGCCTCAAGATCCGCGAAGAACCGGACGCTGGCAACGAGAACCCGCCCCGCGCCGGGCCGCCCCGTCAACAGCCGCCTTGGACCCGACCACAGAATGACCGCAGCCGCGCAGCACTGCCCTCACGGCAGCCCCAGCCGCGCAGCACTGCCCTCACGGCAGCCGCCGCACCGCATAGTCCCGCACCACGACGCGTTCGGGATCGTGGGCCTCGAACCGGGTGAGGGGGTCGAGCGCCGCCCGCACCCGAGGGTCGCTGCTGGCGTCCAGTCGTCCGGCGGTCCCGAGGTAGACCTCGCCGGCGTGCGCGTCCCCCGGCCGACCCTGACGTACGGCCGGATCCCGCGCGGGGCCGGGCGCGGAGGGGTCGGCGGTGACCGTCGTCCAGCCGGCCCGGGCCGGGTTGGCCCGTCCGTCCAGCCGTGGCACCGGGTCGGTGCGGTGCTCCAGCGAGAGCACCGGGATCTGGTCCGGGACCGGGGTTCCGGCCACCGGCGACCCGGCGGTGACGACGCCGCGGACGGCGAAGCGGCGGCGGAACGCCGGGTTGGCGGCCAGGTCCGCGGCGACCATGCCGCCGAGGCTGTGACCGACGAGCAGGACGGGTTCGCCGGGCGGAGCGTGCGCCGCCCGCATCGCGTCGGCCAGCGCCTGCGCGGCGGACCCGGCGAGCGCGGTGCGCTGCCCGGCGGCCAGGGCGGCGTCGGAGGTGAGGTCGGCCGGCGAGGAGCCGGCGGTCGGCGACCAGCAGAGGGTGCCGGGGAGCTGCACCACCCACGACCGACCCTCCGCGCCGTGCACCTGCAGCACGCGGACGCGGGCCGCGGCGCCCGCGCCGCACCCGTCCCCGCCGTCCCCCGGGACCGGCTGATGACTCGCGGCGACGCTTCCGGCCAGCAGGCCTCGCAGGCCGGCCGGGACCGGTGCGGCGGCCGACCCGGACCGCGGCGGCACGAGCGGCTGCAGGGGCGCCGGCCGCCCCTCGCGCAGCAGCCCGGCCCTGCGCCCGACAGCGAGCAGCAGGGCCATCGTCGCCTGCGGGTCGCCACGGTCCGGGGACATGGCCCAGGGGACCGTCAGCAGTCTCGACCCGCCGAGCACCGTCGTATCGAGCAGCCACGGATGGTCCGCGAGCACCTCTTGCCCGGCGGACCCCGTGGCACGGATCAGAGCCGTCGCACCGCTCCCCGCCGCCGTCCCGGGCGCCGCGGTGGCGAGCGCGGGCAGCAGGGGCAGCACCGGCAGCCCCTCGGCGACGGCTGCTCCGAGCCCGACCAGGACCGCACTCGCGGTCACCACCGCCGTCGCACCGGCGGCCAGCAGCAGGGCCTCGCCGGCCGCGGCCCGGGCCCGGTCCACGGCCGCTCGCGCAGACTCCTCCGCCGCGCGATAAGAGCGCACGGCGGCGTGCAGAGCCAGCCCGGTGCCGCCGATCCGCGCGGCCAGGACTACCGGCCCCCCTGGGGCGGCCAGGCCCGCCAGGGCGGTCGCCGTCCGCAGCGCGGCGGCGGGGGCGAGGGGCGCGACCAATGCCAGCTGGGGGTCGACGGCGAGCGGCAGCAGCGCCGCGGCCACCGAGCGGACCCTGCCGGCCGAGACGTCGACCGCATCCGCGAGGCCCTCGAGGTCGTCGAGCTCCGCGTCGATGCCGCCCACGCCGCCGCGCACGCGCCAGGGCCTCTCGGAAGCGACAGCGGTGGTCATCGGCGCGACCCAAGCGAGAGGTCCGACACGGCGTCGGAGACAACGGCCTCGAGCACGGTGACGCCGGCGGTCAGACCGGAGCCCAGCTGCACGACAGCGTGCTCCGCCGCCTCCTCGGCAGTCCGCGCCAGCACCGCAAGCCGGACCAGCTCCCGCTCGACGTCGTCCGCCTCGTGCCGCAGGGCCCGGGCGAGGCCGTCGGCCCGATCCGCGGCCTCGTCGGCGCCGTGGGCCAGGGACGCGAGCCGTTCGCGGAGCCGGTCCGCCGCGAGCGACCGCCAGCGCACCCCCGCCCCGGCGCGCAGCCGGCGCGCCTCCTGCCGCAGCTCCTCGGCGGCGGCGGTGGCCTGCCGGGCGAGCCGGCGCAGGTGCTGCGGATCGACGATCACGCCTCAGGACGCTAGGCCTGTCTGAGCTTCTGCAACCGAACAGCGGCTCGCGCTGTGGACGCTGCCGCCACGAGGCGCCGACCGGTGGACGGTGCCGCGTCAGCCAGCCGGGACGGCCGCCGAACGATCACGTGGGCGCGATCCTTTCATGCCTACCGCGACAGATCTGTCGCGGTAGG
>JBQCIO010000327.1:0-11501 GCA_051953655.1 Motilibacteraceae bacterium
CGTCCCCGTGCACGCCTCCCGCGCGTTGCCGGCCGCGGCCACCACGAGCACGTCCCGGCTCTGCGCGTAGGCGATCGCCGCCTTCACCACGGCGGAGTCGACGCCGTCGCCGAGCGAGATGTTGAGCACCTCGGCGCCGTGGTCGGCGGCCCAGATGATGCCGTCGGCCACGTCGCCCTCGTAGCCGCCGCCGTCGGGGCCGAGCACCTGCACCGGCAGGATCTTCAGCCCCTGTCCCAGCCCGGCGATGCCGACGCCGTTGTTGGCGACCGCCGCGATGATGCCGGCCACGTGGGTGCCGTGCCCGTTGGCGTCGGTGCGCCCGTCGCCGTCCGGGTCGGCCAGCGACCCGTCGTCCTTGGTCACCAGGTCGGCGCCGGCCAGCACCACGCCGGCCAGGTCCGGGTGGCTGGCGTCCACGCCGCTGTCGACGACGGCCACCACGGTGCCGCCGCCGTCCTGCCGGGCCCAGGTCTCCTCGGCGCGCAGCCGGGTGAGGCCCCACTGCTGCGTCCGGCCGGGGTCGTCGCTGGTCGCCAGGGCCCGCAGGGCGGTGCCGACCGGGGCGGCGGCCACCGGGCTCGAGGTCACGTGCACCCGGTGGTCGAGCGTGACCGCCAGGGCGCCGGGCAGGGCGCGGGCCCGCTCCACCGCGGCGGCGGCCGCGGCGCGGCCGGGCGCGGAGAGCACGTGCACCTCCGGCCGGCCGCCGGCGTCGGTGAGCGCGAGCACCCGCACCGGCCCGTGCGCCGGAGCCGCGGCGACGACGTCGCGGGCCGGGCCGGTGAGCCCGGGCCGGTCCGCGGGACGCCAGCCGCGGGCACCGACGTGGCCGCGCGCGCCGACGTCGACGTGGCCGACCGGCGCGGCGGCCGCGGCCGGCGTGGCCGGAGCCAGGCCCGCCAGCACCGCGAGGGCGGTGCCGGCGGCGGTGGTGACGGCGGTGACGACGGTGGCGGGGGTCCGGCTGCCGGCGCCCGGGCGGCGGCGGGGGGTGGTGCGGTGCACGCAGAGCTCCTCGAGCAGGTCGGGAGAAGTCTGGCGCATCGCCCCCCGTGCTCGTGCCGCCTCTGTCCGTTACCTCGATGCGGTGCGTCCGAAGGATCGCGCCCGAGAGGGCACGATCCGTCGGACGCAAGCCCCCCCCGGGGGGCGGGCAGCGGGCCGGTCAGCCGCCGTACGGCGCGGTCTGCTCGGCGGCCGCCTGCAGGAACGGGTCGAAGGTGCTCGCCGGCGGCAGCGCCTGGGCGTCGAGCTGGACGACGACCAGGGAGACCACCCGACCGGTCCGGACGATGCCGATGCCCTGCACCCGCTTGGCGTCGGTGGTGGGCCCGTCCATGCTCACCCGCCCCAGCAGCGTCTCGTCCCCGATCCCCGGCCGGGCGCCGAGGTCGTCGAGGGTGAGGTGCAGGTCGCCGGAGGGCTCGCCGGCCGCCAGGGCCGGGCACTCGCGCAGCTGGCGCTCGAGCACGTCGACGTAGTGGGTGGCAGTGGCGGCGTCGGGCCAGCGGGCGACCAGGTGCTCGCCGGCCTGGTCGCCGGAGCTGACGAAGTAGCGCCGCGCCCACTGCGAGTCGGCGAACGGGGCCATGGCCAGCGCGCAGATGTCCTGGGTGAACATCCCCGCGCCGGCGCTGGTGTCCTGCACCGACCACGGCGCGAAGCCCGCCGGGCGGGGCAGCGACGCCACCGGCAGCAGCGCGGCGTCCACCGGCTCGGCGGGCGCGGAGGCCGACCCGCTGGGGGCGCCGGTGGGCTCGGGGGCGTCGGTGGCCGGCGCCTCGGTGGACGGCGCGTCGGCCGACGGCGCGTCGGCCGACGGCGACGGCGTGCTCGTCTCCGGTGCGCCCTGGGTGGCCGCGTGGAGGCGGGCGAGCGCCGCCTGGTAGACGGCGCCGGTGAGGGCCTCGCCCGGGTCGCTGGTCGGGCTGGACAGGCGCAGCAGCAGCAGGGCGTCGCCCTCCTGGGCCACCAGGAACCGCTGGACCGAGCCGGGGTCGCCGGACACCACCACCGCGCCGCCGACGGCGTCGGCGGAGGTGCCGGGCAGGTCCCGCCGGTCCAGCCGGGTCGGGGCGCCCACCCGCTCGGCCACCCGCTGCTCGCAGTCCTGCAGCAGGGTCGTCCCGTGCTCGCGCATCGCCGCGGAGGCGGCGTCGGCGGAGGTGTAGGCCATCACCAGCTGGTCGATCTGCACCCGCGCCAGCCCGACGGTGCCGGTGGCGTTGGCACCCGAGGCGGCCCGGGTGCCGGGCTCGGGCGGCGGCTGCGAGACGTCGGCGCCAACCAGGGACGAGCACGGCTCCACCTGCACGCTGGGCGCCGCCGGCGTGGTGGCGGCGATGTCCAGGGTGAGGCCGGTCAGCAGGCCGGAGAGGTCCTCGCGGGTGAGCAGCGCCCGGGCGGTCTCGGTCAGGCCCTGGGCCGTCGTCGGGGTGGGCGTCGGCGACACGGTGGCGGTGGCCACTGGCGGCGTGGTGGTCCGGGTGTCGCGGTCCAGCACGCCGACGACGCCACCGGCGGCCACCGCGGCGGCGCACAGACCAGCGGCGGTGGTGGCCGCGACCCGGCGGGTGTGCCGGCGCTGCCCGCGACGGCGCACCTCGGCCGCGTTCAGCGGGCGGGTGGTCTCGCCGGCCGCGCGGGCCAGCTCGGCCAGCCGGCGGTCGAGCTCGCCGCCGCCGAGGTCGGGGAAGTCCGGCGCGGAGTGGGTGGGCAGGTCAGGCATCGGGGTCCTCCAGGGTGAGCGCCGCGCGCCGGGAGGCTGCGTCGGGCGCGGGAGTGCGCGCAGAGGTGGGGCGGGGGTGGGGACCCTCGCCCGCGTCGGTGAGGTGGCGGGCCAGCGCGGCGCGGCCGCGGGACAGCCGGGCCTTCACCGTGCCGGTGGGCGAGCCGGTCTCGGCGGCCACCTGCTCCACGGACAGGTCGCACAGGTGGTGCAGCACGATCGCGCGCCGCTGCTCCTCGGGCAGCAGCCGCAGCGCGGCCACCAGGGCGGGGTTGTCGACCTCGGGCCCGGCGACGTCGGGCGGCGGGCCGTGCCGGCGCCAGGCGATGGCCATGTTGCGGGCCTTGCGCCAGCGGCTCACCGCGAGGCGGTAGGCCACGGTGCGCACCCATGCCTCGGGGTTGTCGACCGTGGCCAGCTGCGCGCGGCGGTCCCACGCCCGGACGAAGGCCTCCTGGACGACGTCCTGGGCCTCGGCGGCGTTGCCGGTCATCGCGTAGAGCTGGCCGACCAGGCGGCGCACCGACCCGGCGTAGAAGGCGTCGAACTCGGCGGCCTCCACCAGGTCTCCCTTGCTGCTGGTCGTGGCACCTCCGTCACCGGACGTGGCACCGCTGGGTCCGCGCATCGTGCCAGGCGCGGCGTCCGGCGTCGGCGCGATGAGCGCGACCGGTGACATCGCGGCCATCGGTGCCGCTGCGCCGGCCGGCGGGCTGCCGGGCCGCACCGCGAGGGCGAGGTGGTCCGGTGGGGCGGTCATGGGTCTCGAGTCCCTTCGAGAACGTCGCGCACCGCGTCGTCCTCGGTGCCGTCACCCACACGACGCCTGCCCCCGACCCGTGGTTGCACCGTCCTTCCGCCGGTCCGTGGGGCGGTCCGTCGCCCATCCCTGACGCGGTCCGCGCGGGGGACCGGCAGCCGGGTGGCCTTCCCCGGCGCGCCCTGCCCGCCCGGCGCCGTCGCGGTTGCGAGCATGGACGGCGATGACCTCGCTGCTCAGCTCCCGCCCTGGCCACCGCGACGCCGGCGACGGCTCCTCCGGCTCCTCCACGTCGGAGGTCGCCGCGCCGTTGGTGTGGGCCGGTGCCCTGGCCTCGCTGCGGGCCGCGGCGCTGAGCCTGCTCACCGTCGCGGTGGTCGTGGTGGTCGGCTGGGCCGGAGCCGCGGGCCTGTCGGCCGGCGCGGGCGACGCGCTGCGGACGGCCGGGCAGGCCTGGCTGCTGGGCCACCACGTGCCGCTCGCCGTGCCCGGCGGGGCGCTGCGGATCTCCCCGCTCGGGCTGCTCCTGCTGCCCGGGCTGCTGCTCTTCCAGGCCGGCGGGCGGGCCGCCCGGGCGTCCCGGCCGGTGAACGGGCGCGAGCGGGCGGTCGTGCTGGGGGCGGTCACGCTCACCTACGCGGTGATGGCCGCCCTGGTCGCCGTGCTCAGCGGCACCGCGGCCGTCCGGCCCAGCGTCCCCTGGGCCGCGGTGGCCGGGGCGCTGCTCGCGCTGCTCGCCGGCGGCCTTGGCGTGCGCCGCGCCACCGCCACGCCGTGGCCGCTGGTGGGCCGCCTCCCGGCGCTGGTGCGCACGGCCGCGCGGGCGGGCGCGGCGGCTGCCGGGGTGGTGCTGGGCGCGGGCGCCCTGCTGCTCGCCCTGTCGCTGCTGCTGCACGCGGGCCGGCTGGCCGAGCTGGTGCAGGCGCTGCACCCCGGCCTGCTCGGCGGGTCGCTGCTGGCGCTGCTGTGCGTCCTGCTGCTCCCCAACGCCGCGCTCTGGGCCGCCGCGTTCGTGGCCGGGCCGGGGTTCGCCGTCGGCGTGGGCACGTCGGTCGCTCCCGGCGGCGTCGACGTCGGCGCGCTGCCGGCCCTCCCGGTGCTGGCCGCGGTGCCGGCCGGCGGGTCGCTCCCGCTGCTGGTGCGCGCCGTCGTCGTCGTCCCGGTGCTGGCCGGCGCCCTGGCCGGCTGGATGGCGCTGCGGCACGAGCCCGCACCGGCCCGGCCGGAGGGGACCGGGCTGCACGCCGTCCCGTGGCGGGCGCTGGGTGGCGCCGCCGCCCGGGCCGCTCTGGCCGGGCCGGTGGCCGCGGTGGTCCTCGCGGTGCCGGCCGCCCTGTCCGGCGGGGCCGCCGGCGGCGACCGGCTGGGGGACGGCGGCCCGCCGGGCGGGTGGGGCGCCCGGGCCGGCGCGGTCGAGGTGGGCGGCGGCGCGGCCCTCGCTGCCGCTGCCGTCGTGCTGCGCCGCTGCCGCTGACACGTTCGGCGCGGAGGGCCGGGGGCCCGGGGCGGAGACGGGATCGACGCGTAGCCGCCGTGGGCGCCGTCGTCCCCGCCCCGACCGCCCGTCTCCGGCCGCCACGGCCCGCCTCCCCCTGCCGGTCACCCGCTGCCTCGCCAGATGCACACTGAGTGACCGAAAGCCGTCCAAATCGGGTGAGGTTGGACGTTCCATGACAGACGTGTTCTAGTGGGGTGCGCAGGCCGTGCGCGCCTGCCGACTCACCGCGACGGCATCGGCGCCGACCGCGGGGCCGGCAGCCCGACCTTTCGTGGCGAGGGGAGACCTTCGGCGCCCGCATCCTGCGCGCGCTTCAGCCACGTGGCGCGCTGCCGGCGCTGGGTCGACGCGGGGGTCGATGCACAGGCCGGCCCCGACAACCAGTCTTCGCGGACGACGGGCAGTCCGGCGCCTCGGCGTGCGCTCGTGCCTGTCGCCTGCGCCGGCGAGGCGCACGGGGGGTGGCTTCGTGCTGCTCGCTCAGGCGGACCTGCTGCACACCGCCTCGTCGAATCCGAGCACCAGCAAGGGGAGCCGTGACCACCACCTCCGACCTCACCAGCACCGACGTCCGCGCAGACCTCCGGGCCGACGTCCCAGCCGCCGCGCAGGACGACCGCGGCCCGCTCGCCACGCACGTGCTGCCCGACGCCCGCTCCGTGGAGCGGCCGGAGGTCATCGACCTCACCGACGGGCGCGCCGGCACCGTGGCGGTGGTCGGGCTCGGCTACGTCGGCCTGCCCACGGCCCTGTCCCTCATCGAGGGGGGCGCGCGGGTCGTCGGGCTCGACGTCTCGGCCGCGCGTCTGGCCGCCATCCGTGCGGTCGACGTCGACCTGCTGCCCGCCGACCTCGAGCGCCTGCGCACGCACCTGCACTCGGACCGCTGGCAGCTCACCGACGACCCGGGCGCGCTCGCCGTCGCCGATGCCGTCATCGTCTGCGTCCCGACCCCGGTCACCCCGCAGCTCGTGCCGGACCTGAGCGCGCTCGCGGCCGCCTGCCGCACCGTGGTCGCCGCCGCCCGGCCCGGCCAGACGCTGGTGCTCACCTCCACCACCTACGTCGGCTGCACCCGGGACTTGCTCGAGCAGCCGCTGCGCGAGCGCGGACTCACCCCGGGCGTCGACGTCCACATCGCCTTCAGCCCCGAGCGGATCGACCCGGGCGTGGCGGACCACTCCCCGGCCACCACCCCGCGCGTGGTCGGCGGCCTGACCGCCGAGTGCACCCAGAGCGCGATGCGCGCGCTGCGCCGCACCTGCCCGAGCCTGCACCCGGTGAGCTCCCCGGAGGCGGCCGAGCTGACCAAGCTGCTGGAGAACACCTTCCGCGCGGTCAACATCGCCTTCGCCAACGAGATCGCCGACATCGCCGCGCACCTCGGGCTGTCGGCCACCGAGGTCATCGACGCCGCCGCCACCAAGCCCTACGGCTTCATGCGCTTCATGCCCGGTCCCGGCGTCGGCGGCCACTGCATCCCCTGCGACCCGCACTACCTGCTCTGGCAGCTGCGCGGCGAGCGTGTCACCGCGCCGGTGGTCGACGCGGCCATGACCGGCATCGCGCTGCGCCCGCGCAAGGTGGTGGCCCGCGTGCGCGAGGAGCTGGCCGCCGCGGGGCGCCCGCTGCGCGGCGCCCGGGTGCACCTGGTGGGCGTGGCCTACAAGCCCGGTGTGGCCGACGTCCGCGAGTCGCCGGCGCTGGAGATCGTGGAGGAGTGCCTGCGCGAGGGCGCCCGGATCACCTTCTCCGACCCCTACGTCACCGAGGTCCGGCTGCACGACGGCCGCACGCTCACCCCGACCGCCCCGCACGCGGTCGACGCCGACCTCGTGCTCGTGCATACCCGTCACCCCGGCGAGGACCTGGGCTGGCTCGCGCAGCACCCGGTGGTCCTGGACGCCACCTACCGGCTGCAGGAGGTGCCGCACCGTGCCGTGCTCTGAGAACCCGAGCGGCGGGGCGGAGCCGATCCGCGGGGGGCGCGCGTGAACCAGCGCACCAGAGAGCACCACGGCCTGAGCGTCCGCCACGACGACCTCGCGCTGTCGTCGGCGTCGATGGCGACGCCGTCGCCGGTCGACGAGCTGACCCTGGTGGACGACCTGCTCGGCCCCGCCCCCGTCGACGACGTCCGGAGCGGCCCCGACGCCGGCACCTCGACCCCCGTCGCGCCTCCCGTGCCCCGGCCCGAGGTGGCCGACCTGCGCGAGGCGCAGGCTCGGGTGCACCTGCGCACCGACCACCTGCCGCCGGTCGGCTCGGCGGCCCGCACCGACGGCCAGCGCGCCCGCGCCGGCCGGCTGGACCGGCTCGAGCCGGGCGTGCGCCGCGGCGTGCGCCGGCTCGTCGTGCTGCTCGCGCTGCTGCCGCTGGTGGCGCTGCTGGCCCGCGAGACACCGCGCTTCCTCGCCGACCCGGCGCTGCTCGCCTACGGCATGAGCGTGCTCGCCGCCACGATCCTGCTCTTCTACCTCGCCTACACCCGCTACGACGACCCGTCGGACCCGCGCTTCAGCCGGGTGCCCAACGACGCCGACGCCCCGCCGCTGCCGGCCGTCCCGTCGGTGACCCTGCTGGTCGCGGTGAAGGACGAGCGCGAGGTCATCGAGCGGTGCGTGCGCTCGATGGTCGAGTCGGACTACCCGGACCTGCAGGTGGTCGTCGTCGACGACTGCTCCGAGGACGGCACCGCGGAGCGGCTGGCCGAGCTCGAGCACGAGCTGGGCTTCACCCTGCTGGCGCTGGAACGCAACGTGGGCAAGAAGAACGCCCTGGTGCGGGGCGCGGAGCTCGCCACCGGCGAGGTGCTCGCCTTCACCGACTCCGACTGCGTGCTGGCGCCGGACGCGCTGCGCCGCTGCGTGGCCGCGCTGGTCGCGCACCCCGGCCTGGGGGCGGTCTCCGGGCACGCCCGCGCGCTCAACGCCGACGCGAGCCTGCTCACCAAGGTGCAGGACACCTGGTACGAGGGGTCGTTCCGGGTCACCAAGGCGGCCGAGTCCACGTTCGGGTCGGTCACCTGCGTGTCCGGGCCGCTGGCGGTGTTCCGCCGCGACGCCATCTGGAACTACCTGCCGGCCTGGGCCAAGGACCGGTTCCTGGGCGGGGAGTTCCGCTTCGCGACCGACCGGCAGCTGACCGGCTACGTGCTCGGCCAGCGCTGGCTGGGACGCGGGCTCAAGCAGGCCCACCGGGGCGACCCGTTCGTCGACGACGTCGACTACCCGGAGCGGCGCTGGCGGGTCGGCTACGTGCGCTCGGCGCACGTGTGGACCGTGGTGCCCGAGCGCCCGCGGGCCTTCGTGAAGCAGCAGGTGCGCTGGAAGAAGTCGTTCGTGCGCAACCTGTTCTTCACCGGCCGCTTCATGTGGCGGCGGGGCATCGGCCCGTCGTTCCTCTACTACGGGCACGCCCTGTGGGTGCTCGCCGCCCCGTTCATGGCGCTGCGGCACCTGGTCTGGGCGCCCGCCCACGCCGAGTGGATGCTCACCGCGCTCTACCTGTGCGGCGTGCTGGTCAAGGGCTCGGCCTGGGGGCTGGCCTACCTCGTCGACCACCCCGGCACCACCCGCTGGCGCTACCGGCCGCTGATGAGCCTGATCTCCTCGGTCGGGCTGAGCTGGCTGCTGGTCTACTCGCTGGCCACCATCCGCCGCGGCATCTGGTCGAGGACGACATGAGCCGGCGCAACGCGAGCTCCTCGGTGTCCCGCCTGCTGGCCGGCCGCCTGGTCGGCCTGCTCATCGCGGTGGCGGTCGTGCTCATGTACCTGTTCGTGCTCTCCCGCGGGAGGTGGCTGTGAACCTCGCGACCCGTGAGCGGCACGAGCGCGGCCCGGCGGCCGAGCACCGCGACCGCGCCCTGGCGCTGCTGCCCGAGCTGGCCGACCGGCCGGTCCCGCGCCGGCGGCTGCACCACCGCCTGTTGGGCCTGCTGGCCGGGCTGCTGGCGCTGGCGCTGGTGGCCGGCGTCTTCGGCGGCTTCTGGGCCTACCGTCACTGGCAGCAGCAGGTGGGCTCGCAGCAGACGACGTCGGTCCCCGCCCTGGCGCCCGCCGACCTCGCCGCCTACACCGCGTCGGAGAAGGCCGCGGCTGCGGCGCCCGCCGGCACCGGTGTGGCACCGGTGGTGCTGACCTACCACGACATCGGGCCCAACGCCGGCGGCAGCCGCTACGTCGTCACCCCGCAGCAGTTCGCCGGGCAGATGCAGATGCTGCACGAGGCCGGCTACCGCACCATCACCGCCGAGCAGTTCCTGCGCTACCAGGCCGGCGGCAGCGTGCCTCCGCGCTCGGTGCTGATCACCTTCGACGACGGCACCCGCGGGCTGTGGACCTACGCCGACCAGGTGCTGGCCCGCTACGGCTTCAGCGCCGTGTCCTTCCTCATCACCAGCCAGGTGAGCACCCACGCGCCCTACTACCTCACCTGGTCGCAGGTGCGGCGGATGGCGGACAGCGGTCGGTGGGACTTCGAGTCCCACACCCACGACCTGCACACGAAGGTGCCGACCAGCGGTGGCAAGGAGGCCTCGGCGCTCACCACCCGGGCCACCGTGGACGGCACCCGGGAGAGCCTGGCCGCCTTCCGCGAGCGGGTGGCCGCGGACCTGCGGCAGTCGCTGCGCGACTTCGCCGCCCACGGCCTGCCCCGCCCGCAGCTGTTCGCCTGGCCGTTCTCCGACGTCGTCGGGGAGCAGAGCGACCCGGCCGCGGCGGCCGCCGCCGACGCCGAGGTGCACCAGCTGTTCAAGGCGGCGTTCGTCGACGTCGGCCGTCCGCTGCCGGCCACCCGCAAGGAGGTCGCCGGCGGCACGGTGCAGCGCCTCGAGCTGTTCACCGACGACACCGACCGCACGCTGTTCGACCGGATGCGGCACCTGCAGACCCTGCCGGTGCAGGACCTGCGCCCGGCGCAGGTCGACTCCAGCTGGCTGGAGAAGGGCGGCTACCCGGCGCCGATCGACGTCGACCGGCTGGCCGACGACGTCGTCACCGTGAACGCGCGGACCATGACCTACCTGGTGGCCGACTGGGCGCCGCAGCGCACCAGCGGCTGGCGCTCCTACACCATGTCGGGGACGCTCGTGGTGCCCGCCGGGGACGGGACCACCGGCCTGCGGGCCAGGGTGGGCCGCCCGGACGAGGTGTCGGTGCGGCTGTCCAGCAACACGGCCACCGTGCTGGTGGGCGGCACGGCGCGGGCCACCCGCAACCTCGTCGAGTCCGGCCACCTCGGCCCTCGGCACGAGGTCCAGGTGACGGTGACGCCGCAGCACACGCGGGTCGTGCTGGACGGCACCCTGCTGGCGGACCTGCCGCTCGCCGCGGACGGGCCGGTCGGCGGCCCGGGCGTGGTGTTCAGCCGCCCCTCGGCGGCGGAGCCGTGGGGGTCGGTGCAGGGGCTGCGCGTGCAGCCGGTGGGCTGATGGCCGGCCTGAACGGGACCGAGCGACCGCTCGTGCCCGGCACCCGGCTCCCGCAGCCGGCAGCACCCGAGCCCTCGCCCGGTCGCCGGCCACTGGTCGTCGTCGGGGTGCTGGTGCTCGCGCTGGTGGCGGCCGTCGTGGGGGTGGTGCTGGTGGACCGCGGGCACCGCGACGCTCCGCCCGGCGCCGCACCGGACGAGGTGCTGTGGCGCCCGCCGGTGCCGGCCGGCCGGCAGCTGCTGAGCAACGAGCTGGCCTACCGCCATCCCGACGCCCCGGGCGCCCACCTGTCGCCGGACTGGATCGTGACCAGCGGCTCGCTCTTCGCCGACGGCGGCGCCCTGTGGAGCGGACCGGTGGACGGCAGCTCGCCCGACGCCGCCAGCCGCACCGCCACCGGCTCCGCGGTGCTGCGCGCGGTGAGCGTGCCCGAGTCCTTCGGCGACGTGCGCGTCACCCTCGGCCTCGACGTCGCCGGCCTCACCACCACTGAGCGCACCGGCGAGCGGGCCTACGACGGCGTGCACCTGTTCCTGCGCTACACCAGCCCGGACAGCCTCTACGCGGTCACCCTGTGCCGGCGCGACGGCACCACCGCGGTCAAGCGCAAGGAGCCGGGCACGACGTCGGACGACGGCTTCTACACCACGCTGGCGCAGGTGCGGATGCCCTGCCCGATCGGGCACTGGCAGGACTACGCGGTGTCGGTGCGCGACGAGCCCGGCGGGGTGCGGCTCACGCTCAGCACGGGTGGCCGGGTGGTCGTCTCGGTGCTCGACGACGGCCAGGGCGGTGCGGCGGCGCTGCGCGGCCCGGGCCGGGTGGGGCTGCGCGGGGACAACGCCAGCTTCCACGTGCGCGACCTCACCGTGCACGCCGACCACTGACGGCCTCGGGGGGGGGGGGGGGGGCGCGGGGGGGGGGGGGGGGCGCCCCAAAAAAAAAAAAAACAAAAAACAAAAAAAAAAAAAAAAAAAAAAAAAAAAAAAAAAAAAACAAAAAACAAAAACAAAAGCCCAAAAAAAAAAAAAAAAAAAAAAAAAAAAAAAAAAAAAAAAAGTAAACAATGGAACAAA
>JBQCIO010000328.1:0-16521 GCA_051953655.1 Motilibacteraceae bacterium
CACGGGGTTGTGGTCCGGGGTGGCGCGGTTTAATTTCCCTTCACACCCCCTATCCTGTTGTGCCCCGTTCTGCGCGCTTACGGGGCTTCTTCGACTGCGCCAGCCCCGCACAGGCGGATCGGTGGAACTCCGCCAGGCTCACCACCTTCTCACCGCCGTCACCGCGGTCGGTGGGGGCGTACCGCACCTGGCCGGGGCGCAGCGCGGCCAGCTGGGCCGGCGTGAACGAGACGCTCTGCGCGGAGCGGGAGTTGTCCCTGGTCCAGCCGTAGAGCGCATAGGTGACGTCCGTCTCGAGCGGCTCGAGGGGGCGCTCGGGCCGGTCCGCCGAGCCGGGCTGCGGATCGGTCAGCGACCAGACCGCGGATCCGGTGACCGGTGCGGCCGCGGTCCACGAGCCGAGCGCGCGCTCGTCGCCGTCGTCGCGGTAGACCGTGGCCCCGTCGACGTGCCCGCGGCACACCTGCAGGTAGCCGACCGGTCGGCCCTGCGCGTCGACCCCGATCCCGGCCACCGCCCCCTCCTCCACCGTGCAGGCGGTGACCACGGCCAGGGCGCCGACCACGCCGGCGAGCAGGACGGTGCGCACGGCGGTGACCCTAGGGCCCGCGCTCCGCACGTGGTGCGCAGGCGGCGAGCCTGCCCCGCCCCGGAGCGAGCAGGCGGTGCTGCCGGTCGTCGTGGTCGGAGCGGGGGTCAGGCGGACGGTACCGCCACCGACCCGGCGGCTGCGGCCTCGGACGTGCGGACGTGCTCGACGAAGTCGGCGGGCGCCAGCGCACGGGCGAAGAGCCAGCCCTGGGCCCGCTCGACCCCCATGCCGAGCAGGGCCTCGCGCTGCGCCTCGGTCTCCACCCCCTCGGCCACGACGTCGAGGCGCAGCGCCCCGGACATCGCCGCGATGGCCGCGACGAGCGCGTGGGCGTCGGGGCTGACGCCCAGCGGGGACACGAAGCTGCGGTCCACCTTGACCACGCTGACCGGGAAGTCCCGCAGGTAGCCCAGCGCGGAATAGCCGGTGCCGAAGTCGTCGACGGCGAGACGGAGCCCGAAGGCGCGCAGCTTGCCGAGCACCTCGGCGCACACGCCGGACGGGTCCACCATGGCCGACTCGGTCATCTCCAGGGTCACGGCCTGCGGAGGCACGCCGGCGGCGCGCAGGGCGGTCTCCACCTGGAGGACGAAGGTCGGGTCGCGAAGCTGCCACGCCGAGACGTTGACCGAGACGGTGAAGTCGTCGGCGACCAGCCCGGCGCGCCGCCAGCGGCCGAGCTCGACGAGCGCGGTCTCGAGCACGAGCCGGCCGACCTCCCCGATCAGGCCGCACTCCTCCGCGAGCGGGACGAACTGGTCGGGCCGCACCTCGCCGAGCCGGGGGTGCGACCAGCGCACCAGGGCCTCGGCGCCGAGCACCCGACCGTCGCGGAGGGACACCACCGGCTGGTAGGCCACCCACAGCTGGCCCGCCGCGAGCGCGTGGCGCAGCGCGAGCTCCATCTCGACCCGCGCCCTGATCTGCTCGCGCATGCGGTCGTCGAAGACCACGAAGCGGCCTCGGCCCGCGTCCTTCGCCGTGTACATGGCGGTGTCCGCGTTGCGCAGCAGCTCGCCGGCGGCGGCGGCATCCGTGGCAGCGGCCAGACCGATGCTCACGCCCATCACCACGACGTGGCCGGCGACGTCGACCGGTGCGGTCATGGCCCGCAGCAGGCTGCGAGCCAGGGCCTCGGCGTCCTCCTGCCGGCCGGCCAGCGCCAGGACGAACTCGTCCCCTCCCACCCGTGCGAGCACGGCGCCGCCGGGGACGATCTCCGACAACCGCTCGGAGACCTCGACGAGCAACAGGTCCCCCGTCTCGTGCCCCCAGCTGTCGTTGACGTACTTGAACCCGTCGAGGTCGCAGAAGAGCGCCCACAGCGCCGCACCCTCGAGCGTCCGGGAGCGCTCGAGCAGGGTGGGGAGGATCTCCGCGCTGAGCACGGTGCGGTTGGGCAGGCCGGTGAGCGCGTCCCGGTGGGCCTGCTCGCGGGCCCTGCGCTGCGCCTCGGCGTAGCTGGCCACGGCGGAGCCGGCACGCACCAGGACCGCGAGGGTGCCCGCGGCGGCCACGCAGGCGAGCGCCACCCGGACCCCGAACGGCTGCGAGCCGAGCAGGACCACGTGCAGCGGCGCCAGCAGGGCGGGCACGAGCGCCATGACGCGTCGGCGCGACCACGCCTGCACCTTGCGCAGGTCGGCCGCACCGATCTCCACCATCGAGGGGTGCAGCATCGCCGCGGACAGGCAGGTCAGGGCGACGACGAAGGGCAGGTCGATCCAGACCGGACCGACGAGCCGACCGGACGCCCCCATCGCCGCGTAGCCGAGGTCGCCGGCGAGCAGCGACACCAGGGCCACGACGAGGAAGCGCCAGGCGGGGCGATCGGTGCGCGTGGCGAGCGCGAGGTTGAGCAGCACGAGCAGGACGAGCACGTCGAGCATCGGGTAGCACGCCGCCAGCGCTCCGAACCACGGGGGCCGCCCGGGGACGTCGGCGGCCGGGACGGCGAACGCGGTGATCGAGACGCTGGCGGCGCCGAGCGCCACGACCAGGCCGTCCAGCACCGCGTGACGCTGCGCGCCGCCGCGCCGGCGCAGCAGCAGGGCCAGGCCTGCGAGCATGAGCAGATAGCCGGGGATGACGACCGCGTCGGCCGCGGCCATCGCCGCCCCGTGCTGGGCGGCGGCCCAGGGCCGGATGAGCGCGCCGGTGACGAACAGCGCGACCGCCCCGGCGACCATCCGCCACGGCAGCCGCTGCGCCGGACGGTGCAGGGCGGGTCCGACCAGCGTGGAGACGACCGCGACCAGTCCCACCACGCAGAAGGCGGCCGACGACGCCACCGGGGCGAGGTCCAGGGCGTAGACGGCCCCGGCCACGACACCGACGACCACGACGATGCAGGAGAGGCAGGCACCCGCCCCCGTCCGGGACCCGCGCGAACGGGAGACGGGATCCACGCCCACCTATCGGCACCCGCCGGCTCCCGGCTGAGGGTTCGCGCTCCGCCCTCTCACCGGACGGTGGCGCGGTGCCGCGGCCTCAGGCCCGCAGCCGTGCGGCGTCGAGGTCGACGACCGCGCTCCCCGCGGGGGCGGTCCGGGCCCACGGCAGCGAGCCGCCGGACCGGGGTGCGGCCGGCACCGGGGCCTCGTAGGACCAGTAGGTCTGGGTGTCGACCGGAGTCCCGGTGACGCCGGGCACCGCGGTCTGCGCGATCTTGAGGATCGCCTGCGGGAGGCGGTAGACCTCGCTGTTGCGGCTGCAGACGTCGAGCACGGCCACCCCGCCGAGCTCCCCGACCGTCTCGGCCATGTCCGAGACCACCGAGGCGAACACGCCGGTGCCGTGGTAGTCCGGGTGCACCGCGACGAAGCCGATGTAGAAGCAGCGCCCGGCCGCGTAGTGCTCGGGCCAGCGGGCGGCGAAGAACTCCGGACTGACCAACGGCATCGTGCTCAAGTCGTCGGTGAAGGTGGCCAGGGCGCACATGGTGCCGTCGCGCTGGTCGATGCCGACGTACTTGGTCACCCGGTCGTCGGCGAGGACCTCGGCCAGCTCTGCGCGCGTCATGAGGTGCCGCTGCAGCGCTGCGGCCCGCAGGTGGGCGAAGGCGAGCTCGTAGAGGTCGTGCGCCCGGCCGGCGAGGGCCGGGTCCAGGGTGCGGTGCTTGCGGACGTCGACAGGCACTGGCGGGGACTCGAGCAGGGACACGTGGCCTCCGGGCCGTGGCGGGTCGGTCACTGAAGGTTAGGCCGAACGGTGCACGGACGGGGCCGAACGGGTGCATGGACGGCGAGGTCGTCCCCGAGCACCCGTGCGTCGACGCACCCTGCCGTGGCCTGGTCCGCCGAGCACGTACGACGGGCGGACGTGCGGTCGTAGGCTCGGCCCACCCTTCCCCTTCCGCAAGGAAGGTGGCCGGCATGGGCGACGGGTCCGGCGCGGTGGCCGCCACCGGGTGCCTCTTCGTCCTCATCTGGTGGGGTCCGGGGTGGCTGCTCGGCGAGGCGCTGGGCCTGCGCCGGCTGCTGCTCCCCGCCGCCGCCCCGGCCGTCGGCGTCGGCCTGCTCAGCGCCGTCGGCTGGGCGGACCGGCTGGTGCGGATCCCGTGGACGCCGTCGTGGGCGCTCGGGCAGTGCGCCGCGCTGTCCCTGGTCGCGTGGGCGCTGCGCCGTCGCCTGTCCCGTCCCGACCAGGGGGCGCGCCCTTGCCGCTCGACCACGACGGAGCGCCACTGGTGGCTCGCGGGCCTGCTCGGCCTGCTGCCCGGCGCCGTCGCGGCCGGCTACGTCTGGGTGGGGGGCACCGCGGGCCTGCGGGCGGTGAACCAGGACTGGGACATGCCCTGGCACGCGAACCTGGTCCGGCTCATCGCCGCGACGCAGGAGTGGGACCCCCGGCTCGCCGCGCACCTGTCCGGCTACGACACCTCCCCGGCCGCCGCCCCGATGCGGAGCTACCCGATCGGCTTCCACGCCGTGCTGGCGCTGGTGTGGCCCTCCAGCGGTGCGAGCATCCCGGTGCTCTTCGACGTCGCCACCCTGCTGCTGGTCACGGTGCAGCTGCCCCTCAGCGCGATGGCCCTGACCGGGGTGGTCGCCCGCAGGCCGGTCGCCGTGGCCGCCGCCGGGGCCGTCTCACCGTTCGTGGCCGTCGCCCCCTGGGACCTGCTGTGGCGCGGCCCGGTCGTCCCCTACCTTGCCGGCCTCCTCCTCGTCGGCCCGTTCACCCTGCTGGCCGTGTGCGGCGCCGAGGAGCGCAGGTGGGCCTGGCTGCCGGCGGCCGCCCTCGCGGCGCTGGGTCTGGCGGCGGTGCACCCCTCGCTGCTGGCCGTGGCCGCACCGGTGCTCGGCTGCTGGTGGGCCGCCCGGCTGCTCCCCTGGCGAGCGCGCGGCGCCAGCACGACCGCCTACCTCGGGGTGCTGACCGGCGTCGCGGCGCTGGTGTCCCTGCCCGTGGTCCTGGACCTGGCCGCTGAGGCGCGCCGTGTGGCCGCCGTGACCTGGCCGCCGGACACCACCCCGGCCGGCGCGGTGAAGGACGTCCTGCTGCTGCGCCACGCCGGGTCGCCCCCCATGTACGCCCTCGCCGCCGCGGCCGGACTCGGCGCGCTCGCCCTGGTGCTCGGCCCCCGGGTCGGCGGTGCGCCGGGGGCGTGGTACCCGCCGCCGCTCGCCCTCTTCGGTGGGCTCTCGGTGGCCACCATCGGCACGCGCAGCACGTGGGTGCTCGGGCTCACCGCGCCTTTCTACGACGACCAGTGGCGCATCATGGCCGCCTACGTCGTGCTGGCGGTCCCCCTGGTGGGAGCCGGGCTCTGGTTCCTGGGCCGGCTCGTCGTCGCAGGGCTGGAGCGGCTGCCCTCCGGAGACGGCCGCCGGCTACGACGCGGCGTCGGAGCGGACGTCGGCATCTCCGCCGTGGTGCTGCTGCTGGTGCTCGGGGTCTCCCTGCCGGCGCTCGCGACGGACCGGGATCGGGTGGCGCGCCAGAACAGGGTCTCGGGCCGCACCCTGGACACCGCCGAGATCCGGCTGCTGGGGCAGCTCTCGCGCTGGGTGCCGGCCGGGGCGACCGTGCTCAACGACGCGTGCGACGGATCGGTGTGGATGTACGCGCTGGGCGACCGGATGCCCATGATGCGTCACTTCGGCGTCCCGCCGACGCAGCGCCAGAAGCTTCTGCTCACCTCCTTCAACCGCATCGCGGAGGATCCGCAGGTGCGCCGCGCCGCCGCCGAGCTCGGCGTCACCTTCGTCTACGTCTCCGTCGGCCGGGTCCGCACGTGGGACCGGAGGCCGCCCGGTCTGCTCGGGCTGGACCGGCTGCCCTTCCTCACCCTGGTGGCCCGCGACGGCCCCGCCCGCCTCTACCGCGTGGACTGGTCGCGGCTGCCCGGCGGGGTCGCACAGCTGGTCGCCACCTCCCCGACCCGGGTGCACCGGGCCGGGGTGCCGGGGACCTGGTCCACCACCGACCCCTCGCCCACGCTTCCCGGACGGAGCGTGTGCTCGTGAGCGCCGGCGGCCTGCTGCGGCGGATCGACGTGCCGCTCACGCGCTACCTGCTGGTGGGCGGCAGCAGCTTCGCCGTCGACCTGGGCGTGCTCACGGTCTGCTTCGCGCTGCTGCACTGGCCGCTCTGGATCGCGACGTCGGTCGCCTTCTGGACCAGCGTCGCCTACAACTTCGTGCTGCAACGCAGCTTCTCGTTCAAGGCCCGCGGCTCCGTCGTCGGCGGCCTGTGGCGGTACCTGGCCGTGCTCGGCGTCAACACCCTCGCGACCACGCTCGTCGTGGAGGCGTTCCAGCGGGCGGGTGCCGGCTATGTGATCGGCAAGACCGTCTCGACGTTCCTGATCACCTGCTGGAACTTCATCCTCTATCGCAGGTGGGTGTTCGCGCGGGGCGGTGACGAGGACGGGCTCGAGCCAGGAGACCTGGGCGTGCCGTGACCGCGGGAACCGTGGCAGCACCGGAAGGACTGGGCCATGTACCGCGGGGTGTGCATCGCCGCCGTCGTCCCGGCCTACCGCGAGGAGGCTCACATCGCCGACGTCATCAAGACGATGCCCGACTTCGTCGACCACATCGTCGTCGTCGACGACGCCAGCCCGGACCGCACCGCACAGGCCGCCCTCGACACCCGCGACCCGCGGCTGCACCTGATCCGTCACGACCGCAACCTGGGCGTCGGCAGCGCCAAGAAGACCGCCCACCACGCGGCGCTGGAGCTGGGCGCGGACATCGACGTCGTCATGGACGGCGACGGGCAGATGGACCCCGCTCACCTGCCGAGCCTGCTCGACCCGGTGGTGGACGGCTACGGGTTCGCCAAGGGCAACCGCTTCTTCTCCGTCGGCTCCTGGGCCGGCATGCCGCGCTACCGCGTGGTCGGCAACGTCGCCCTCTCGTTCCTCACGAAGTCCGCATCCGGCTACTGGCACGTGTTCGACCCGCAGAACGGCTACACCGCGATCCGCACCGACGTGCTGCGCCGGCTGCCGCTTGATCGCATCGCCTCGGGCTACAGCTACGAGAACGACCTGCTGGTCTACCTCAACATCCTCGGTGTGCCCGTGGCCGACGTGCCCATCCCCGCGCTCTACGCGCAGGAGGAGTCCGACATGCGGCTGCGACGGGTGGTGCCCGAGCTGCTCTGGGAGCTGTTCCGCGGGTTCTGGCGGAGGATCTGGTGGAAGTACCTCGTCTGGTCCTTCTCCCCCGTCGCGCTGCTGCTGCTGACCGGCTTGTTCCTCATCCTCGGCGGGTCGGTCGACGGACTCTTCGTGTCGCTGGCCAGCATCGGCGCCCCCGAGCCGACCGCCGGGACGGTCATGCTCGCAGTGGTGCCTTTCGTGGTGGGCGTGCAGACGCTGCTCGTCGCGCTCCAGCTCGACATCCAGGCGAGCCCGGACAAGCCGTCGCTGCCGCCGCTCTCCCCGCCGCCGCTCCCCCCGCCGTCGTCCGTCTGAGGAAGCGCACCGTGCGCCGCCGGTCACCCGGGCGGCTCTGGACAGCGGGTCTACGGTCCGGGAAGCGGCGACGGGCCGGGGGCGTCACCCCCGTCACGGGGGCCGCCCTCGCACCACTCTCGTCAGCCGGCGCAGATGCGCCGGGGAGGGAAGGAGCGGCGAATGGACCAGACCCTGGCGAGCGGAGGCCTCCTCCAGCTCGACCCCGCGTTCCACGGGACCGCCCTGCGTGAAGGGGACCTCGGCTACGACGAGGCCCGTGCGGTCTACAACGGCATGATCGACCGTCGCCCGTCGCTGGTGGTCAGACCCTCCGGAGCCGCCGACGTCGTCGACGCCGTACGGCTCGCCGCCGAGCGCGGGCTGCCGGTGGCCGTCCGCTGCGGCGGCCACCAGGGGGCCGGGCTCGGCACCTGCGACGGCGGCGTGCTGGTCGACCTGTCCAGCCTCAAGGGCGTGCACGTCGACCCGGTCGCCCGGCGGGCCCGGGTGAACGGCGGCGTGCTGTGGGGCGAGCTGGACCGCGAGACCCAGCTGTTCGGCCTGGCCACGCCCGGCGGGCGCGTGACGACCACCGGCGTCGGCGGCTTCACCCTCGGCGGCGGCTATGCCTGGATCTCCTCCAAGTACGGCCTGGCCTGCGACAACCTCGTGTCCGCCGACGTCGTCACGGCCGACGGCCGCCTGGTCACCGCCAGCGAGACCGAGAACCCCGATCTGCTGTGGGCGCTGCGCGGCGGCGGCGGGAACTTCGGCGTGGTCACCTCCTACGAGTTCGCCCTGCACCCCGTGGGCCCGACCGTGCTGGCCGGCATGCTCATCCACCCGCTCGAGCGCGGCCACGACGTCGTCGCGGCCTGGCGGGAGCTGGTGGAGGCCGCGCCGGACGAGCTGGCCACCGCCCTGGCGGTCGTCATGGCGCCCCCGGAGCCGTTCGTGCCCGAGGAGATGGTGGGGGTCCCGGTGCTCGGGCTGATCGCTATGTGGATCGGGGACGTCTCCGACGGCGAGTCGGAGCTGGCCGAGCTGCGCCGGATCGGGCCGCCGCTGATGGACCTCGTGCAGCCGATGCCCTACACGATGTTCCAGGGCATGCTCGACGGGTTCGCCCCCAAGGGCTGGCGCAACTACCACCGCGGGGTGCACCTGAGCGGCCTGCCGGACGAGGCGGCCGACGCGTTCCTGGCCCACGGCGAGCAGACCCTCTCTCCGATGAACCAGGCCATCATCTTCCGGATGGGCGGCGCGGTGACCCGTCTGGGCGCCGACTCCGCGGCCGGCCACCGGCAGGCCCCCTACATGGCCCACCCGATCGCCGCCTGGCAGACCGAGGCGGAGGATGCGGCCAACATCGCCTGGGCGCGGTCGTTCACCGACGCCCTGATGCCGTGGGCGGAGGGCGTCTACCTCAACTTCGAGCAGACCGGCGACGAGGCGCTGCGCCGCTCCGGCTACGACGCGGAGACCTGGGACCGGCTGGTGTCGGTGAAGAACGCGTGGGACCCGCAGAACATGTTCTGCGTCAACCACAACGTGCCCCCGGCGCCCACCGTGCCGGGACCACGACCGGCTCCCTGATCCACAACCGCCAGTGCGCCCGCCCCCTCGCCCACACGGGGGCGGGCGCCTTGCCTGAGGGGCGATCACCTCCGCGCAGCCTGCCGGGATGGGTGCGCACCTGCTGTGCAACCCGCAGAACCCCCCGCACCGGGCGTGCTGCGCCAGTGCCTCGTCAGCGCGATCTGGCATGTCTGGAGGTCAGGGCTGCCCCGTCGAACATCGGCCGTCGTCCACGGGCCACAGACCCTCCTGAGGAAGACCGCCCCTGGCTCGGCTGTTATTCTCCGGCCGATTCGGACAAACCGTCGGGGGATCTCTTCATGCCTCAGCTCCGTCCACGCTCCGTGGCGGTCGCAGTCATCGTCGGCCTGTCCGTGACGGCTGCCGGGTGCTCCTCGGGTGGCGTCGCGGGGCCCGGTCGTGACTCCGGGACCAGGACCGGCGGCAGCTCCGCCGACGTCACCCCGACAGTCAGCCCGACGCAGCAGGCCGAGGCCACCGCGTCGGAGAGCGCGAAGGCCGGTTCTGCGCACCTCACCTACAGCGGCGGGGCCACCGGTGAGTTCACCATCGACAGTGTCGGCTGTGCGGTGTCGGACGGGAAGCTCGTCTCCATCAACGCGCCCGACGTCAACGACACGTCGACGCGCACGCCTCCCGCGTTCGTCGCCAACGTCAGCGACGGCGCAGAGTTGGCGGAGCTGACCACCCCGGACAACCACGGCTTCGTCCAGGCCAACGGCTCCGGCATCACCGGTCAGCGCTCCGGCGGCACCTGGACGGCGACGGTGAGCGGCCTGACGCTGGGCCCGAGCGACCAGACGGTGGACTCGATCGTCGTCAACGGCACGATCACCTGCGGAAGCGTCGCCGGTCTCTAGCCAGGCCGGCCGGCGCGTGTCTCGGTCCCCTCGACGCGGGCCCGGCGGCGATCCCGCCCGCGCGTAACCTGCCGGGATGGCCGCGCACGAGGACTGGGACCGGTTAGCCCTGGAGCAGCTTCGGGCCCGGCGCAGCGCGAAGTGGCGCCGGGACCCGGCCGACGTCCTCCCGGCGTGGGTGGCCGAGATGGACCTGCCGCTGGCCGGTGCCGTGCAGGACGCGCTGCTCTCGGCGGTGCGGCGCTCGGACACCGGCTACATGGACCCGTTCGGGCTGCGCACGCAGGAGGCCTGGGCGCGCTGGGCGCACGACGCCTGGGGGCAGCAGCTGGACCCCTCGCTCGCGCTGGTGGTGCCCGACGTGGTGCGCGGGCTCGAGGCGGTCCTGGCGGCGGTCTCCCCCGCCAGGGCCCCGGTGGTCGTCGACTCCCCCTGCTATCCGCCCTTCGTCGACGTGCTCGCCGCCACCGGGCGGCCCATGGTGCGGGTGCCGATGGCCCGGGACGACGACGGGCGGCACGTGCCCGACCTCGACGCCGTCGAGGCCGCCTACCGGGCGGGCGCCCACGTGCACCTGCTGTGCAACCCGCAGAACCCCACCGGCACCGTGCTGCGCCCCGCCGAGCTGCTGGCGGTGGCCGAGCTGGCCGAGCGACACGGGGTGCTCGTGGTGGCCGACGAGATCCACGCACCGCTGACCCGCGTGGGGGTCGCGTTCACCCCGTTCGCGGCGCTCGACCACCCGGCCGCGCGGCGGGCCGTCACCCTCGTCTCGGCGTCGAAGGCCTGGAACCTGGCCGGGCTGAAGTGCGCGCTGCTGCTCGGTGGGCCCGACGGCGGCCGGGAGCTGCTGGCGACGGTGCCGCACGAGGTCACCCTCGGCGCCTCGCTGTTCGGGCAGCTCGCCACCGAGGCCGCGCTGGACGACGGCCGGGCGTGGTTGGAGGACCTGCGCGCCTACCTCGACGCCGGCCTGGACCGGCTCGAGCACCTGCTGGCGCACCGGCTGCCGCAGGTCCGCTGGCACCGCCCCGAGGGCACCTACCTCGCCTGGCTGGACTGCCGCGGGCTGCCGATCGACGCCTCCGACGGGACGCCTCCCGGCAGCGAGCCGGCCGCCCGCTTCCTCGAGCGCGGCCGCGTCTCGCTCGGCGCCGGGACGGACTTCGGTCCGGACGGCGCCGGGCACGTGCGCCTCACGACAGCCGTGCCGCATCCGCTCCTGGATGAGATCGTGGGCCGGATGGCGTCCGCGCTGCCGCGCTGAGGAGCGGGCCGACGGACACCAAGCACCGGGCACGGACCGGTCAAGTCCGGCCATGGACTGCCGAACCTCCAACGGGCGGGGAGGCCGAGCGCACGGCAGGAGGCGGCGTGCACGAGAGCACCCAGGCGTCGACCCCTGCCCCGGCGACGGCGGGCGCCATCCCGGCCGCGTACGGCCCGGTGGCGGCGCGCCTGCTGGCCCGGGTCGCACCGCAGGTGGACGCCCAGGTCGACGGCTTCATCGAGCGCTTCTACGGCACCCTCTCCGAGCAGCAGGACGTGGCCCAGGTGCTCGCCCGGCTCACCCGGCCCGAGTTCGCCCACCTCGTGGAGCGCCAGCGCGAGCACCTTCGCGGCCTGCTGGACCCGCAGGCCGAGCGCGAGCGGGTGCTCGAGCGCGGCCGGCAGGTCGGTCGGGTGCACTCCCTCGTCGGTGTGGAGCTGGACTGGTACGCCCATGCGGTGGGCGACTACCAGGAGGCGGTGGTCGGCGCCCTGCAGGCGGCGGCCCACGACCAGCTCGCCGACGTGCGCGGCGTCGTCGGCCGGCGGCTGCTCGACGACCTCACCGGCGCCCTGCGCGGCTACCGCGACGTGCACGCCGAGCAGAGCGAGCTGGCCGTCGAGATCGCGCGGGTCGTCTCCGCGGCCGGCACCGTCCGCGACCTCGCGCAGGGCGTGCTCGACGCGCTGGTCACGCTCCCGGGCATCCGCGGCTGCCTGTTCGGCCGCCCGGACGAGGAGGGGCGCTTCCTGTTCGAGCTGGGCGCCGGCGAGGGCGCGGCCGGCTTCCTGGTGAGCGCCGGACCGGTGGCGGCCCGGGCCGTCGCCGGGGAGACAGCATCCTCGACCGACGGGCCACCGATGACCACCGGGGACCAGACGGTGACCGGCCTGGGGCCGGCCGGCCGGGCGTGGCGGTCGGGCGCGATCGAGCGCTCGGACAGCTACCTCACCGACCCGACGACCGGCCCGTGGCACGGCGTCGGCCGCCGCTACGGTCTGCGCTCGAGCGCCGCGGTCCCGCTCACCGACGCCGACGGCCGCCCGCGCGCCCTGCTCGCCCTCTACGCCGCGCACCCGGGCTACTTCTCCTCCGCGGCCCGCTCCACCTTCCTGGTGCAGCTCCGCCAGGTCGTCGAGCAGGCGCTGGTGCGGCTGGAGACCAGCCCGGTGGTGGCCTCGGCGGTCACCTCCTTCGCCGACCGGACAGCGCACCAGCGCCGGCTGCACGCCGGCGAGGTCGTCCTGCACTACCAGCCGGTGGTCGACCTCGCGAGCGGCCGGCTGGTCAAGCTCGAGGCGCTGGCCCGCCTCGGCACGCCCGGCGACGTGGTGCCGCCAGCCGCGTTCCTGCCCGCGCTCGGCGAGGACGACCTGCTCCTGCTGTTCCGCCTCGGCCTGGACCAGGCGCTGCCGGCGCTGCGGCGCTGGGACACCGCCGGACTGCGCACCGGGGTCTCGCTCAACCTGCCGCCCATGGCGCTGAGCGACGAGCGCTACCTGCACGCGGTGTCCGACGCCCTCCAGCGGCACCGGGTGGAGCCGCACCGGCTCACCCTGGAGCTGCTCGAGACCGGCAGCGTCGACGTCGAGGGCCCGCGCCGCGGCCGGATCCTGCGCGGGCTCGCGGCCCTGGGCGTGCACCTGGCCGAGGACGACCTCGGCGCCGGGCACAGCTCCCTGCTGCGGCTGCGGACGATGCCCTTCGACGAGGTGAAGGTGGACCAGCAGCTGGTCCGGGGCGCCGAGGGCGACCCGCGCGACGCGCTGAGCTTCGTCCAGCCGATCACCAGCCTGGCCCACAGCCGGGGCATCCGGGTGGTGGTGGAGGGCCTGGAGTCCGCCGGGCTGATCGAGGCCGCCGCCTACCTGGGGGCCGATGCCGGGCAGGGCTACGGGATCAGCCGACCGATGCCGGAGGACCGGGTGCTCGCCTGGGCCCGTGGCTTCCGTCTGGAGGTCGACCACACGTTGCCGCAGACCCGGCTGGGCGCCCTGGCGGCGCACCTGGCGTGGGAGACCCGGCTGGCCACCTTCCCGGCGCGGCACCCGCTGCGCCGGCACGCGGTGGAGGACCCCTGCCTGCTCGCCGCCCACCTGGGCCAGGTGCGCGACGGCCGCGAGCACCCGCTGCGGCTGGCGCACCAGCGCCTGCACGCCGCGGCCGTGCACTCCCCCGGCAGCCCGGGGCACCTGCGCGCGTGGACCGAGCTGTCCACCGCGCTGATGGCCGGGCGCGACCTGATCGGGCAGGCCGCCGGAGCCTGAGCGGCCTCGTACGCCAGGTCAGCTCTCCGGGTGGGCGTTGGCCGGGGCGAAGATGCCGGCCGGGGCACCGGCGCGCACCGGCACGACCGAGCGCGAGGAGGCGCCGGGCACCGGGGTGTGCGAGCGCCAGCCGAACGAGCGCGGGCGCCGCCGCCAGGCGCCGGCCAGGCCGCCGGAGCGGTGCTGGGGGCGTGCGCGGCGGCCGGCCCCGCCGCCGGCGGTCAGCGGGGTGGGCCCGCCCCCGGTCTGCTCCTCCGGCTGGTTGCCGGACTGGTTGCCGGACTGGTTGCCCAGCCTGGCCCGCCGGGCGAGCAGCGCACCGGCCAGGGTGCCGCTGGTCGCGAGGAGCACGCCGGTCCTGCGCCTGTCCATACCGCCTCCTGCGTCAGAGCGATCGAGACTGGTCGGGGACGGCCCGACGTACGGCCCGTCCGCCGCGGTGCTCCGCTCCCCGTGACAGGAGTGGTTGCCGCCGTCCGCGCGGGGAAACCGGCAGCAGCCCGGCGGGTGCTCCCGACCGGCGGTCCGCTGACCCCGTCCCGCGCTGCGCGGGCGTCGCGGCCCGGCATGATGACGCCATGGACGCCGCCCAGCTCCCCTCCCGCCCACCGATCGCGGACCTGCCGCCCACCGACGCCGCGCGGTTCCGGCTGGCCGGGCACCCGCTCCCGCTCGTCGGCCCGGCGCGCTTCTACGTCTGCGGCATCACGCCGTACGACGTGACGCACCTCGGGCACGCGGCCACCTTCGTCTGGGCCGACGCTGCCGGCGCAGTGGCGCGCCTGGCCGGGGTGGAGGTGGAGTCGGCGCGCAACGTGACCGACGTCGACGACGTCCTCACCCGCGCCGCCGACGTGCGCGGCTGGCCCTACGACGAGTTCGCGCTGAGCCAGGAGTACCTGTTCGACCGGGACATGGCCGCGCTGCGGGTGCGCAAGCCCACCCACGCCCCGCGGGCCCGTCACCACGTGCAGCACGTGGTGCAGCTGGCCGCCGCGCTGCTGGCCGTCGGCGCCGCCTACGAGCGCGACGGGCACGTCTACTTCCGCGGCGCGCAGGTGCCGGTGGCCGCGGGGCTGGGCGTGGACCAGGCGCACGCCCTCTCGGCCGCCTATGGCGACCGTCCGGACGACCCGCTGCGCGACGACCCGTTCGACGTCCCGGTGTGGCAGCCCTCCGGCCCCACCGACCCGGCCTGGCCGAGCCCCTGGGGCTGGGGCCGGCCCGGATGGCACGCCGAGTGCGCGGCGATGGCCGTGGCCACGCTGGGCGAGCGGGTCGACGTCCTCGTCGGCGGCGCCGACCTCGCCTACCCGCACCACGCCTACCAGGCCGCCATGGTGGAGGCCGTGCTCGGTGCCGGCTTCGCCCGCGCCCGCCTGCACGTCGGCACCGTCTCGGTGGGCGCGGCGAAGATGGCCAAGTCGACCGGCAACCTGGTCCTGGTGGCCGACGTCCTCGCCGGCACCTCCCCCGCCGCCCTGCGCCTGCTGCTGCTGGACCGGCACTGGGCCGCGCCGTGGGACTACTCCTCCGACGCCCTGTCGGAGTCCGAGGGCCGACTCGAGCGCCTCTACGCCGCGGCCGGCCGGCCCGCCGCCCCCGACGGCGCCGCCCGGGCCGTCGTCGACGCCCTGGTCGACGACCTCGACGTGCCCCGCGCCCTCGCCGTGGCCGAGGAGGCCGGCGGCGACGCCGCCCGCCTGGTGCTGCGCACCCTCGCCCTGGACTGAGCCGGCGCCGGCCGGACCACGATCGAAGTGATTGGGTGAGGGTGCCCCAGAGCCAATCGGTTCGGTTCCGGGGCACCCTCACCCAACGCGGATGATCTTCGCTGTGGACAAGCCTTCGCGGCCGACTCCCGTTCTGGCGCAGGCTGCGCTCATGCCGCGTCGTCGCCCGTTCGACTCCTACGCCCTCGACGTCCTCGCCGCTCAGCGCGGCGGGGTCGTGCGCAACAGTGACCTGGACCGTCTCGGGCTCCCGCGCTCGACCGTCAGCTGGCGGGCTCGCCCGGGCGGCACCTGGCAGCGGCTCGAACCGGGGGTCCTCCTGCTGACCTCCGGCCAACCCACGGCAGCCAACCGGCGCCAGGCCGCGCTGCTCTACTGCGGCGGCGGGAGCATGTTCACCGGCGCGACGGCCTGCCGCCTTTACGGTTTGAGGACCGCACCGACGGCGGGGCCCGTTCACGTTCTGGTGCCGCACGGCCGACGACGGGCCAGCACCTCCTCCACGCTGGTCGAGCGGACCCGGCGCCTTCCAGACCACAGATCGGTCGACCGGCTCCCCTGCGCCCCGCCGGCCCGGTCGGTCATCGACGCCGTTCGCCGCCTGCGCGACCTGCGGGCCGTCCGCGCGCTCATCGCCGAGGCCGTACAACGACAACTGGTCACACCGATGGACCTCGCCGCAGAGCTGCGGGCCTGCACGACCCGCGGTACCGCGCTGCCGCGCAGCGTGCTCAAGGAGATCGTCGCCGGCGTCCGCTCGGTGAGCGAGGGAGAAGCGAGGGATCTGCTCCGTCGGCACCGCCTGCCCGAGCCGGTATGGAACGAGGACGTCTACACCCGCGACGGAACCTGGCTCGGACGGCCCGACGCCTGCTGGCTGGAGCTCGGCGTCGTCCTCGAGATCGACAGCATGGAGTGGCACCTGTCCCCCGCCGACTACCGGAAGACCCAGGCCAGGCAACGGCGGTTCGCCAAGGCCGGGGTGATCGTGGTGCCCGCTGCGCCGTCGGACATCAGGGAGAACGGACCGCGGATCGTGGCGGAGGTGCGTGGCGCGCTCGCGCAGGCCGCTCGTCGACCCTCCCCTGGACTCCGGCTGTCCGCACGAGCGGCAACTGCCTGACCACGATCGAAGCCATTGGGTCGGGGGCACTCGGGTTCCAGGGAGTGACGCAACACCTCTAGCGATGGAGGGTGTTGTGGCTGGTCGTCCGAGGTTCCCCAAGCACGTGGAGCGGTTGTTCTGGGAGCGGGTCCGGGCCGGGATGAGCCCGGCGGCGGCGGCCGAGGCGA
>JBQCIO010000329.1:0-6010 GCA_051953655.1 Motilibacteraceae bacterium
CAGTGCGGCGATCTTCCGAATGGACAAATCCGCCGCCCGACCCAGCGCGATCTCCTCACGCTCAGCCAGACTCAACCGTGCAGCCACAACACCCACCTCCAGAGCACAGGGTGTTGCATCCACCGCTAGAGGCCGCCGATCACTTCACCTTCTCTGCATGATCACGGCAGGGGCGGCGGGGGACGTCGGGAGGCGAGGGAGCGCGTCGGTGGTGGCGATGGTGCGGGTGCGGCGCGAGCGGCCGGAGGACGTCGGCGCGGTGCGCGAGGTGGTGCGCGCGGCGTTCGGCGGGCGGCACGACGGGCTGGTCGATGCGCTCCGGGCGCACGACTCCTGGCGGGGTCTTGCCTATGTGGCCGTCGAGGACGACCACGCGGGGGTGGAGCAGGTGGTCGGGCACGTCTCCTTCACCCGGGGCTGGGTGGACGCGGCCGCGGCGCTGGTGGAGGTGCTGGTGCTCAGCCCGCTCTCGGGCCGGCCGGACCGGCAGCGCCGCGGCGTCGGGCAGGCGCTGGTCCGCGGGGCGCTGGAGGACCTGCGTCGGCTGGGGCACCCGCTGGTGTTCCTCGAGGGCAGCCCCACCTACTACCCGCGGCTCGGCTTCCGGCCCGGAGGCGAGCTCGGCTTCACCCCGCCGTCGGTCCGGATCCCCCCGGCGGCCTTCCAGGTCGCGGTGCTCGCGCCCTACGACGCTGAGGCCGTGCGGGGAGCACTGGTCTACCCCGACGTCTTCTGGCAGCAGGACGCGGTCGGGCTGCGCTGACCGCCCCGGACGGCGGGCACGGGGGCGGACCGCCTGCGCGGTCTCAGGCTGCTCACAGGTTGCGGGCAGGTGGGTCTGAGTCGGGGCCGCCACGCTTCGGCGAGCCTCGCCGCTGCGGAAGTCCCCGCACTGCGGGGTCCCCGCCTCGTCCGGAGTCTCTGTGCCCTCCTTCCCCTCCCTGCGCGACCGCCGCAACGCCACGGTCGCGGCCTCCCTCGCCGTCGCGGTGCTCGCCGTCGGCGGGAGCGCCGCCTACGCCCGCACGCGCGGCTCGACCAGCGCCGCGTCCGTCGGCCCGCAGCAGACCACCCGGGTGGTCGCGGCGAGCCTCGGCACCCTCCGCCAGACCGTCTCGATGTCCGGCACCGTGGCACCTGCTGACGAGGAGGACCTGAGCTTCGGCGCCTCCGGTCGGGTGATCTCGGTCGCGGTGAGCGCCGGGCAGAAGGTGGTCAAGGGCCAGCAGCTGGCCACCATCGACTCGGCCTCGCTGCGCGCGGCGGTGGCCAGCGCCCAGGCGACGGTGGCGAACGACCAGGCGCGGGTCTCCGACGACGCGTCGTCGACGACCGCGACCGACACCCAGAAGGCCGCCGACGCGGCCGCGCTCACCGCGGCCCAGGCCCAGCTGGCCGACGCGCAGACGGCGCTCGCCGGCGCTTCGCTCACCTCGCCGATCGACGGCACCGTGACGGCGGTCGACCTCACGGTCGGGCAGCAGGTCTCGGGGGGCGCGTCGGGCGGCGCCGGCGGCCCGGGATCCGCTGGCGGCGGGGCGAGCTCGTCCGGCGCCGCCACCGCCCAGGTGGTGGTCGTCTCCACCGGGCGCTTCGTGGTGAACGCGGGCGCCGATGCGAGCACGGTGAGCCGGCTCAAGGCGGGCCTGCAGGCGGTGGTCAGCCCCAGCGGGGACAGCAAGACCTACTTCGGCACGGTGACGTCGGTCGGGCTGGTGCCCACGACCAGCAGCGGCAGCCCGCAGTTCCCGGTGGTCATCGACGTCACCGGCACCCAGACCGGTCTCTACGGCGGCTCCAGCGCCACCGTCGACGTCGTCGTGAAGCAGCTGCAGAACGTCCTCGAGGTGCCGTCCCAGGCGGTGCACTACGACGGGTCGTCGGCCAGCGTCACCGTCGACAGCGACGGGCAGCGCTCGAGCCGGCCGGTGCAGGTGGGCGACACGGTGAACGGCATGACGCAGGTCCTGAGCGGCCTGCAGCAGGGCGAGAACGTCGTCTACACCACCTTCACCTTCCCCGGCCGGACCAACGGGACCGGCGGTGCCGGGCAGGGCGCTGGCCGCGGCGGGGTCGGCGGCGGCGGGTTCGGGGCCGGCAACCTCGGTGGCGGCTTCGGGGGTGGTGGCTTCGGCGGCGCCGGCGGCTTCCAGCGCGGCGGCAACGGCGGCGGCCAGCGAGGCAACGGCGGGAACCAGTGACCAGCACCACGGCCGCCGGCGGGGCCGACCTGCTCGAGGGTCCCCGAGCGGTGCTCGACCTGACCGACGTCCGCAAGACCTACCGCACCGGCTCGCTCGAGGTGGAGGCGCTGCGCGGCATCACCCTGCGGGTGCAGCAGGGCGAGTACGTGGCGGTCATGGGCCCGTCCGGCTCGGGGAAGTCCACGCTGATGCACATCCTCGGCTGTCTGGACGTGCCCACCGCCGGCAGCTACCTGCTCGACGGCGAGGACGTCGCGGCGATGGACGAGGACGAGCTCGCCGCCGTGCGCAACCGGAGCATCGGGTTCGTCTTCCAGCAGTTCAACCTGCTGCCCAGCCTCTCGGCCTGGCGGAACGTCGAGCTGCCGCTCTGCTATGCCGGCATCGCACCGGGCGAGCGGCGCCGCCGCGCGCACGAGGCGCTGGAGCGGGTGGGCCTGGGCGACCGGGTCGAGCACCGGCCCGGTGAGCTCTCCGGCGGCCAGCAGCAGCGGGTGGCCGTGGCCCGGGCGCTGGTCACCGACCCGGCGCTGGTCCTGGCCGACGAGCCGACCGGCAACCTGGACAGCACGGCCACCGCCGACGTGCTCGGGCTCTTCGCCGAGCTCCACGACGCCGGGCGCACCATCGTGCTGATCACCCACGAGCAGGACGTGGCGGCGGCCGCCGGGCGGATCATCCGCATCCGGGACGGGCTGCTGGCCGACCAGCCGGAGACGCACGCCGGCAGCCGGTCGAGCGGCGGTGTCAGGTGACCTGGCTGGAGACCTTCCGGACCGGGCTCTCGGCGGTCCGGGCGCACCGGCTGCGCTCGGCGCTGACGATGCTCGGCATCCTCATCGGCATCGCCGCGGTCATCCTCACCGTGGGCCTGGGCCAGGGGGCGCAGCAGCAGGTGCGCCAGCAGATCGACGCGCTCGGCTCCAACCTGCTCATCGTCACGCCGGGCTCGACGACGTCGAGCACCGGCGTGCGCGGCGGGCTCGGTTCGGCCACCACGCTCACCCGGGCCGACGCGGCCGCGCTCGCCTCGCCGGTCGTGGCGCCCGACGTCGCCGGGGTCGCCCCCACGGTGTCCCGGTCGCAGCAGCTGACCGCGGGGACCAGCACAGCCGTGACGACCTGGACCTCTTCGACGGTGGGCGCCACCCCCGCCTGGCTGAGCGTGCGCAACCGCTCGGTGGCGACCGGCCGGTTCCTCACCGACCGGGACCTGTCCACCGCCGCCACCGTGGCGGTCCTCGGGCCGACGACGGCCGGGGAGCTGTTCGGGCAGCGCGACCCGGTGGGCCAGACCGTCACCGTCGGGACGCTGCCGTTCACCGTGGTGGGGGTGCTCGACCCGGCCGGATCCTCGGCCGCCAGCAACGAGGACGACACGGTGCTGGTCCCGCTGAGCACCGCCGCCCAGCGGCTGCTCGGCGGCTCGGCCCGGGACGCGGTGAGCACGGTCTACGTCGAGGCGACCGGCTCCGACACGCTGTCGGCCGCCTACCAGGAGGTGGACTCCGAGCTGCTCGCGCTGCACGGCATCACGACGCCGGCCGACGCCGACTTCACCGTCACCACCCAGCAGTCGATCGTCTCGGCGGCCACCAGCGTGGACCGCACCCTGACCGTGCTGCTCGCCGGCATCGCCGGCATCTCGCTGCTCGTCGGTGGCATCGGGGTCATGAACATCATGCTGGTCTCGGTGACCGAGCGGGTCCGCGAGATCGGCCTGCGCAAGGCGCTGGGCGCCACCCCGTCCGCCGTGCGGCGTCAGTTCCTCGTGGAGGCCTCGGTCCTCGGCCTCGCCGGAGGTGTCCTCGGCGTCCTCCTCGGTGTCGTCGGAGCCCGGTTGCTGCCGCACCTGGTGAGCCAGCCGGTCGCCCTCTCGCTGCCGGTGGCGGCCATCGCCATCGCCGTCGCGCTCGCGATCGGGATCGCCTTCGGCGTCTACCCGGCCGGTCGCGCCGCCCGCCTCGCCCCCATCGACGCCCTTCGCTCGGAGTGATCGACGTGTTCCCAGCCATCCCGCCGGCCGCCGTGCACCGCCGGTCCCTCGCCGCCGGCACCCTCCCGGCCGCCGCGCTCGCGCTCGCCGCGCTGACGCTGGCCGGATGCGGGCCGGCGTCGACGACCGCGGCCTCCGGGGCAACGCCCGCGCCCACCCAGGGCTCCGGCCAAGGTCGCGGTGGCGGCTCCGGCGGCCCCGGTGGAGCGAGCGGGTTCGGCGGCGCGTCCGGCCTGGTCGCGGACGTCACCGGATCCACCCTGCAGGTGCAGGACCCGCGCACCGGGCAGACCGCGGTCACCTTCACCTCCTCGACCACCTGGCGGCAGGTGAGGACCGTGGGCGCCTCCGCGCTGGCCGTCGGCGACTGCGTGGTCGTGGTCTCCACCGCGGCGCCGACCGCGCGTCCCACGACCCCGTCGGCCGGCGGCGCGCCCGCGGCCCCGACCGGACCGATCCCGGCGCGCAGCGTGGAGATCAGCCCCGCCCAGGGTGGGCAGTGCGGTCCCGGCGGCGGTCCCGCCGGCGGGTTCGGTGCCGGCTCCGGTGGCGGGCGGAACCGCGGCACCGCCTCGCCGCGGCCCGGGTCCACCCCCGACGGCCAGGGCGGTGGACAAGGGAACCGGCCGGGCGGGCGCGGCTTCGGCGGCTTCGCCGCGTTCGGGGCCACCGGCAAGGTCACCGCGGTCAGCGGCAGCGGCTTCAGCGTCGAGGAGACCCGCCGCGGCCCGGCGGCCGGCTCGGCCACCCCCGGCACCGCCCCCTCGACCACCAGCACGCCCGAGACCAGCAGCCCCGAGACCAGCACCGTGCAGGTGACGACGACGTCGGCGACCACCTGGACCCAGACCGTCGCGGCGACCTCGAGCGCGGCCACGGTCGGCGTGTGCGTGGCGGCGGTCGGCCCGGCCGACGACACCGGCGCGGTGACCGCACGGAGCATCACGGTGAGCCAGCCGGTCGGCGGCGCGTGCACCACCGGTGGCTTCGGTGGCTTCCGAGGTTTCCGGGGGCAGGGGGGCGGCGGTCAGGCTCAGGGCGGCGGCACGAATGCCTGACCGGACCACGGTTCCCCGTGCCGGCGGGCGCCGGGCCAGGTCTCGCCGGCGGGCCGTGCGCGCCGGCGTCGGCGCGGTGGTGGCGCTCGCCGTCGTCGGCGGCGCGACCGCCGCGGTGGCCGCCGGCCGCGGTGGTGGTCCTCGCTACCGCACGGCGCCGGCCGCCGCGGGCGACGTGGAGCAGATGCTGAGCCTGAGCGGCGCCCTGGAGGCGGTGCAGGACGCGGCGGTGGCGTTCCCGGTGTCCGGGACGGTCACGGCGGTCACGGTGCACGTCGGGCAGCAGGTCACCGCCGGCGAGGTCCTGGCCCGCCTCGACCCGACGGCGCTGCGGACCGCGGTCACCTCGGCGCAGGTCCGGGTAGCGCAGGCGGAGACCCAGCTGGCCGCCGACGAGTCGGCGCAGACCGCCGCAGCCGCCGGCAGCACAGCCTCGGGCTCCGGCAGCGGGGCGTCGGCCTCGGGTGGCCGTTCGGCCGGCACCAGCGGCAGCGCGTCGACGGCCCGGATCACGGCCGCCCAGCAGGCGGTGCTCGGCGCCCAGGAGGCGGCCGACCAGACCCTCTCCGCCGCCCGGGCCGCGAACGCGGCCGTCCAGGCCGCCTGCGGGCCCGCGGGCGCGACGCCCGCACCCACGGCTGCTCCCACAGCCACGGCGAGCCAGACTCCGAGCAGCGCGCCCACGACGCCATCGGCCGCCGCCTACTCCGGCCCCTCGCGCTCCCCCCGACCGACTTCGACGGCCACCTCGT
>JBQCIO010000330.1:0-3409 GCA_051953655.1 Motilibacteraceae bacterium
CTCCGTGCTCGCCCTCACCGCCGCCTGCGGGGGCGGAGGCAGCAGCGCCGCGGTCCCGGGCGGCGGCAGCGGTGGGGGCGGCGGCGCCTCGGCCGCCCCGGGGGGCGCGGCCGGCATCGGCGACGCCGCCGCCATCCAGAAGGTGCTCGACGCCGCCCCGGTGGCCCCGGACTCGGCCATCCCGGCCGGCTCGCTGATGGCCGAGATCAAGAAGCGCGGCGTGCTCAACGTGGGCGGCACCGACAGCGCGCCGCTGTTCAGTCTGAAGAACCCGCTCAACGGCCAGGTCAGCGGGTTCGACGCGGACCTGTCGATGATGCTCGCGAAGTACATCACCGGGCAGCCCAAGACGAAGCTGACCCAGGTGAGCGTGGACACCCGCGAGGCCCTGCTGCAGAACGGGTCGGTGGACACCGTCTTCGCCACCTACACCATCACCCCCAAGCGGGCGGAGAAGGTGGACTTCGCCGGCCCGTACTACTCCTCCGGCGACGCGATCCTGGTGAAGAAGGGCTCGCCCATCAAGACCGTCGAAGACCTCAACGGCAAGAAGGTCGCCACCGAGGGCAACTCCACCGCGGCCAACGCCATCAAGAAGTTCGCCCCGCAGGCCAACGTGACGCTGTTCCAGCAGAACAACGAGTGCGTCCAGGCGGTGCAGCAGGGGCGCGCCGACGCCTATGTGCTGGACCAGGGCATCCTGCTCGGCGACGCGGCCAAGAACCAGGACGTCACCGTGGTCGGGCAGCCGTTCACCCAGGAGCCCTACGGCATCGGCACGCCCAAGCAGAACCCGGAGATGAAGAAGTTCGTCGACGACTGGCTGCAGCAGATCGAGAAGTCCGGCCTGTGGGCGCAGCTGTGGAAGGCCACCATCGGCACGGTCGTCCAGGGTGACGCCCCGCAGGCGCCGCAGATCGGCTCGGTCGAGGGCTCCTGAGGCCGTCGTCCAGAGCGGCTGAGCACATCATGGTCGGCAACCTTCTGCCCGGGCTGCTCGAGGGTCTGGTCGTGACCCTCGAGCTGTCCGTGCTGGGCTTCGTCGGAGCGCTGGTGCTCGGCACCGTGGGGGCCGTGTTCCGGATCAGCCCGGTGCCGCCCCTACGCGCTGTCGGAGCCGTCTGGGTGGGCGTGCTGCGCAACGTGCCGCTGCTGGTCCTGCTCGTGCTGTTCGTGTTCGGCCTGCCGGAGGTGGGACTGCGCTACTCGCTGTTCTGGACCGCGGTCACGTGCATCGCGCTCTACGCCTCGGCGTTCGTCTGCGAGACGGTGCGCGCGGGCATCCGCACCGTGCCGCTGGGCCAGGCCGAGGCCGCCCGCGCGGTGGGGCTCACGTTCACCCAGTCCCTGCGCCATGTCGTGCTCCCGCAGGCGTTCCGCAGCATGGTGCAGCCGCTGGTCAACGTGTTCATCGGTGTCGTGCTCGGCACCTCGCTGGTCGCCGCGGTCGGCGTTCCGGAGATGACGAACAAGACCGAGTCCCTGGACCTGCAGTACGACGAGCCGCTGCTCACCTTCGGCCTGGCCGCGCTGCTCTACGTCGCGGTCACCCTGGGCGGCGGGCTGGCCGGCGGCCGGCTGGAGCGGGCCCTGCGGGTGCGGCGATGAGCGCCCGTTCCGGCGGCGACGACGTCCTCTTCGACGTCCTCGGGCCCAAGGGACGCCGGCGCACCCACGTCGCCACCGCCGTCGTCGGTCTGCTGGTGGTCGTGCTGGTCTGGCTGGCGATGCGGCAGTTCGCCGCGCACGGCCAGCTGGCCGCGGCCAAGTGGCAGCCGTTCACCACCTGGCCCATCCAGCGGTTCCTGCTCACCGGGCTGCTGCGCACGCTGCAGGCCACGGCCGTGAGCGCGCTGCTCGCCTTCCCGCTCGGGGCCCTGGTCGCCCTGGCCCGGCTGGCCCGCCACCGGCTCGTCAGCTGGCCGGCCGCGGTCTACACCGAGGTCTTCCGCGCGCTGCCGGTGCTCCTGCTCATCTACGTGTTCCTCCTGGTGCTCCCGCGGGCCGGGGTGACGCTGCCGCTGTTCTGGCAGCTGGTGGTGCCGATCGTCATCTCCGCCTCGGCCTCCACCGCGGAGGTGTTCCGGGCCGGCGTGCTCGCGCTCGAGCGCGGCCAGAGCGAGGCGGCGTTCAGCATCGGCCTCACCTACTGGCAGACCATGCGGATCGTGGTGCTGCCGCAGGTGGTCCGCCGGCTGCTGCCGGCCCTGGTCACCTCGCTGGTGAGCATCCTCAAGGACACCACGCTCGGCTACGTCGTCAGCTATCCCGAGCTGCTCAAGCAGGGCCAGACGCTGGGGGAGTACACCGCCACTCTCGTGCAGACCTTCCTCGTGGTCGCGGTCGTCTTCGTGCTCGCCAACGGCGCCCTGTCCCAGCTGGCAGGTCTGGTGGAGCGCCGGCAGGGCAGGGTCCGGGCAGGGCGTACCGTCTCCCGGGCGCCCGAGCCCGAACGCGGCGAGCTGCCGGTGCGGCTGGACGCGTAGGTCCGTCAGTTCCCGAACAACAGCTGACAATGGAAGAAGAAGAGCATCGTGTGTCGTCTGCTGGCCGTCGTCTCGACCGATCCCGCCCCCCTGTCCGCCACCCTGCACGACGTGCTGCCCGCCTTCGCGGCGCTGTCCTCGTTCCACCAGGACGGATGGGGGGTGGCCGCGCGCGGCGCGTCGGCTGACGAGGTGCGGGTCGCCAAGGCCCCCGAGCGGGCCGGGCTGGACGGCGGCTTCGGGCAGGCCGTCGAGGCGATGACCACCGACGCCGGCCTGCTGCACCTGCGCTGGGCCAGCGGCGACCTCGAGGTCTGCCAGGGCAACACCCACCCGTTCGTGCACGACGGCGTCGCCTTCGCGCACAACGGCTCGGCCGAGCCGGTGGACGCGATATGGGACCTGGTGGCACCGGACCTGCGCCCCGGCGTCGAGGGCAGCGGCGTGGAGGGGACCACCGACAGCGAGGCCTACTTCCGCGCCGTGCTCACCGCCCTGCGCTCGATGGACCCGGCCGAGGCCCTCATCACCACCGCCGCCGAGCTGCGCGCCCGCACCACGATCAGCGGCCTGAACGCGATGCTGCTGACGCAGGGAGCGCTCTACGCCTTCGCCGACCACGACCCCCAGTCGGCGCCCTCGCTCAAGCACGGCCCGGACTACTTCCCGATCCGCTACCGCCGCGAGCCCGGCTCCGTCGTCGTCTCCTCCACCGGCTACGAGCAGTCCGAGCCGGCCTGGGCCGCGCTGCCCCAGCAGCACGTGCTGCGGGTGGAGCGCGGCACCCTCGCCACCAGCGTCGTCGGCGCGGCCGGCGAGGTCGCCGCCTGACCGCTCGCACGGCGACGGGGGTCCCGCCCCCCCCCGAAACCCGACGCCCAGCCGGCACCGCCGGCCCCAAAACAACACGGGACCCCCCGCAA
>JBQCIO010000331.1:0-2980 GCA_051953655.1 Motilibacteraceae bacterium
GGGGGTGCCGGGGTCCCGGGTTTGGGGGACGCCCCCCCACGCGCCCGGGGGGGGTGGGGGGCCCCGCCCCCCCCCGGCCCCGGCCGCGGGCGGGCCCGCGGGCGCGTGGAGGGGTTCGTCCGGTCGCCCGGACTGTGCAGCGGGGGTCAGGCGCCTCCGCCCTGCACCGAGGTGCGCGAGCCGCGCAGGTCCACCATGTCTCCGGCGCGCTGGCGCACCGCGGACAGCGGCGAGGCGACCTCCTCGAGCGAGCGGCCCTCGGCAGCGATGCCGAGCACGATCTCGACGATCCCGCCGACGATCATGACGCCGGCGCCGATGAGGTAGCCGACGAACAGCCGGTTCGGGTCGCTGCCGTCGCCGATGAGGTTGCCGTAGACGACCGGGCCCAGGGCGCCGAAGCACTGGGCGATCGCGAAGAACACCGCGATGGCCTGCGCACGCACCTCGAGCGGGAAGATCTCGCTCACCGTGAGGTACGCGGCACTCGCGCCGGCCGATGCGAAGAAGAAGATGACGCACCAGGCGATCGTCTGGGTGACCGCGTTGAGCATGCCCTGCTGGAACATCCACGCCGTGATGGTGAGCAGGATCCCCGACAGGATGTAGGTGCCGGCGATCATCTTCTTGCGCCCGACGGTGTCGAAGAGGTGGCCGAGCACGAACGGCCCGGTCAGGTTGCCGACCGCGAAGGCGATGAGGAACACCGGGGCCATCGACGAGCTGACGCCGTAGAACTTGGTCAGCACCAGCGTGTAGGTGAAGAAGATGGCGTTGTACAGGAACGACTGGGTGATCATCAGCGTGGCGCCGAGGATCGACCGCGTCGGGTACTGCGTGAAGAGCACCTTCACCAGGGTGAGGTAGCCCGTCCGGTCGGTCGGCTTGATCTCGATCGCCTTGGTCTCGTCCACCGGCGGGAGGTCGTGACCGGCGTCGGCCACCTCCTGCTCGATGTAGGAGATGGACTGCTCCGCCTCCTCCTGGCGGCCGTGCATGACCTGCCAGCGCGGGCTCTCCGGGAGGTGCCGCCGGACGACCAGGATGAACAGGCCGAGCACCGGGCCGAGCAGGAAGCCGAGCCGCCAGCCGACGCTGGGGCTGAGCACGTTCAGCAGCAGCAGCGAGCCGAGGGTGCCGATGATGGCGCCGCCCCAGTAGGTGCCGTTGACGGCGATGTCGACGCGGCCGCGGTAGCGGGCCGGCATCATCTCGTCGATCGCGGAGTTGATCGCCGCGTACTCGCCGCCGATGCCCATACCGGCGATGAACCGGGTGGCGTACAGGAAGATGACCCAACTCGTGCTGCCGCCGAAGGTCAGCGCCGTCAGGCCGCTGCCGACCAGATAGACCCCGAGCGTCACCATGAACAGGTTGCGCCGCCCGAGCTTGTCCGATAGCCGTCCGAACAGCAGCGCGCCGACGACCTCACCGGCCAGGTAGACGGTGGCGACGGCGCCGACCGCGGTGGACGACAGGCCCAGCGTGGACTTGTCGTTGAGCACGCCGGCGACGGCGCTCGCGACGGTGATCTCCAGGCCGTCCAGGACCCACGCGACGCCGAGCGCGACCACCATGCGCGTGTGGAACCTCGACCATGGAAGCCGGTCGATGCGTGCGGGGATCGTGCTGCGCACCGGTTGCGCGACGTCTGTGACCATGCCCCACCTCCTCGTGGCGGAGCGAGTGCTTCCCTGCGGGACCAGGGCTCACACCCGAAGCGACGGCGCCTCACCTGAGCCGGGAGCCCAGCAGGGGTCAGGCGGCGGGGGAGCAGGGTCCCGGCGACATGGAGCGGGCGAGCTCGGGGTAGGGCTCGCGATAGGTGCCGCTGCGGTCGGCGTCGAAGTACTGGTGCGCCTCGTACACGACCCCCGCCGCGTCTACCCATGGCCGGGGGTGGGTCTGCGCCCAGTCCGCGGCGTGGGACCAGTCGTAGCCAGGCACCAGCACGCTGTGCCGCTGGTCCAGGCGGCGGATCGCGTCCACGGCGATCCTCGTCGCCGCCTCCCAGGCCCGGGCACCGCCGGGCAGGTCGTGCGGTTCGTTCATCAGGTCGTAGGCCGTCAGCGCCGGCTCGCGGCCGAAGGCGCCCACCAGCCTGCTCCACAGGTCCGCGAGGGCGGACACGGGCAGCTGGGGGTCGCCGAGGCGCCACACCTGGCGACGGCCGTCGGATCCGTTGCCGGCGTAACGGCCGTAGTTGTGGACGTCGAGGACGACCGAGAGGCCGGCCTTGTGTGCGTCCTCGAGCACTTGACGCACCCGCGTCACCTCGGTGTCGTCCAGCCCCTGTCCGAGCTTCGGCTGCAGCCGTTCCCACATCACCGCGAGCCGCACGGCGCGAATGCCGCGCGCCGCCAGCCGGGCCAGGAAATCCGACGACGGGTAGGTGTAGTCCTGCCCGTACCGGCCGGGGTTGGCTGCCGAGTAGTCCGACCCGCTGTCGGAGAAGTCCGCGCCGAACGAGCCGTCGGCCAGGTCCACGCCGCTCAGGTCCGCGCCGTCGGCGGGTGAAGCTGCGGCGGCGCTCTGCGGACGGGTCAGCTGCTGCTCCACGAGCGGCGCCTGCGGGCCGGGGACGAGCCGGCCGTCCGCCCCGGAGCGGTAGACGGCCAGCGGGTAGGTGGCGGACCAGCTCTGGGCCGCTCCCCAGACGAAGACGCCCACCCCCCCGGCCTGCGCCTGGTCGAACCACCGACCGGCCAGCTCGTTCCAGCGGGGTGCGTCCGTGCCGCCGGGCCAGCCCACCTCGCCGACCACGCCGCGCACGTCGTTGGCGTGCAGCCAGCCGGTGAAGTCGGCCAGGTCGCTCACCGCCTGTGCCGTCGGCCCGTCGCACTGGGGTGCGGAGGGCCCGCTGGAGCAGCCCGCCGTGCCCAGCAGGGCGAGGACGCCGAGCGCCCCCCCCGCCCGAAGGGCAGGGCGGGGGCGGGGGGGGGAGGGGGAAATAGGATAAATGTTTGAACAAATAAAGGAG
>JBQCIO010000332.1:0-14682 GCA_051953655.1 Motilibacteraceae bacterium
CCCCGCCCCCCGGGGGGGGGGGGCCCGCCCGGCCCGCGGGCGGCCGGGCGGCCCGCCCCCCGGGGGGGGGGCGCCCCCACGGCCCCGCCCCGTTCGCTTCGCCAACCCCACGCGCACGGAACGAGGTCTCCGCGATGGGTCCCTATCTGCTCAGGCGACTCGGCGCCGCTGTGATCACGGTGGTGATCGCCAGCGTGGTCGTCTTCGCCGGCGTGCACGCGCTGCCCGGCGACGCCGCACTGGCCCTGGCCGGTGAGGAGCGCAGCCCGCAGGTCCTCGCGCAGATCCGCCACGAGTACGGCTTCGACCAGCCGCTGCCGATCCAGTACTTCCGCTACATCGGCCAGGCGGTGCAGGGGAACCTGGGCCAGTCGACCCGAATCGGCGCTCAGGTCAGCTCCGTGCTCCTCGAGCGCCTCCCGATCACCCTCGAGCTCTCGCTGCTCGCGCTCCTCGTCGGCATCGTGATCGGCATCCCCGCCGGCATCGCCTCGGCGCTGCGGCGGGGCAAGGCGGTGGACTACGGCGCCAACGGCTTCGCCCTGGTGGGACTCTCGGTGCCGCACTTCTGGCTCGGCCTGCTGCTCATCCTCGCCTTCTCGGTCAACCTGCACTGGCTCCCCGCATCCGGTTACGTCTCCCCGTTCACCGACCTCGGCGGCAACCTCCAGCGCATGCTGCTGCCCGCCCTGGTCCTCGGCACAGGCCTGTCGGCCGTCCTCATGCGGCAGATGCGCTCGGCGATGCTCGAGTCCCTGTCGGCCGACTACGTGCGCACCGCGCGCTCCAAGGGGCTCTCGGAGTGGCGCGTCGTCGGCATCCACGCCCTGCGCAACAGCCTCATCACCGTGGTCACGGTCCTGGGCCTGCAGCTCGGCGCCCTGATCAGCGGTGCCGTCATCACCGAGCAGATCTTCGTGATCCCCGGCTTCGGCAAGCTCGTGGTCGACGCGATCTTCCAGCGGGACTACCCGATCATCGAGGGGGTCACCCTGGTGACCGTCGTGGGCTACGTCCTGGTCAACCTGGTCGTGGACCTCACCTACTCCTTCCTCAACCCGCGCATCCGTGTCTCGGGAGCCTCGTCGTGACCGAGTCGACCCGGCAGCCCGCCCACCAGAGCAGCGCGCCCACGCACGAGGACGCGCCCGGCGCCCTCGCCTCGGCCGTCGCGCAGCCGACCGCCCCGCCGCGCGCGCCGGCCGTGGACGACCGCCCCCGCCGCCGTTCCGGACGGCTGGCGCGCCGCTTCCTGCGCCGCCCGCTCGCGGTGGCCGGCCTGGTGCTGGTGCTCGTCTTCGTCGTGCTGGCCGCCATCTCACCGCTGCTCGGAGACCCGTCCGCGCAGGACTTCACCGCGGTCTTCCAGCCGCCGAGCGGCGCGCACCTGCTGGGCACCGACGACCTCGGCCGCGACGAGCTGGTGCGGGTGGCGGTCGGCGCCCGGGTCTCCCTGGAGGCCGGCGTCCTGGCCACGCTCCTCGCCCTGGTGGTGGCCGTCCCGATCGGCCTGGCCGCCGGCTACTACCGCGGCCGCATCGACATGGTGGTCAGCAGGGTCACCGACGTGCTGCTCGCCTTCCCCTTCCTCATCCTGGCCGTGGGCCTGGCCGCGATCCTGGGCGCCTCGCTGCGCAACGTCGTCATCGCGCTCGGTCTGTCCCAGCTGCCCGGTCTGATCCGCATCGCCCGCGGCGAGGCCCTCGCGCTGCGCGAGCAGGACTACGTCGGCGCGGCGGTCGCCGACGGCGCGTCGGACTTCGTCATCCTGCGCCGCTACCTGCTGCCCAACGCGATGAGCTCGCTCATCGTGCAGGCGACCGTGGCCATCCCGGCCACGATCATCGGCGAGGCCACGCTGTCGTTCCTCGGGCTCGGGGTGCAGCCGCCGACCCCGTCCTGGGGAACCATGCTCTCCGCCGCGCAGCCTTTCCTGGACCAGGCCTGGTGGCTGGCGGTGGTGCCCGGTGCCGCGATCGCCCTGACCACGCTGGGCTTCAACCTCCTCGGCGACGGCCTGCGCGACGTCCTCGACCCCCGGAGCGTGCGATGAGCGCCCTGTCCACGGAGCGGTCCCCGTCGGCGGCCGGCAGCAACGAGCCGCTGCTCGAGGTCGAGGACCTCAGCGTCGTCTTCGACACCGAGGACGGGCCGGTGCACGCGGTGAACAACGTGTCGTTCACCCTGGACCGGGCCGAGATCCTCGGCATCGTCGGGGAGTCCGGCTGCGGGAAGTCGGTCACCTCGATGGCGATCCCCCGGCTGCTCCCGCCCACCGCGCAGGTCTCCGGCGCGGTGCGCCTCGAGGGCCGGGACCTGCTCGGGATGTCCAGCCGCGCGATGCGCCGCCTGCGCGGCGCCGAGGTCTCGGTGGTGTTCCAGGAGCCGATGACCTCCCTCAACCCCGCCTACACCGTGGGCTACCAGGTGGCCGAGGTGCTGCGCGAGCACGAGGGTCTGCGCGGCAAGGCCGCCCGCCGCAGGACGGTGGAGCTGTTCGAGCTGGTCGGCATCCCCGCCCCCGAGCGCCGGGTGGACGAGTACCCGCACCAGCTCTCCGGCGGCATGCGCCAGCGGGTGATGATCGCCATCGCCGTCGCCTGCTCGCCCAAGGTGCTGGTGGCCGACGAGCCGACCACGGCCCTCGACGTCACCATCCAGGCCGGGATCCTCGACGTCATGCGGACCCTGCGCGACGAGCTGGGCACCGCCATCATCCTGATCACCCACGACCTGGGTGTCATCGCCGACATCGCCGACCGCGTGGTGGTGATGTACGCGGGCCGCCGGGTGGAGTTCGCTCCGGTCGACGAGCTGTTCGCGGCCCCGCAGCACCCCTACACGATCGGGCTGCTCGGCGCGGTGCCGCGGCCGCTGGAGGGGCAGGTCCGCCAGCCGCTGGTCGAGATCCCGGGCCGGGTGCCGATCCTGCGCGAGGACCCCGACGCGTGCACCTTCGCCCCGCGGTGCTCGCGGGCCACCGAGGAGTGCCTCGCGCACCGCCCGCCGCTCGGTCCGGTCCGACCGCAGCACCTCGTCGCCTGCTACCACCCGGGGAGCGACCGCTCATGAGCAACCTCGCGACCGAGCCGTCGGTCGACCTGCGCCAGGACGGCGACGCCGTCCTCGAAGTTCGCGATCTGGTCAAGCACTTCCGGGCCGGTGGCGGCGACGTCGTCCGCGCGGTCGACGGCGTCTCGCTCACCATCGGCTCCGGCGAGGTGCTGGGGCTGGTCGGCGAGTCCGGCAGCGGCAAGTCGACGGTCGGGCGGTGCATCGTGCGGCTGCTGGAGCCGACGTCCGGAAGCATCCGCCTGCACGGCAACGAGATCGCGCACCTGTCCCGCCGTCGGATGCGCCCGCTGCGCCGGGACGTGCACATCGTCTTCCAGGACCCGTACTCCTCGCTCAACCCGCGTCTCACCACCGGCGAGATCGTGGCCGAGCCGCTGCGGATGCACGGCCTCGCGCGCGGCCGCGACCTCGAGCGCCGGGTCGTCGAGATCATCGACCGGTGCGGGCTGCGGCCGGCGCTGCGCCACCGCTACCCGCACGAGCTGTCCGGCGGGCAGCGCCAGCGGGTGGGTCTGGCCCGCGCGCTCGTGGTCGAGCCGAAGCTGCTGGTGGCCGACGAGCCGGTGTCGGCCCTCGACGTCTCGGTGCAGGCCTCGATCCTCAACCTGTTCACCGAGCTGCAGCGGGAGATGGGCTTCTCCTGCCTGTTCATCACCCACGACCTGTCGGTGGTGGAGTACATCAGCGACCGGATCGCGGTGATGTACCTCGGGAAGATCGTCGAGCGGACCTCGCGGCAGGAGCTGTTCGCCGACCCGCAGCACCCCTACTCGCAGGCGCTGCTCTCGGCCGCGCTCGTCCCCGACCCGCCGCTGCAGCGCAGCCGCAGCCGGGTCATCCTCACCGGCGACGTGCCGAGCCCGATCGACCCGCCCGCGGGCTGCTCGTTCCACCCGCGCTGCCCGGTCGCGGTCGACCGGTGCCGGGTGGACGAGCCGTCGCTGGCCGACGTCACCGCCCCCGGGCACGCCGTCGCCTGCCACCTGGTCGATCCGGTCACCGGTGCGCCGCCGATCCTCGAGGCCACCGGGCGGGTCGCCTCACCGTCCTCACCGTCGCGATCCGACGTCCCCGCCACCGCCGCGGAGACCGGGAAGGAGTCCCGTGCAGACCAGGCCTGAGCTGGTGGGCGAGGTCGGCATGGTGGCGAGCACGCACTGGCTCGCCTCCGCCGCCGGCATGTCCGTGCTCGAGCGCGGGGGCAACGCCGCCGACGCCGCGGTCGCCGCCGGCTTCGTGCTGCAGGTGGTCGAGCCGCACCTGAACGGTCCCGGCGGCGACCAGCCGCTGCTGGTCGCCGACCCGCGCGAGGACGACGTGAAGGTCGTGTGCGGGCAAGGGGTCTCTCCGGCCGCCGCCACCCTGGAGCACTTCGCCGGCCTCGGGCTGGACCTGGTGCCCGGCACGGGGCTGCTGCCGGCCACGGTTCCCGGAGCGTTCGGGGCGTGGACGCTGCTGCTCGAGCGCTGGGGCACCTGGAGCCTGCGCGACGTCCTCGAGCCGGCGATCGGCTACGCCGAGCGCGGCTGGCCGCTGCTGCCCACCGCCGCCCGGACCATCGCCACCGTCGAGGAGCTGTTCCGGGACGAGTGGACCGAGTCGGCCAAGCTCTGGCTGGCCGGCGGGCTGCCGTCCGCCGGGCAGCGCATGACGAATCCTGACCTGGCCGCCACCTACCGGCGCGTGATCGAGGAGGCCGAGGCGGCGGGCGGCGACCGGGAGACGCAGCTGCAGGCGGCCCGGGACGCCTGGTACCGCGGCTTCGTCGCGGAGGCCGTCGCCGCGCACTGCGGCGGCCAGGAGTTCATGGACACCTCGGGGCAGCGGCACGCCGGCCTGCTCACCGGCGACGACCTCGCGTCGTGGGAGCCGACCGTCGAGGACGCCCTCACCTACGACTACCACGGCACGACCGTGGCCAAGGCCGGGCCGTGGAGCCAGGCGCCGGTCTTCCTGCAGCAGCTCGCGCTGCTCCAGGGTTTCGACCTCACGGCGATGGGCGTCGGCTCGGCCGACTACGTGCACACGACCATCGAGGCGGCCAAGCTGGCCTTCGCCGACCGCGAGGCCTGGTACGGCGACCCGCAGCACGTCGACGTCCCGATGGACGACCTTCTCTCCGACGCCTACACGCGGCAGCGCCGCGAGCTCATCTCCGACACGGCGTCGTACGAGCTGCGGCCCGGGGCGCCCGGCGGCCGCGAGTCCGTGCTTCCGCCGCTGGTGGGCGCCGCCGACCAGCCCGCCGTGCCGCAGGCCGCCGGGGTCGGCGAGCCGACCGTGGCGCGCAACGGTGAGACGCGCGGCGACACCGTTCACCTCGACGTCGTCGACAAGAACGGGCTCATGGTCTCGGCCACCCCCAGCGGTGGCTGGCTGCAGAGCTCGCCGGTCATCCCCGGGCTCGGCTTCTGCCTGGGCACGCGGGGGCAGATGTTCTGGCTGGCTCCGGACCTGCCGGCGTCGCTGCGCCCGCGGACCCGGCCGCGCACCACCCTCAGCCCCTCGCTGGCGCTGCGCGACGGCAAGCCGTGGCTGTCCTTCGGCACCCCCGGCGGGGACCAGCAGGACCAGTGGACGCTGGTCTTCTTCCTGCACCTCATCCACGGCGAGGACGAGCTGCAGCGGGCCATCGACGCGCCCATGTGGCACTCGGTCCACTTCCCGAGCTCGTTCTACCCGCGCGAGTCCTACCCCGGGCGGCTGCACATCGAGGACCGGATCGGCGAGGACGTCGTGGCCGAGCTTCGCCGGCGCGGGCACGACGTCGACGTCGTCGACGGCTGGTCGCTGGGGCGGATCAGTGCCGCGGGCCATGCCGCCCACGGCTTCCTGCGGGCGGCGGCGAACCCGCGCGGTGCGCAGGGGTACGCGGTGGGTCGATGAACCTCGGAGAGGTCGGCCTGCTCGCCGGCGCGGGCTTCCTGGCCGGTGCGGTCAACAGCGTCGCCGGCGGCGGGTCGCTCATCTCGTTCCCCGCGCTGCTCGGTGCCGGCTACGCGGCAGTGCCGGCCAACGTCACCAACTCCGTGGCGCTGTGGCCTGGCTACGTTGGCGGGGCGCTCGGCTACGCCGGCATGCTCAGGGAGCGGGCCCGCGAGTTCGTCCCCTTGGCCGTCACGTCCCTGGCCGGGGCCGTGCTCGGCGCGGTGCTGCTGCTGACGACGTCGGCCTCGGTCTTCAAGTCGCTGGTCCCCTACCTGATCCTCGCCTCGTGCATCCTGCTCGCCCTGCAGCCGCGGATCGCGAAGTGGGTGCGCTCGCGCGGGGAGCCGGGCGAGGACCAGGTGGCGCACCCGGCCGTGCTGCACGGCTGCGTGCTGGCCGCCTCCTGCTACGGCTCGTACTTCGGCGCCGGCCTGGGCGTCATGCTGCTCGCGGTGCTCGGCGTGCTGCTGCACGAGGGCCTCAACGAGGTCAACGGCATCAAGAACGCCCTGTCCCTGCTCATCAACACCGTCGCCCTGGTCGCCTTCGCCCTGTTCGGCCCGGTGCAGTGGCCGGCCGTGCTGGTGATGGCCACCACCAGCCTGCTCGGCGGCTATGCCGGCGCCCTGGTCGCCAAGCGCATCGACCCCCGCGTCCTGCGCGGCAGCGTCTTCGTCTTCGGTGTGGTGGTGGCCGGCTCCATGCTGGCCCGCAGCTGACCCCGAAACACCAGCTGGGAGGGTCGGGCGTGGCGGTGGTCGGAACGATCACGGCCCCGTGAGCCTTGCTCGCCTGCCGAGGCAGATTCTCCTGGGTAGGCGAGTCCTTGCCTCGGTCGCGCCGCCGGCCGCCAGCGCGACCGGCCGCCGGCGTCACTCCTCCCGTCCCCAGCGCCTTTCATCCACACCCTGGCCCGACAGCAGGCAGCGTGACCCCTCGGCCGGCGCGACCCGGGGGCGGGTACCAGCCCTCACCCCGTCACCAGCCCCGGCGTCCGCCACACCCGCCCGTCCGCGCCCACCACCAGCGCCTCGTACCCCGGCAGCGACGCCACGTGCCGCAACGCCGCGTCGACCCCGAGCACCACGCAGGCGGTGGCGTGCACGTCCGCCCACAGCAGCGACGGGCCGACGACGGTCGCCGACGGGACGCCCAGGGCAGGCTTGCCGGTCCGCGGGTCGTAGACGTGCGCCCCCCGGGCGGCCGTGCCCGACGTCGCCATCGCGCCGCCCGCGACCGGGACCACGGCGACCAGATGTGACCGGTCGGCAGGGTCCTCGACGCCGACCCGCCACGGCTGCTCGCTCGCCCGTCCCGTGGCGGCCACCAGGTCGCCGCCGGCGTTCACGTAGGCGTCGTGGTCGGTCAGCGCGAGCACGGGCTGCGCGGCCCGCTCCACCGCCCATCCCTTGACCAGCCCGGTCGGGTCGATCCGGGCCGGTCCCCACGGGCCGGCCGGGACCCGGGCGTCGAAGGCGCCGCCGGTGACGGCCTTGGCCTCCGCGCACAGGTCCAGCGCCTCCTGCAGCTCCGACGAGGCGTCGGAGACCTTCAGCTCCCCGCGCTGCAGCCGGCTCAGCTCGCTGTCCTCCCGGTAGGGGCTGAGCAGCGCGTCGATGCGGCGCAGGTGGTCGTAGACCTCGACGACGGCCTCGGCCACGCGCGGTGAGTCCGGTGCCGGGCCGCGCACGTGCACGCTGACCGGCAGGCCCATGACGGTCTCGACCCAGGCCCGGCGAGGCGGCGCGTCGGGTTCGTCGGACACCGCCTCAGCCCTTGAGACCGGCGGCGTCGAGCGCGGACTGCAGGGAGGAGATGTAGCCGCCGCTGGTCACCGTGGCCCCGCTCACCGCGTCGATCTGCGCGCTGGAGGCCTGCACCGCCTCCTGGTTGAGCATCGGGATCGCGTAGCTGTTGATGGCGATGTCGCGGCCGTTGTTCTGCGGGAAGACCACCGCCTTGGCGTCGGTCACCTTGCCGCCGGACACCGTGATCTGCACCTGCACCGGCCCCCACATGGTCTGGGCGACCCCGCCGGTGAAGGTTCCGCTCTTGGCCGTGCCGGACGTCGAGCCGGACGTCGAGCCGGACGTCGAGCCCGACGACCCGCTGCCGGTGCTTCCGGTCCCCCCGGACGCCGCGGACCCACCGGCGGTGGTGCCGGTCCCCGGTCCGGCCGCCACGACCGACGTGTTCGGCCCGCCGAGCCCCTGCGTGCTGGTGTGGTAGCCGAACAGCAGCACCAGCGCGGTGACGGTCCCCGCCCCGGCCAGCACGATCCGGCCGGCCCCCGGCTCGCGCCGGACCGCGCGGCTCGCGCCCTTGGACTCGACGGTGCTCACCATGAGAACCGCTCCTCGTGCAGCTGGGGCTCGGGCACGCCGCAGCCGCGCGCCGCGGCGAGCACGGCGTCGGACCAGGGCTGCGGTCCGCAGACGTAGACGTCGCGCTCGCGGACGTCGGGGACCAGCCGGCGCAGCGCCTCCTCGTCGCGAAGGTGGCGCGCGTCGGTCGGCAGCCAGGAGTCGCGCCCGCTCACCCGCGACCCGGGCAGGTGCACGATCCGGGCGCCGGTGGCGCGGGAGATGGCGTCGAGCTCGCGCAGGAACACCGCGTCCTGCTGGGAGGAGGTGCGGTAGACGAGCACGGCGTCGCGCGCCCGCGGGCCGAGCTCCTCGAGCATCGCCCGCATCGGGGTGATGCCGACGCCGGAGGCCATGAGCAGCACCTTGTCACGCAGCCGGGTGTCGGCGGTGAGCCGGCCGTAGGGGCCCTCGACGAGCACCCGGGTGCCCCGCCGCAGGCCGGCCAGGGAGCGGCTGCCGTCGCCCAGGTCCTTCACGGTGATCCGCAGCATGGTCGGGTGCGGGGCTGCCGACAGGCTGTAGGGGTGGCCGCGGGTCCAGCCCTTGCGGCCGAGGAAGCGCCAGACGAGGAACTGCCCGGCGGCCACCGGGAGCTGGTGCAGGTCGCGCCCGCGCAGGTGGACGGACACCACGCCCGGTGCCTCGTGCACCACCTTGTCGACGACGATCGCGTGCCGCCAGGACCGGTAGAGCGGCACGCCGACCCGCCAGACGAGCACCGCCGCGGCCACCGCGCCGTAGGCGGTCCACCAGTACAGCCGCGCCCACGGGGTGGCGACGAAGTCGGCCCCGGTCCACAGCTCGTGCGGGATGGACAGGCCGACCCCGAGGTAGGCGTAGAGGTGCAGCAGGTGCCAGGACTCGTAACGGAGCCTGCGCCGGGCGGCCTTCACCGAGGTGACGACCACCATGACCAGCGCGGCGGTGCCGGCGGTGGCCAGGAGCATCCCCGGATAGGTCCACACCATGTCCCACGCGGTGCGCAGCACCGAGGACCGGTCCGAGGCGGCGTAGCCGAGCACGATGAGGCCCAGGTGCGCGAGCAGCAGATTGAACGAGGAGAAGCCGACCAGCCGGTGCAGCCGGGCCAGCTCGTCCTGGCCGTAGGCCCGCTCCAGCCAGGGCACCCGGGCCATCAGCGCGACCTGGACCAGCAGCAGGTCGGCGGAGAGCAGACCGGCCAGGCGGCCCAGCGTGGTGAGGGCGTCGCCGGGGGTGGTGAAGAGCAGGTGGATCCCGCCGTGCGCGGCCCACAGCGTGGTGACGACGACCAGGCTCAGCCAGGCCAGCCAGTAGGCGGCGGCGCGCCACCAGGGGGCGGCCGGCCTGGGCCGGCGCAGTACGGGCTGCGCCGGCCCGCCGGACGGGCGGTGGCTCACGCGGGTCACCGTCGAGTAGGTCACCATCTGCCGGTCGCCACCTGATCCGCTCCTCCCGTTCATGCCGCAGGCAGGGGCCGACGGCATGAAGGGACTCTCGCCGCCGGCGCTGAACCGGCCCTGAAGCGATCCTGTGAGCAGGCTGGGAAGGCCTCCCCGCGCCCGGCTGCTCCCGTCGGGCAGCGCCCGCCGCCCGGGTCGCGACGGCAGGTGCGACGACGAGCCCGGGCGGCGGACGCACCATGGACCGGTGAGCCGCCCCACCCGGAGTCCGGTCGAGTGGAGCCGGCGAGCCTTCCTCGTCGCCTCCACCGCTGTGGTCTCCGCCGCCTGCTCCGGCCCGGCTGCCTCCGGCGGCGGCTCCGCTCCGACGCCCAGCGGGGCCAGCGAGGCCACGGCGACCCTCCCTGGATCCCCGTCGGCGCGGGCGTCGACCCCGTCGCCCCCGCTCCCGCCGGCCAGGCCCTGGCGAGCCGGCCCCGGCGAGGTGCGGCCCGAGGTGAAGCGCACCGCGACCGCACTGCTGGAGGCGCTGGGCACCTGGCAGCGCGACGAGGGGAGCCCTCCGGCGGCACGGCGGCGAGCCGGCGGGCTGGGCGCCGACCCCGCGCTGGCCGGCCAGGTGGCCGATGCGCTGCTGGGCCCGGAGAGCGCGGCAGTGCTGCGCGTCGTCGACGCGCAGTACGGCGGCATCCTCTCCGACGCCGCGAGCGTGCTCTGCGTGGTCGAGCAGTGGCGGTCCGACGGCACCGGCGTGCGCCACGGCGGCACGACGGTGGACGTGCGCCTGGTGCGCCGGGAGGCGCGCTGGCGGGTCACCTCACTACGACCCGCTCAGCCGGCGCCGGCTGCCAGGAGCTCCGGCGCCGCCGCCCGGGCCGTCCTCGCCGAACCGCGCATCCACCTGCCCTTCGCCGCGCGCTCCGACGTCGCGTCGGGGACGGTGCACGAGAGCGTGCTCACCGCTCTGCTCGGCCTGTCGCGGGCGTACGTGCTCGACGTCAGCGTCCTGCGCTCGGGCCACCCGATCGACGTCTTCGGCACCGCACGCCCCAGCGACCACCCGCGCGGTCGCGCCGCGGACATCTGGGCCTTCGACGGGCGGCCGGTGGTCGATCCACGGAACCGTCCGCTCGTCGTGGAGGCGATGCGCCGGGCCAAGGGGCTCGGGCCCTATCAGGTGGGCGGGCCGGTCGACCTCGACGGCAGCGGCACCGGCTTCTTCAGCGACGCGACCCACCAGGACCACGTGCACCTCGGCTTCCGCGGCTGACCCGACGCCCCCGCCCAGGCGGGCCGGTGCCCGGTCTGGCAGGGTTCGAGCGAGGGGGTCGTTGCGGACGGACGGAGGCGGACACGTGGAGTACGTGAAGCTCGGCAGCACGGGCCTGGAGGTCTCGAAGCTCTGCCTGGGGTGCATGAGCTACGGCGAACCGGCGCGGGGCAACCACGAGTGGTCCCTGCCGGAGGACGAGAGCCGGCCGTTCATCCAGCGCGCCCTGGAGCTGGGTGTCACCTTCTTCGACACCGCCAACGTCTACTCCCACGGCTCCAGCGAGGAGATCGTCGGCAAGGCGCTGCGCGACATGGTCCCCCGTGAGGAGGCCGTGATCGCCACCAAGGTGCACGGGAAGATGGGGAAGTTCCCCAACGGCGGCGGCCTGTCCCGCAAGGCCATCATGTGGCAGATCGACGAGAGCCTGCGCCGGCTCGGCACCGACTACGTCGACCTCTACCAGATCCACCGGTGGGACCCGACGACGCCGATCGAGGAGACGCTCGAGGCGCTGCACGACGTCGTCAAGGCCGGCAAGGCGCGCTACATCGGCGCGTCCTCCATGCACTCCTGGCAGTTCGCGAAGGCGCTCTACACCTCGGACCTGAACGGCTGGACCCGCTTCGTCTCCATGCAGAACCACTACAACCTGATCTACCGCGAGGAGGAGCGGGAGATGCTCCCCCTCTGCGCGGACCAGGGCATCGCGGTGCTGCCGTGGAGCCCGCTGGCGCGGGGCAAGCTCACCCGGACGTGGGACGAGAGCACCAAGCGCTCGGAGACCGACCAGTTCGGCAAGACCCTCTACGACACTGCCGAGAGCGACCGGGTGGTCGTCGACCGGGTCGGCGAGGTCGCCGAGCAGCGTGGCGTGCCGCGCGCCCAGGTGGCGCTGGCCTGGATGTACGGCAAGGACGTCGTGACCTCGCCGATCGTCGGGGCCACCAAGCCGCACCACCTCGAGGACGCCGTCGCGGCGCTGGACCTCCAGCTCTCCGACGAGGAGGTCGCGCTGCTCGAGGAGCCCTACGTGCCGCACCAGGTCGCGGGGTTCTAGGACTTCTCTCGCGATTCGCGCCGCTCCCCGCCCGCTCCGGTCCTACTGTGCGTAGGTCCGGTCGGTGCTCACCTCCGGTGCTGCACCTGCCGAGAACGGGTAGACACCCTGCCCCGGGTCAGGTCGGGCGGGGAGCATCGCAGGAGGTGCCGATGGCGGGCATCAGGGTCGTCCCCCAGCACGACGGCGTGCGGCTGCGCGGGTTCTCCGTGCTCGGTCGCGCCCCCGAGGACACCGTCGAGTGGGCGCACATCCTGCTCGCGATGGTCCACCAGGTGGCGCTGCACCCGGTGGTCCTGTCCTCCTCGGCGGTCTTCGTGGCCGTCGACGTGCCGGCCGACGAGCGCCCGCCCGCCGACGACGCCGACCACGCGCTGCTGGTGCGCGTCGCCCTGCTCGGCCCGGTGGCCGGCCCCGAGGCGCCGGTGGCCGGCTCGATCGGTGCGCTGGACCCGGTGGGCCTGGCCGTCGTGCACCCGCTCGGCGCCGCCCGGTCCTCCCGCGCCGACACCGAGGCCCCGGTGGCCGCCGGCTGCCTGCTCCTGCCCGGCGTCCCCCAGGTCGGCCTGGACCACCGCGCGGCCTGGGCCGAGGTCCGCGACGACGGCGAGCTGGCCCACATCGGCTCCAGCGCCCACGCCGACGTCGCCCGCGACCCCGACGTCGCCGTGCTCGCCACGCTGCTCGCCGCCTGAGGCCACACCCCCGGGGCCCGACCGGAACGATCACGTGAGCGTGATCCTTCCCTGCTTCCCGCGACAGATCTGGAGCGGTAAGCATGGAACTGCCGCGGGGAGTACCGCGGGGAGTACCGAGGTGAGCGCCGAGGTGAGTGCCGAGGTGAGTGCCGAGGTGATCCGCTAGCTCGTGGGCCGGAACAGCGCCAGCAGCTCGCCGACGTCGTGGCCGGCCTCGGCGGGGTGACGGAACGGCCGGTCCGGGTGGATGACGTAGGTGTTGCGCCGGCCCTCGCGCTGCTTGGTCACGTAGCCGGCGTCCTCGAGGTCGTGGACGATCGACTGCGCCGCGCGCTCGGTGATGCCGGCGCGCTCGGCGAGGTCGCGCAGCCTGGCCTCCGGGTTGCGCGCGATGAGCAGCAGCAGCCGGCCGTGGTTGGTCAGCAGCGTCCAGCCGCGCGCCCCGGAGGCGCCGGCCTCCACGGGCGGCGGCACCTGGACGTCGTCGTCCGCCCCGTCGGCCCCGCTCATGCGCCCATCCTGCCCGACTCTCGCGCCCGCATCCTGAGATCACCGGAGGCTCGAGTAGTCCGGAATCAGATTTCCGGTATTGTTCTGCCCATGACCTCGCTCCGGCTCGTCCGCGCCGCTCTGTCCGCCGCCGCCCTCGCGGCGTTGGTCGCCCTGCTGGCGGTCCTGCGCGACGCCGACCGAGCCATCACCGCGAGCCTGGGCCGGCTGTCCCTCGGCCCCTTCGGCAGCGCCGACGTCGGCGTCCGGCTCACCCCGGCGGCCGCGCTCCTGCTGGTCCTGGTCACCGGGCTCGGCGCGGTCGTCGCCACCTACTGCGTGCGCAACCTCGCCGGGCAGTACCGGCTGGGCCGGTTCGCCGCGCTGGAGCTCGGCGCCGTCGCCGCCCTCTCCCTCGCGGTCACCGCCACCAGCCTCCCGCTGCTGGCCGCCGGCTGGACCCTCGGCGGGCTCGCGGTCGGCGCGCTGGTCGCCCACGCCGGAAGCACCACCGCCCGCGACGCCTCCCGCCTGGTCCGCACCCGGCTGCTGGCCGGCGACGCCCTGCTGTGGATCGCCACCGGTCTGCTCGGCTGGCGGCTCGGCACGCTGGACCTGGCCGCGCTCCCCGCCGCGGTGCCGTCCGCCCCCGCGTGGCTGGTCACCGTGTCCGCGCTCCTCGTCGTCGGCGCCGGGATCGTCCGCAGCGCCCTGGTCCCCGCCCACCGCTGGCTGCCGGAGACCGCGGAAGCGCCCTCCCCGGTCAGTGCGCTGCTCCACGCCGGCCTGGTGAACGGGGTCGGCGTGCTCGCGCTGGCCGTCTGGCCGCTGCTGCAGGCCGCGCCGGTCGCCCGCGGTGCCCTGCTGCTGGCCGGCGGGTCCACCGCCCTGCTCGGCACCGCGCAGATGCGGGTCCGCCCCGACGTCAAGGGCCGGCTGGCCGCCTCCACCTCGGCGCAGATGGGCTACCTCGGCGTGCAGGCCGCACTCGGTCTGCCCGCCCCGGTGCTCACCCACGTGGTCGGCCACGGGCTGTGGAAGGCGTCGGCGTTCCTCGGTGCCGGCGGCGCGGTGGACCGGGTCCGGCGCGGCGCGCACCCGGCCGCCCGGCCGAGCGCCGCGCGGGTGACCGTCGTGGCCGCCGGCGCGGTCGCCGTGGTGGCCGTCGGTGCCACCGTGCCCGGTCCGTGGGGGCACGTCCTCGGCCGCGGCCCGGCCGAGCTGGTGCCGCTCGCGGTGGCCGCGCTCGCCGCCGGCGCCGCGCTGCTGGCGGCCCGCACCCCGCTGCGCGCGCTCGCGGTGGTCGTCGCCGTCCTGGCCTACCTGCTCGGCATCCGCACCGCGGCCGCGCTCGAGCCGTCGCTCGCGCCGTCGGCGGCCTGGGGCGAGCCCGGCGCGCTGCCGCTCACCCTCG
>JBQCIO010000333.1:0-8137 GCA_051953655.1 Motilibacteraceae bacterium
GCGCCCGGCCCGGCTGGAGCTGCGCGGCTTCGGCTGGCGCCACGCCGGGCGCCGGGCCTGGGCGCTGCGAGGGGTCGACCTCGTCGTCGAGCCCGGCGAGCGAATGCTGCTGCTCGGGCCGTCGGGCGCGGGCAAGTCGACGCTGCTGGCCGCCGTCGCCGGGGTGCTGGACCCGGAGACGGCGGCCGAGCACGAGGGCGAGGTGCTCGTCGACGGCGTGCCGGCCCGCGAGGCACGGGCTCGCAGCGGGCTGCTGCTGCAGGACCCGGAGGCGGCGCTGGTCATGGCCCGCGCCGGCGACGACGTCGCCTTCGGCCTGGAGAACCGGGCGGTGCCGGCCGAGCTCATCTGGCCGCGGGTCGACGCCGCGCTGGAGCTGGTCGGCTTCCCCTACGGGCGGGACCGGTCCACCGCGGCGCTGTCCGGCGGCGAGCAGCAGCGCCTCGCCCTGGCCGGGACCCTGGCGGCCGCCCCCGGGCTGCTCCTGCTCGACGAGCCGACCGCCAACCTCGATCCCGACGGCGCCGCGCTGGTCCGACACGCCGTCGGAGACGCGCTGTCCGTCACCGGGTCGACCCTGCTGCTGGTCGAGCACCGGCTCGAGGAGGCGCTCGACCTGGTCGACCGGGTGGTGGTGCTCGAGCCCGGCGGCGGGGTGGTGGCCGACGGACCGGCCGCGTCCGTGTTCGCCTCGCGCGGTGCCGAGCTGCTGGCGGCCGGCGTGTGGGTCCCCGGCGCCGCAGCGCACCTGGCCGCTGCCGCACCCCCGCCGGGGCCGGTCGGCTCCCCGCTCCTGCGCGGCGAGCGGCTGACCCTCTCCCGCGGCGGCGCTCGCCCCGTCGTCGACGGCGCCGACGTCGAGCTGCGCGCCGGCGAGGCGCTCGCCCTGACCGGACCCAACGGGGCGGGCAAGACCACCCTCGCGCTGCTGCTGGCCGGGCTGCTGCGCCCGGACGAGGGCGCCGCCCGGCTGGCCGACGACCCGGCCCGGCCGCTGCACCGCTGGCGGGCGCGCGACCTGGCCCGCCGCGTGGGCACGGTCTTCCAGGACCCGGAGCACCAGTTCCTCACCCCGCATGTGCGCGACGAGCTGCTGGTCGGCCCCCGGGGCCGGGCCGAGCGGCACCCCTCGCCGCAGGCGGTGGCGCGCGCGGACGAGCTGCTCGAACGCCTGGGCCTCGCCCGGCTGGCCCTGGCCAACCCGTTCACCCTGTCCGGCGGGGAGAAGCGCCGGCTGTCCGTCGCCACCGCGCTGGCCGCGCGCCCCGACGTCGTCGTGCTGGACGAGCCGACGTTCGGGCAGGACGCGCGCACCTGGGGCGAGCTGCTGGCACTGTGCGCGCGGCTGCGCGACGACGGCACCGCGCTGCTCGCGGTCACCCACGACCAGGCGTTCGTCGAGGCCCTGGCCCACCGGACCCTGCGCCTGCAGCCGGCGGCGGAGGTGGCGGTGTGAGCGCCTTCACCGCGCCCGCTCTCGGGACCGGGCCGCTGGCCCGGCGCAACCCGCTGGCGAAGATCGGGGCGGCCCTGGTCGTCACGCTCGCCCTGGTGCCGACCGTCGACGCCCTCACCCCGGCCCTGCTGCTGGCCTGCGCCCTCGCGCTGGTCCCGCTGACGGGCCTCGGCCCGGGCGCACTGGGCCGCCGGGCCTGGCCCGTGCTGGCCGCGGCGGTCTCGGTGGCGCTGGCGAACGCGCTGTTCTCGGCGCGGGGCGGGGACGTGCTCCTGCATGCCGGTCCGTTGACGCTGACCACGGGTGGGCTCGCCGCCGGCGGCGCGGCCGCCCTGCGGCTGCTGGCCATCGCCGTGCCCGGGCTGCTGGCCGTCGCCACCACCGACCCGCTCGACCTCGCCGACGCCCTGGTGCAGCAGCTCAAGGTCTCCCCGCGCTTCGCCTACGGCGCGCTGGCGGCGCTGCGCCTGGTGCCGCTGCTCGGTGAGGAGTGGGCGGTGCTGGGCCGGGCCCGCCGGGCCCGCGGGGTGGCCGCCGACGGCCGCCCGCTCGCCGCGCTGCGCCTGGCCGGCGGCCGGGTGCTCGGCCTGCTGGTGGGCGCGGTGCGCCGGGCCACCCGGATGGCCACCGCGATGGACGCCCGCGGCTTCGGCAGCGGCCCGCGCACCCGCGCCCGGCGTCAGGCGATGACCGGCGCCGACTGGGCCCTGCTGGCCGCCACCGTGGTGGTGGCCAGCGCCGCCGTCGCCGTGAGCGTGGCCCTCGGCACCTGGCGCCCCCTGCTCTCCTGAGCAGCGCCAGACGGCCGTCCTGCCGCCTCCCCCTCATCCCGTGATCAAGCGGAGATGGTGAGGCGCTGGCTCACCATCTCTGCTTGATCACGGCGACGTGGGGGTGCCGGGGGGCAGGGGAGCGAGGAGCTTGGCGAGGATGGCGTCGAGCTGGCCGAGCTCCTCGGTGCTCAGGCGGCTCAGGACGTAGTCGTCCACGCCGCGCAGGTGGGTGGAGCTGGCCTGGCGCAGCCGCTCGTAGCCGGCGTCGGTGAGCACGGCGTTGAGGCCGCGGGCGTCGTCCACGCACGGCTCGCGGCGGACCAGGCCCTCGGACTCGAGCCGGTCGACCAGCCGGGTCAGGCCGCTGCGGGAGATGAGGACGGCGTCGGCGAGCTCGGTCATCCGCAGCCGACGGTCGGGTGCCTCGACCAGCTGCACCAGGACGTCGTAGGAGGCCAGCGGCAGCTCCTGCTCGCGCAACAGGTCGGCCTCGAGCCGGCGCACGACCAGCGCGTGGGCGCGCAGCCAGCCGCGCCAGACGGCGAGCTCGTCGCGCGGGATCCGCCGCCGCCCGGTGTCGCGGCGACGGCCGCGCCGGCCCGGCTCGGTGGGGGTGCTGCTGGCGCCGTCCATCCGGCCAAGGGTAGGGGGACCGGGGCTCTCCCACATATCCGCCGGCGGCTCGCTGGGACGCGCGCCGTAGCATCGAGCGCATGGCAGCCCCCACCGTCGAGCAGGTCACCGCCGCGCTCGCCACCGTGAACGACCCCGAGATCCGCCGCCCGATCACCGAGCTGGGCATGGTCAAGGACGTGGTCGTCGGCGACGACGGGTCGGTGCGGGTGGCGGTCTACCTCACCGTGGCCGGCTGCCCGCTGCGCGACACCATCACCAAGGACGTCACCGCCGCCGTCGGGAAGCTGACGGGCGTCACCGGGGTGTCCGTGGACATGGACGTCATGAGCGACGAGCAGCGGCGCAACCTCCAGTCGCAGCTGCGCGGCGGCCAGGCCGAGCGCGAGATCCCCTTCGCCCAGCCCGGCTCGCTCACCAGGGTCTACGCGATCGCCTCGGGCAAGGGCGGCGTCGGCAAGAGCTCGGTCACCGTCAACCTGGCCGCCTCGATGGCCGCGCAGGGCCTGAAGGTGGGCGTGGTCGACGCCGACGTCTACGGCCACTCCATCCCGCGCATGCTCGGCGTCACCGGCCGGCCCACCCAGGTGGAGCAGATGATCCTGCCGCCGGTGGCGCACGAGGTGAAGGTCATCAGCATCGGCATGTTCGTGGCCGGCAACTCCCCCGTCGTCTGGCGCGGGCCGATGCTGCACCGCGCCCTGCAGCAGTTCCTCGCCGACGTCTACTGGGGCGACCTCGACGTCCTCCTGCTCGACCTGCCCCCCGGCACCGGCGACATCGCCATCTCGGTGGCGCAGCTGGTGCCCAGCGCCGAGATCCTCGTGGTGACCACGCCGCAGCAGGCCGCGGCCGAGGTGGCCGAGCGGGCCGGCTCGATCGCCGTGCAGACCCACCAGCACGTCGTCGGCGTCATCGAGAACATGGCCTGGCTGCCGTGCCCGCACTGCGGGGAGAAGGTCGACGTCTTCGGCTCCGGCGGCGGCCAGGCGGTGGCCGACGGCCTCAGCCGCACCCTGGGCGCCCCGGTCCCGGTGCTCGGCCAGGTGCCGCTGGACACCCGGCTGCGCGAGGGCGGCGACGGCGGCACGCCGGTCGTGCTCGCCGACCCGGACTCCCCCGCCGCCACCGTGCTGCGCGGGGTGGCCCAGACGCTGTCGGCCCGCGCCCGCGGCCTGTCCGGTCGCTCGCTGGGGCTGAGCCCGGCCGGGCGCTGAGGGTCGCCGCGACGCCGCCCTGGCCGGGCTGACCGAGGCCGGGCCGCTTCGGTTCGGCCGGCCGCGCCCGCCCGACGGCTTCCCCGACGGCCTCAGGTGGCGTCGGCGTCGAACGGCGGCGGGGTGCTCGGGTCGAATCCGGGCGGGGTGACCCGGTCCGAGGCGCCGTAGCGCACGGCGCCGCCCGAGGCGGCCGAGCCGTTGGCGGCAGCCGTCGCGCCGTTGCCGTTGACCGCCGGGCGCGCTGAACCGTTCGCGCTGCCGTTGCCGTTCACCCGGGCCCCGGCCGCCGGCTCGTCGCCGAGCAGCTGGCGGCTGACGAAGGTGCGGGGGTCCAGGTCGGACATCCGGATGTCCTGGAACTCCGGGCCGAGCTCGGCGACGACCTGCGACTTGGCGGTGTCGGCCATTGAGCGCAGCTGGCGGACCAGCCGGCCGGCCTCGGCCGCGTACTTGGGCAGCCGCTCCGGGCCGAGGATCACCAGCGCGAGCACCCCGAGGAAGATGAACTCGGGCCCCTGGATGCCGAACACCGCTGCTCCTGCCTGCTGACCGTCGTGCTGTCCCTCACCACCGCGCGGCACCCGCGCCGCACCGAGGTTACGCCGCCGGAGCCCCGCCCCGACGCCTTACCGCCGGCTGTTCACCCGCCCGACGACTCCCCCAGCGTCACCTTCACCTCGAACGTCCGGCCGCCGCGCTGCACGGTGAGCGTGACGACGTCGCCGGGCTGACGGGCACGGATGGCCACGATGAGCTCGGAGCTGTCGCCGACCGCCTTGCCGTCGACGGCCGTGACGACGTCGCCGGGCCGCAGCCCGGCGCTGTCCGCCGGCCCGTTCGGGGTGAGCGGGTCCGGGACCTGCGCGCTCTGGTCGACGATCTTCGCGCCCTGGCCCTGGTAGCCGGTGTCGATCCGCGCCCCGATGACCGGGTAGGTGGCCTTCCCGGTCTTGATCAGCTGCTCGGCCGTGCGCTTGGCCTGGTTGATCGGGATGGCGAAGCCGAGGCCGATGGAGCCGGACTGGCCGCTGCCGCTGGACAGCGAGGCGATGGCCGAGTTCACCCCGATGACCTTGCCGGTGGCGTCGACGAGCGGGCCGCCGCTGTTGCCGGGGTTGATCGCCGCGTCGGTCTGGATGGCGTTGATGAACGACTCCTCGCTGCTGCCGTTCTCCCCGCCCGCGGTGACCGGCCGGTCCTTGGCGCTGACGATGCCGGAGGTGACGGTGCCGGCCAGGCCCAGCGGCGAGCCGATCGCGACCACCGGGTCGCCCACGCTCACCGCGTCGGAGTCGCCCAGCGCGACCTGCGGCAGGCCGTCGCGGTCCACCTTGACCACCGCGAGGTCGTAGCTGGGGTCCCGCCCCACGATGGTGGCGGCGGTCGAGCTGCCGTCGTTGAACTGCACCCGCAGCCGCCCGCCCTCGGCGGCCAGCGCCACGACGTGGTTGTTCGTGAGGACGTAACCGTCCTGGCGGATGACGAAGCCCGAGCCCGTGCCCGCCCCCTGGCTGCTGCGGACGCTGATCGACACGACGCTGGGCAGCAGCCGCGCGGCCACCCCGGCCACCGAGTCGGCCGGGCGCGAGGGCGAGCGGCTCCCGGCGACCGGCAGCGGAGCACCGGTGCTGATCCCGTCGTCGGCGGCCCGCGCGGCGAACCAGCCGATGGTGCCACCGGCCCCGCCGCTGAGCAGGGCCACGACCAGGGCGAGGGTGACGACGAGGGCGGCCGGCAGGCCGCGGGACGGGCGCGGGGCGGCGAGCACCCCGGGCGGCACCGCCCACGGGTCGCGCGGGCCCTGCGGCGGCTGCCACGCGGGGCCGCCGCGCAGGTCAGGCACATGACCGGCCGGGGCGATCGGCGGCGGGCTCGAGGACCAGGGGGCGGAGCCGGCGCCGGGCGCAGCCGCGGGCGAGCCGCCCCACGGGAAGGGGGTGGCGGGCTGCGGGGTGGTGGGCTGCGGGGTGGTGGGCTGCGGGGCGGATGGCTGCCCCGGCGACGGCTGCTGCGGCCACCCGGGCTGCGACGCCGCCTGCCCGGGCGCGCCCGGGTCGTCCCGGTCCGGGCCGGCCCACGGGTCACCCCCCGGGCGGGACCACCAGGGAGCGCCCCCGGTGCCGTCGCTCATCGCCGCCCTCCTCCTCGCCTGCCGCCATCCTCTGCCGGGCCGGTGTCCACGCCGCCCCGACGAGGGGCCGCACCGGTCCATCCTCCCTCGCGCGCCCACCCGCCGCTCACCGGTGGCGTCCTGCTCAGTGGAACGGGTCGAGCCACGAGCCGAGCCGCTCCACTCCGCGGCGCAGCCGCTCGCGCGCTCCCGACCTGCTCTGCGGCTCATGCGGCAGCGCGGCCACGACCGCGTCGACGGCATCGTCCGCGGCGTCGCCGACCACGGTGAACACGAGCCCGTGCGCGGACCAGAGGACCCGCCGCGGGAAGCCGGTGGAGACCAGCACCTCCTGCTCGTCGGTGCCGCCGGCCCGCCGCTCGGCGCGGTAGCCGCTCAGGCCGGAGCGGTCGAGCTCGCCCCGCTGCTGGAACACCGAGACCGCCGACAGCCCGTCGGAGTAGGTGAGGTGCAGGATCGGCTGCTCCGCCCCCTGGTGGGCCTGACCGCCGGCACCCGCGGTGGTGCTGCGCGCGTCGACCAGCCGCAGCCCGGCGGGCAGGGTGTGCGGGCAGGCCCACCCCTGCTCGCTCCACGACGTCAGCTCGCGGCCCGAGAGCTCCTGGCCGGTGCGGCCGGGCAGCAGCGGCGGGGGGTGCTTGACGAAGTGCGCGGCGTCGACGTCGACGCTCACGAAGGCGGCCGCGCGGACCACCCGGCCGACCCCGTCGTAGACCTCGCGGCGCAGGACCAGCCCGCTGGCGTCGTCGACCCAGAACCGCGCGGCGAGGCCCGCCCCCGGCCGGCTGGCCGCGACGACGGTGGTGGCGCGCCCCGCCACGCTGTCCCCGCGCTCCACCGACAGGTCGTAGGAGTCGAGCAGGAGCCCGAGCTCCTCCTCGCTCGCTCCGGCACCGCCCACGCCCGGGGCGCCGGACAGCAGGGTGGTGTAGCCGGCGCCGTCGGGGTTCGTGGCACTGCTGTGCACCCGGACCGAGGTGCCCGCGCCGGGCTCGTTGTCGACGTCGACGACGTATGACGCCGAGCCCTCCCGGTCCCAGGTGGAGACCATCTGGGTGCCGGTGAAGGAGGTGGCGGCAGCGGCGCCGGCGGCCCGCCGGAGCAGCTGCACGGCGCGCGGGTCGGCGACCGGGGCGGTGGCAGGGGCTGCGGTGGCCGGCCGCGCGGTGGGGCCGCCGACGGGCGCGTCCTCCTCGGGCTGCCGCGCGTCGTCCCCGGCGGGCAGGAGCAGCACCGCGCCGCTCACGGCCACCGCGCCGAGCAGTCCGAGCAGGACCGTCAGCAGGAGCAGGCCGGGGCTGCCGGAACGGCGCTCGGTCACCGGCCGAGCGCAGGCGAGCCCGCCGTGGGGGCGGGGGTGCTCCCGGTGCTGCCCGTGGCGCTGGACGGCGACGCCGACGCGGTCGCGCTCGGCGTGGGACTGGGCGTGGGGCTGACCGGGATGAGCGCCGTCAGCGCGGTGACCGGCATGACGTCGAGCGGCTCGCTGCCGCCGGAGTAGCCGCTGCCGGGCACGGACGCGGCCACCACGGCGGCACCCGGGTCACCCAGGCCGAAGCCGCCGGCGGTGGCGGCGTGCTCGCTGGTGAGCGCCGCGACCGGCGGGCGGACCGCCCCCGCGCCAGCGGTGGCCCCCGTGCCGCCGACGACGAACGCGGTGACCAGGGCGAGCCCGGTCACGGACAGGGCACCCCCGGCGAGGGAGACGGCACGGCCCGGGAGGTTGACCCGCCGGCGCCCGCCGGGGCGGCTGCTGCCCGTTCGCGCCCCGGGACGTCCCGCAGCCGGGCGCGTCGAGCCGCGGGGAGCCGCGGCCAGCGGCTGGGCAGCGGCCGGAAAGGGGCGCTCGCGCGGCGGCACCGGGCCGCCGGGGTCGGCGATGGCCAGCAGCCGGGCGGTGAGCGCGTCGGGCACGTCCGGCGTC
>JBQCIO010000334.1:0-9077 GCA_051953655.1 Motilibacteraceae bacterium
CGCGAGGACCTGCTCGAGCTCGTCGACGGCCGCGCCAAGGTCATCAAGCAGCGGTGGGAGTGGCTGAAGGCGCTCCGGGCCATGCGGCCGGACGACGCCGCGGCGCTCGCGGCCCTCGTCGCCACGATGCCGGCGGCCCGGCAGGCCGAGTTCGCCGGGAAGTCCCACGCCGAGGTGTTGAAGGTGGTCACCGAGGCGCACGCCCTGTTCTACGTCTCGTTGCGCCGCCAGGGCATCCCCATCAGCCCGGACGGCGCGCTGGACAAGAACGACCCCGCGCTGAAGGACCGCAAGGTCGGCTACGACGAGAGCCCGGAGGCCCAAGCCGCCAGCCGCGTCTTCGTCGGCGCGGACGGCCTGCTGCGCCGCAGCGACGAGGGCAACCCGCTGGTGGACACCACGAACAGCACGACCCACTTCTCCGGTGCGGGGGTGGAGATCTACGTCGTCGGCATGGACGGCGACATCCACATGCACAACCACTCACTGGGCCAGTACCACCACTCCAGCCTGCTCGACGGCGGCGACGTCGCGATGGCCGGCGAGATGAAGGTGGTCAAGGGCAAGATCCAGTGGCTGTCGGACAAGAGCGGGCACTACGTGCCGTCCAAGGACCAGATGCTGCAGTTCCTGCACTACCTGAAGAAGGACGGGGTCAAGCTCGACTTCGAGGTGCGCGGGTTCGCCTTGGGTGAGGGCAAGAGCGTGCCGGCGACCCAGCTGCTGAAGGCGGCGGAGGGCAGCACCGAGGACGAGTGGACCAGCGTCAAGACCAAGCTGGTGTGGGACGCCTTCGAGAAGACTGTGGGTCTGGACAAGATGACCGAGGCGCTGGCCCGGAAGGGCTGGCGGTCGGCCGGCGGCGGCCACGCCGTCGTCGACAAGGACGACCAGCCGGTGCCCGAGCGCGACGTCCGTCGCCAGCTCAAGGCCGTGCTCGGCCGGAGCGAGCCCAAGGTTCAGCGAGGGGTGGTCGATCGCTCAGCGCCCAACGGTGCCGTCCATCACCACGTCAGCTGGGGCGAGACGGTGACCTCGGTGGACGAGCTGACCGGCAAGCGACCACGGCGGCAGCCGGCCCCTCCGGGCGCCCCGGCACCGGGCGCCCTCCCGGTCAGCGTGGCGCCGAGCCTCGCGCCGTCCCCGGCCGCCACCACCCTGCCCGTCGTGGCCGCCGATCCCGTCAGCGACGACGAGCTCGAGGGCCACTACGTCGACGACGAGATCTCCCTGGAGCCCGAGGCGACGCAGGGCCGCTACGTCGACGACGACGAGATCCGGGCGCAGACCCAGCACGACGACAGCGACCACGAGGAGGAGGAGGAGGAGGAGGCGGACGAGCGCGAGGAGGAGCACGGCGAGGACTCCGCCAAGGACGCCGAGGACGAGTTCTTCTACATCGACCCGCCGACGGAGGACCACGGCGAGGACAGCGTCGCCGAGGACAGCCCTGCCGAGCCCAACTACGTCGACCCGGTGATGGACGAGACCGCGAGCGAGGAGGGCGGCGCGGGCGCGTTCTACCGGCTCGAGGACGAGCCGGGCACGCCGTCCACCCCGCACACCGCGCTGCTGGCCCGCTACGAGGCGAGCACCGGGCCCGACACGGTCGCCGAGGTCCTGCGCCGCCAGGCGCTCTACCTCGACACCGGCACGGGACACGTCCGCGAACAGGGCAGCCACCGCGCCCTGACCCTCGAGGAGCTGACCGCCGCGCTGCGCACCCTGCTCGGCCCGCTGGCCGACGACGCCTTCGCCCTCCCCAGCGCCTATGCGTACTCGATGCCGCCGGTGCCGGCCGCGAGCTACACGCAGCTGTCCGGCGACCTGTGAGCCGCCGGTGAGCACCCGACCCGCCGACCCGCTCGGCGACCTGCTCGCCGCCGACGACCTCGACGAGGTCGAGGCCCTGCGCAGCCGCCTCACCGTCTCCGACGAGGCATCGGAGACGGTGCGCGCGCTCCTGGAGGCCTGGTCCGACCGGCGGGCGCTGGGCAACCTCCTGCTCTGCGCCGACCTCGTGCTGCCGCCCGAGCTCGCAGTGCCGGCCCTGGTGCGAGCGCTGTCCGGGCCCGAGGGTCGCGGGCCGGGCGAGCGGCTGGCCGTGGCCGCGGCCGTCGGCGCCCAGCGTCTGGCCGACGCCGACCTGCTGGAGGAGCCCGACCGGCAGCGGCTGGTGGCTGCGCTGGTCCAGACGGCCCAGGCGCGCCGGGACGCCGCGGGGGCTCGCGCGGCCTACGCCCTCACCGTCCTGGCCGAGCCCGCCGACGCCCCCGAGCTGCTGCCGCTGGCGGACTCCGACGTCGAGGTGGTGCGGCACAACGCCCTGGCCCTGCTGCTGAACCTGCTCGGGGTGCGGGGTCTTGCCGAGCAGGTGCTGCGGGTCGAGGGCGAGGGCGTGCCGGACCGCCGGCTGGGGGGCGCGCTGCAGGCCCGGGTGGCGCTGGGCGAGGCCGGGGTGGACCTGGGCGCGCCGGCCGAGGACCTGCTGCCGCCCGGCCACCCGCTGCGGTCCTACCTGGTGTCGGAGATGCCCGAGCGTTAGGACCTGGGCTCGGGGCGCCGCCGCGCCGGGCGCGTCGGCGGCGCAACCGGTGCCGGCGCAGGCAGGAAGCCGTCCTCGGGCGCGCGCCGCCCGGTCTTGCGGTACTCCTGCACGGCGGCGGCAGCCAGGTGCCGCATGCCCACCGGCTCCCCCTCCCCCACGGCGGCGTAGGCGGCGGCCAGGACGACGTTGCGCACGCCACCGCCGGCGAGCTCCACCTGGGCCGCGAGCAGGTCGAGGTCCGGCGGGTCGCCCGGGTCCAGCGCGGGAAGCTCGGCCAGGTGCCGCTGCCACAGCAGCCGACGGGTCTCGGCGTCGGGGTCGGGGAAGTGCACGATGAAGTGCAGGCGGCGGGAGAACGCCGGGTCGAGGTTGCCGGACAGGTTGGTGGCCAGAACCGCGATGCCGTCGAACTGCTCCATCCGCTGCAGCAGGTAGGAGACCTCGAGGTTGGCGTAGCGGTCGCGCGCGTCGCTGACTTGCGAGCGCGCCCCGAACAGCGAGTCGGCCTCGTCCAGGAAGAGCAGGACGTTGAGGTTCTCCGCCTCTGCGAACACCTTCTCGAGGTTCTTCTCGGTCTCGCCGATGTACTTGTCCACCACGGTGGACAGGTCGACCTGCAGCAGGTCCAGCCCCAGGGCGTCGCCGACGACGTGCGCGGCCAGCGTCTTGCCGGTGCCGGGGCCGCCGGTGAACATGGCGGCGATGCCGCTGCCCTTGCCGCCCTTCCCGTGCAGCGCGCCGGCGGCGAGCACCTCGTCGCGGTGCACGCCCCAGCTGACCAGCCGGCGCAGCTCGGCGAGCGTGTGCTCGGACAGCACCAGGTCGTCGAAGGCGGCCCCGGTGCGCGGGCGACCGCCGGGTGCGGCGCCCACGCTGAGCCGGCGCGCGGCCTCGCGCAGCAGCCCGACGTCCAGGGGCAGCCCGCGGGCGGCGGCCAGCTCGCCGGCGTGCCGGGTCACGCGGACGACGTCCTCGGGCCCCAGGCGCAGGGACAGCAGGGCCGCGGCCTCGGCGCCGGCGAGCAGGTCGGCGGGGGCCGCGGTCCGACCGTCGAGGGCCTGCGCCCACAGCCGCCGACGCAGCACCGGCGGCGGCGCGGTGGCGGTGACCGAGATCGGCAGCCGCGCGGACCAGGACGGTTCCCAGGCGCGGGTGCCGACGGCCACGACCGGCACCGGGGACTGCTCCAGCAGCCGCACCAGGTCCGGCTCCTCGGCCAGGCGCTGCGCGCCGTCCAGGACCAGCCCGGCGCCGGCGAGCGCGGCCTCGAGCAGTGCCGCCTCGACCACCTGGCCGAGCGCCCCGGTCGACTCCGCCGGCGAGGTGGCGGTCCCCGGCGGCGGGGGCGCCGGCAGCCGGACGGGGAGGCACTGGTAGCCGGCCGCAGCCAGCCCGGCCGCGGCCAGCGAGGTGCCGGCCGTCCCGACCGGCGCGTGCACCCAGCACAGCGGCGCGCCGTCTCCCACCGCCGCGGCGAGCTCGGCCGCGGCCGGGTGCTCGGCGGGCGCGACCTCGAGCACGGTCCCCGCCAGCCTGGCGTCGGGCGCATCGTCGCCGGCCAGGTGCGCGACCAGCCGCTCGGGGGCGCGCAGCAGCCGGGCCGGGAACGGGGCGTCGCCGCCCACCTCCACCAGCCGGTGCCGCACCAGCGCCGCGCCGGCGCCGAGCCGGGCACGGGCCTGCGCCCCGGTGAAGGGCAGCCCGGCCAGCTCCAGCGCCGTCGCCACCGCCGGGTAGGACGGGCTGTCCGAGCCGCGCAGCAGCCCCAGCGCGAGCGCGGCGTTGGGGTCGACGTCGGCGGCCACCGCGACGGTGAGCAGGTCGACGTCGGTGGCGTCCAGGCCGAAGGTGCGCGCGAGCGCCTCCCAGCGACCGTCCGGCGGCGGTGCGACGCCCTCGCGCAGGTGGTCGGCGGCCAGGGCGCGCACGGCGGCCCCGAGCCGGTCCCCCACCGGCAGCGGCTCCAGGTCGTCCACCGGCCGCTTCGGCCGACGGCGAGCATGCGCCTCAACCAGTCGGGCCGTGAACCAGGCCAACCGTTCCCGCACTCCCCGCTCCTCATCCGCCGTCGCCGCGCCCCGGGCGACGACGCGCGGGGACGCTACCGCGAGCGCGGGCGGCAAGTCGGGTGAATGCCGCCTCTCGCGGGACGAGCCGACCGGTCGGGCCGGTGCGGAAACGACCGCTTCCCGTCGTCCGGCCGCCACCTCGAGGCCACGTCGGCGTCACCGGGTCCGAGCAGCGTCGCGCCGACACGTCTCGGGGGCTCATCGAAGGGATCACCATGCTCCGCACGCTCCACCGCCCGGGCCGGACCCTCGCCGTGGCCGCACTCGCCGCCACCGCCCTGGTGGCTCCCGCCGCCGCCGCGCAGGCCACCCCGGGGAACGCGCCGTTCACCTTCGCCGTCATCGGCGACGTCCCCTACGGCGCCACGAAGATCGCTGACTTCCCCGCCTACATCGACCAGATCAACGCCGATCCGTCGGTGCAGCTGGTGGCGCACCTGGGCGACATCAAGGACGGCTCGTCCGAGTGCACGGACGAGTACTTCCAGCAGATCCGGGCCGACTTCGACCGGGTCGCCGACCCGCTGGTCTACACCCCCGGCGACAACGAGTGGACCGACTGCCACCGCGCCAACAACGGCACCTACGACCCGCTCGAGCGGCTTGCGGCGATCCGTCAGGACTTCTTCGACCGCCCCGGGCACACCCTCGGCCAGAAGAGCGTGGGCGTGCAGTCGCAGGCCGACCAGGGGCTGCCGGAGAACGTCTCGTTCACCCGGGCCGGCGTGGCCTTCGCCGCGCTGCACGTGGTGGGCAGCGACAACGGCCTGCTCCCCTGGCCCGAGCTCGGCCACGACCAGCCCACCGCTGAGCAGGCGGCCGAGGAGCAGCACCGCACGCGGGCGACCGTCGACCTCATCAACCAGACGTTCGACCGCGCCGGTCAGGGCGGCAACCGCGCGGTCGTGCTCATGATGCAGGCCGACATGTTCGACGGGACACCGGCAGAGGCCGACTTCGGCGCCTTCCGCCCCATCGTCCAGACGATCGCGCAGCGCGCGTCGCAGTTCGCCGGCCCGGTCTACCTGCTCAACGGCGACAGCCACTCCTACGAGGTGCAGGACCCGCTGTCCGCGGACTCGCCCTGGACCTCGTTCTACGGCGTCGAGCCGGTCACCAACCTGACCCGCATCACCGTCGACGGCTCGAAGAACGCCGGCGACTACCTGCGCGTGCGGGTCGAGCCGACGAGCCCCGCGGTGCTGAGCTGGGAGCGGGTGGACTACACGGTCTCGCAGTAGGCACCGGACGCCAGCCGCCGTCCCGGGGCTGCTCGCCCCTCTCGCGGGCAGCCCCGGGGACGCGCCGTCACCTCAGAAGGCTGACGGGCGGAGCTCCCGGAAGGGATCGCGGCTAGCGGGGAGCCCCGTCGTCCGGCTGCTGCGCGCCGGCGAGCCGGGTGTCGACGGCCCGGTCGACGAGCACCGCCCAGCGTGTCCCGCCGGGGTCGTTGCTCACCTGCTGGGTGGCGAGGCCGGTGAGCGTCGCGGTCCAGAGATCGACCGAGGCCGGCTCGGTGAGGCCGGCCTCGGCCAGGACCGCTGCCAGCTCGGCGTAGACCTCCTCGGCGAGGGCGTAGGAGGCTGCCGACGGCACGAACGAGGGGATCACCCGCAGGAACAGCAGCTGCATCCGGGCCGGGTCCGAGACGGCGAAGGCGAAGAACGTGTGCGCTCCGGCTCGCACCTTCGCCGCCGCCGGCAGGTCGGCGCCGCGCAGCTCCTGATACGCCATGATCAGCTGTCGGTAGCCCTGCGCGAACATCGCGTCGTAGAGGTCGTTCTTGCTGGTGAAGTAGACGTACAGGGACGGCGCGCGCATGCCGACGCGGGTCCCGAGGTCGCGCAGTGCCCAGCCGGTCAGCCCTCGTTCGCCGGACAGCTCCCAGGCGGCGGCGAGGATCCGCTGCCGCGTCCGTTCCCGCCTCTCGTCCCGCCCCTCCACCTCGCCTCCTCGGCCGTGTCCCCTCGTGACCCGTTGACAACGTACCGAAGAGCGAGCACGCTCACCTAACTTTGTTAGGAAAGCGAGGAGGTTCCATGCCGGCAACCACGATCGACGTAGCCAGCATCGTTCCTGTCACCCGGACCACCGACGCCGAGCCGCTGGCGACTGCGGCCTATGACCAGCTGCTCACGCTGCTGTCCGACCTTGATCGCGAGGAGTGGGCCAGGGACACCGAGTGCCCGGGATGGACGGTCGCCGACATGGTCGGGCACCTCATCGGAGCGGCGAAGGCGAACGCCTCGCTGCGCGAGAACGTCCGGCAGCAGCTCCACGGCGTCCGGCACGCCCGTGAGCACGCGGACAACTCCCTGGACGCCGTCAACGCCCTCCAGGTCCGCGACCACCGGTCGCTGACCCCGCAAGAGCGACTGGCGACACTGCGAGAGCTCGCCCCCCGCGCGGTCGCGGGCCGGGCGCGGCTCCCGCGACTCCTGCGCCGGATCGACGTCCCGATCGCGCAGTCCGGCTCGTCGGCCGGCATGCCGACGCGACTGAACCTCGGCCACCTCGTCGATGTCGTGTACACCCGCGACGTCTGGATGCACACCCTGGACATCGCCCGCGCCTGCGGCCGCCGCCCGGACCCGAGTGCTCCGGGTACCCCGCGGCTGGTCGCCGACGTCGTCCGGGAATGGGCGAGCCTGCACGGTCGCCCGGTGGAGCTGCGGCTCACCGGGCCCGCTGGCGGCCACTTCGTCGCCGGCCGGGGTGGAGAGGTGATCGAGCTCGATCCGTTCGAGTTCTGCCGGGTCGTGTCCGGACGAGCCCCCGGCGCAGGACTGCTGTCCCAGCTCGTCATCTTCTAGCCGCGGCCGGGGGCGCCCCATACCGCAGTCGCTCGTAGTCCGTGGTGGTGGCCGGCGCGACGTCGGCGCACCCGCCGCCTCCACAGGTGCAGGCGTACGGGAAGGGAGGCAGAGCGGTGCCGACGTGCCGCTCGCGGGCGGAGATCTGGCGGTGCACCACGTCGTTCTCGTGGCGTCTCCGGGCCGCCAGCTCGGCCCCAGGTCGCAGGCGTGGTCGACCTTCGAGGGTCGTGATCATCGCCCCGCGAACAGCTGCGGTGACGTCGTCCCATCTCACGTCGGTCGGCACGTCGATGACCGTCTGCTGCTGCCGAGCCGCCGCTTCCAGCAGCCTCGTGGCCTTCCCACCAGCGGCAGGGGAGGCCCACGGTCGTGTTCACGCCGACGAACGAGAGAGCGCGAAGGTGCGCGTTCGCCTAGCCTTCTCGGCGTGCAATCGCCCCTGGCGGAGTTCGACGACGGAGAAGGGATTCTGCGCCCCCGGCCGCCGAAGACGCGGGAGCCGCTGCCGCGGTCTGTCGCTCTCTGCTTCTTCCCAGAGGTCCTGCGCACCTGGGCGGCCCGGGGCCGCCTCGAGCTGATCGGCTCGTTCAGCGACGAGGTGGGCGGGGCCGGCATCTACCTGTATGGCGGCTCGACCGCGCCCGTGGCGGTCTTCCACCCGGGCATGGGAGGCCCGTTGGCGAGCCACTGTCTGGAGAAGGTCCTCGCTGCCGGCATGGAGCGCGTCGTCGCCGTCGGTGGTGCGGGTGCGCTGATCCCAGACTTCCTCGTGGATGACGTGCTCGTCGTGGACTCGGCCGTCCGGGACGAGGGAACGTCGCACCACTATCTGCCACCCTCGCGTGAGGTGAGATTCGATCCCGGACTGGTCCAGCAGGCAGCTGACGCCCTTGCTGGGCGTCAGATCCCGCATCGGGTCGGCAAGACCTGGACCACTGACGCGGACTTCCGTGAAACGCCTCGGAGGATCGCAGCAAGGCGGGGCGAGGGGTGTGTCGCGGTGGAGATGGAGGCCGCCTCGTTGGCGGCCGTCTGCATGTTCCGCAACGTCACCTACGGCCAGCTGCTCTATTCAGGAGACGCGCTGCATGGGAGCAGCTGGGAGGGGCGCGGCTGGACGACGTCGGGCAGGAGAGGACAGCTGCTGGAGCTGGCCATAGGTCTTGCCGCCGACGCCGGTTCACCGCCGCCACAGCGCTGAGCCCACCCGAAGACACGTCCTAGAACGGCGGGGGCTCGGAGGGGTCGCCCCAGCTCGGCTTGTCGTCTGGTTTCGGTGTGGCCCACGGGTTCTTGGGCGGGTCGCCTTCGTCAGCGAGCAGCCGTGGTGGCGGGGTGCGGTACCGCCGGCCGGAGCGGGTGATGATCTCCACCGAGCCGTCGTCGAGGACGTCGGAGTCGAGCAGGCCGCAGGTCTTCAGGGCGTGGTGCAGGCCGCAGCGGGGGCACAGGTTGTGGGTGTCGGTCCGCCCGCCGGCTCCGGGGTGGTGGTGGTCGTAGGGCACGGTGTGGTCGCCCTGGGACCAGTGGAACGGCTGGGTGCAGTGCGGGTGCACGCACCGGGGCCGCACCGCCTCCAGGTGCCGCCAGATCGCCGCGGTCGGCTTGTACTTCACGGTCGCCAGCGGGGCGCCGGTCTGGTCG
>JBQCIO010000335.1:0-6330 GCA_051953655.1 Motilibacteraceae bacterium
CACACCGTCGTTCGTCGGCGTCGTGCTCGCGCTGGCCGGGCTCGTCCTGAGCCTGTTCGTGCGCCGACGCCGGGTCTGGGTCCGCGCGAGCGCCGGCGAGGACGGGCGTACCGTGGTCGAGGTCGCCGGCCTGTCGCGCACCGACGAAGAGGGTCTCGGTAGCGAGGTCGATCAGCTTCGCGACGCCCTGGCCGAGCGCCTGGGCGTCGCGCCTGCGCAGGTCCAGCAGCCCGCCCTGAGCCGCAGCGGCGGGCACAGCGAGGAGGAGCACGCGTGAGCAGTACGACGCTCGCGGGGTTGAGCAACGACCTCGTCTACTCGGCGATCGTCGTCTACGCCTGCGCCATGGTGGCCGTGGCCGCCGAGTTCGCCTTCGGGCGCCGGGCCGGAGCCGTGGAGCCCGCGGCGGCCGTGCCCGCCCTGGCCAAGGTGCCGGCCACGGTCGGGGCGGGGACCGGGCCGGTCCCGGTCGCGCCACCGGCGGCCCCCGCGCTACGGTCGCGGCGCCGCGAGGAGGCCGGCCGGCGGGCGGTGAAGCTGAGCCAGGTCGGCGTCTCGCTCACCGTGCTGGGTTTCGTGCTGCACCTGCTCGGCGTCGTCGCCCGCGGTCTGGCCGCCGGGCGGGTGCCGTTCGGGAACATGTACGAGTTCACCCTCACCTGCTCGCTGGCCATCACGGCCGCGTACCTGGTGCTGCTGCGCAAGTACGACGTGCGCTACCTCGGCATCGTCGTGGTGCCCACGGTGCTGCTGAGCCTCGGCCTGGCCATGACCGTGCTCTACGTCGACGCCGAGCAGCTGGTGCCGGCGCTGCAGTCGGTGTGGCTGGTCATCCACGTCCTCGCCGCGATCGTCTCGGCCGGGGCGTTCTCGATCGGCGCGGGGCTGGCCGCGCTCTACCTGCTGCGCGCCCGCGCCGAGCGCCGCGCGCCGGAGTCGCTGGCCGACGGCTGGCTGGGCCGGGTGCCCAGCGCGGCCAAGCTGGACACCCTCACCTACCGGGTGCACGCCTTCACGTTCCCGCTGTGGACCTTCGCGATCATCGCCGGGGCCATCTGGGCCGAGAACGCCTGGGGCCGCTACTGGGGCTGGGACCCCAAGGAGACCTGGGCGTTCATCACCTGGGTGTTCTACGCCGCCTACCTGCACGCCCGGGCCACCGCCGGCTGGCGCGGCGGCAAGGCCGCCACCATCTGCCTGCTCGGCTTCGCCGCCCTCACCTTCAACTTCTTCGGCGTCAACACCTTCATCACCGGCCTGCACAGCTACGCCGGCATCTGATAGATCGGCCACGACAGGGGAGCGTCATCTGGCGCAGAAGCCCGCTGCTCACAGCGAAGGACAGGCCACCGGACCTGTGAGCGACTCCATGCTTCGACCGGCCGAACGGTCGCTGCTAGCGACCGGCACCTCAGACGATGGGCTGACGACCGAGTCCCGCAGCGGAAGCGATGGACCAGCGGGAACGCTAACCGGAGGCGAGAGCGAAGGCTCCCGCGGCGGCCAGGCCGAGGGCGAGGGTGCAGGTGGCCGCGGTGACCGCGGCGGCGTAGGCCCAGCGCATGGGCTCGAGGGGACTTCCAGGCTCCCCGCGCTCGCTCTCCCCGAAGCTGGGGGCGATCCAGCGCAGGTAGTAGAACAGGCTGGCGACGGTGTTGATCGCGGCGACGACGACGAGCCAGGCAGCACCGCCGTCCCAGGCCGCCGTGAAGACGGATAGCTTGCCGATGAAGACCGCGGTCGGTGGGGTGCCGACCAGGCTGAGCAGGCTGACCAGCAGGGCCGCGGCCAGCCACGGGTGCTGGCGGGACAGGCCGCGGTAGTCGGTGAGGGAGTGTCGGTCAGGCACCGCGGCGACGACGGCGAAGGCGGTGAGGTTGGTGACGGCGTAGCCGCCGAGGTAGACCAGCAGCGCGGGCAGGGCGCTCGAGGTGTGGCCGAAGGCCGCGATCGGGAGGAGCAGGTAGCCGACCTGGCTGACGGTGGACCAGCCCAGCAGCCGGCGGGCGTCGGTCTGGGCGAACGCGGCGAGGTTGCCCAGGGTCATGGTGGCGGCTGCCAGCACGGCGACCAGCAGCGGCCAGTTGACCGAGTCGGGGATGACGGCGACCAGCCGGTAGAGCGCGACCAGGGCGCCGATCTTGGGCACGGTGGTGAGGAACGCGGCGGCAGTGGTGCCGGCGACCTGGGTGGCGTCGGGGACCCAGAAGTGGGCGGGGACGCCGCCGGCCTTGAACAGCAGGCCGCCGAGCACGCCGAGCAGACCGATGGCGACCGCCGCGGTCGGGGCTGTGGACAGGCCCGCAGCCAGCTGCTGGTAGGCGGTCCCGCCGGCGACGGCGAACAGGATGGCGGCGCCCAGCAGCAGCAGGATGTTGAACAGGGCGCCGAGAAGATAGGCCTTCAGGGTGGCCTCGGCGGCCTGTCTGGTTCGGGACAGGCCGATGAGCCCGTAGAGCGGGATCGAGGCGAGCAGGAACGCCACCGCCAGTACGACGAGGTCGCTGGTGGCAGCCATGACGTCCGCGCCGAGCGCCGAGAGTAGGAGCAGGACGTAGGTCTCGCTCTCGCGCACCGTGCCGGACAGCTCGTCGATGCCGAGGCAGATCACCAGCAGTGTGGCGGCGATGACGATCAGCCGGACGACACCGGTGGTGCGGTCGAGGGTGAAGGCACCGAAGACCGTGCGGGAGGGGTCGGCCAGGGCGGACGCGGCGAAGAGCGCGGCGACCAGCAGTGCCGTCCCCGCGACGAGCCGGGTGATCCACTGCCGGGTGCGGGGCAGGTAGGAGCCGGCGAGCAGGGCGATCACAGCGCCGGCGAGCAGGCCGATCTCCGGTGCGATGGCGAGCGGGTCCTCGGTCATGGTGCCTACCGGCTCACCTGGGTCACGACGGTTCGGGCGCCCGGGTCGATGAGGTCCAGCAACGGGGCGGGGACGATCCCGATGAGCAGGGCGAGCAACAGCAGGACCCCGACCGGGGCGGCCTCGCGGGCGCGGACGTCCCGGAAGCCGACTGCTCGGCCCTGTGTCGGGCCGGTGAGCAGCCGCTGTACCGCGCGCAGGAACAAGGCGGCGGTGATGAGGATGCCGGGCAGGGCGAGGGCGGTGATGGCGGCGGTGCCGATGCTGCCGGAGAACACCTGGAACTCGGCGATGAAGCCGCTGAACGCGGGCAGGCCGAGGGAGGCGAACGCTGCGATGGCGAAGAAGGTGGCGTAGCGGGGGGCCGCCCTGGCCAGGCCGCCGTACTCCGACATGTCGTAGGTGCCGGCTCGGTCCTGCAGCACACCGGCGAGCAGGAAGAGGGCGGCGGTGATGAGTCCATGGCTGACCATCTGGGTGACCGCGCCGGTGACGGCGAGCCGGCGGGCGTCGGCGTCACCGGCGACGAGCCCGGCCGCGCCGACGCCGAGGACGACGTAGCCCATGTGGTTGACCGAGGTGTAGGCGATCATCCGCTTGACGTTGGACTGCGCCAGGGCGACCAGGGCGCCGTACAGGACCGAGACGATGCCGACGGCGACGATGACCCAGGCCCAGGAGCGCCACGCGGCCGGGAGCAGGGGCATGCCGATGCGGACGAAGCCGTAGGTGCCCATCTTGAGCAGGATCCCGGCCAGCACCGCTGACCCGATCGCCGAGGCGTCGGTGTGCGCCGGCGGCAGCCAGGTGTGGAACGGCACGGTCGGCGTCTTCACGGCCAGGCCGAGCAGGATCGCGGCGAGCACCAGCCCGCCGACAACCGGGGAGTGTGCCAGCGGCGCGGAGGCGGCGAGCTCGGGAATGTCGAAGGTGTGAGGCTTGCCGGCCAGGTAGAGCCCGATGAACCCGAGCAGCAGGGCCAGGCTCCCCAGGAAGGTGTAGAGGAAGAACTTCAGCGCCGAGCGGGCGGCGTCGCCGTGCCCCCAGCCGGCGATGGCGAAGTACATGCCGACGATGGACAAATCGAAGAAGACGAAGAACAGGATCAGGTCCTGAGCCACGAACAGGCCCAGGCAGGTGGACTGCAGGAAGCAGAACAGTGCCGCCTGGACGCGCGGGCGTCGTTCCTCTCGCAGCGCGTAGACGGCACAGGCGGTGAACACGACCGCGGTGAGGGCCAGCAGAGGCAGGGACAGCCCGTCCACGCCGACGTGGTAGCTGCTGTTCACCGACGGGATCCAGCGGAGCCGCTCGGTGTAGGCCAGGGCCCCGGCCGGCGGGGTGCGGTAGCCGGCGAGGACGACGCAGACCAGGGCGAGGTCGGCCACGGTGACCGCGACCCAGGACCAGCGGGCGAGGCGATCCGGCACCCGTGCCAGGGCGAGCACGAGGGCGGCGGCCAGGGGCAGGAACACGATCAGGCTGAGCACGCCGTCACCTCGCGACGAGAAGGAGCAGGGCCGCGGCACCGAGCACCGCCGCGGCCTGGATGTAGTACTGCTGCAGCAGCCCGGTCTGGGTGCGCCGGGCCAGCGCGCCCAGCCGTCGGGTGCAGGCCGCTAGCTGCTCGACAGCGGCATCGACGCCGTGGTCGTCGACGGCAGCCGCGGTTCGGGCCAGCCGGGCAGTGCCCGCCGCTGTCGCGTCCACCGCCCGGTCGAGCACGCCGTCGTCGAACCGTGCCAGCGTCCGGGCCAGGGCGAGCACCGGGTGCACGACCAGCCGCTGCGTCACCGTACCCAGCCCGAGCCACCCGGCGGCCCACCGCGGCTCGGGCCAGCGCCACGGGCCGGCGGCCAGCACGACCATTACCGCCAGCCCCGCGGACAGGGCGAGCTCCCACGGCGCCGGCGACGGCTGGGCAACGGCGCCGAGGGCTCGTCGGAGGCTGTCGGACAGCGGTGGCACGGTGAGTACGCCGAGGACCGCCGCGGCGACGGCGAGCACCACCAGCGGTCCGCTCTGCCAGCCGCTGACCCGGCGAGTGCCCCGCTCCTCGGTGTCGTAGCCGGCCTCGGCGTCGGCGGGCAGCGCCCGCCACAGGAGCCATAGCGCCTTGCCCGAGTAGGCGGCGGACAGCACGGCCCCGGCCAGCCCCACCAGGTACAGCGCCGCGGAGGACTCCCTGGCCCCGGCCAGCACCTCGTCCTTAGTGGCCCACAGCGACAGCGGCGCGACCCCGGCCAGGGACAGCAACCCGACCGCCGCGGTCCACCCGACCACGGGCCAGCGGCGCGCTGCGCCCTGCAGGGCGCTCAGCTCCTTGGTGCCCAGCGCGGACAGCCACGCCCCGGCGGCCAGGAACAGCAGGGCCTTGGTGGCGGCGTGGGCGACCAGCTGGGCGGTTCCGCCGGCGACCGCAGACGCGCCGGCGGCGAGGACGACGAAGCCGAGCTGAGCGGACGTGGAGGCAGCCAGCAGCTGCTTGAGGTCGGACTGCGCCACCGCGACGGCGCCGAGGGCGACCGTGGTGAGCGCGCCCACCCAGGCCGTAGTCGGCCCGGCCCAGGCGGTGGCGTGCAGCAGCGGCGCCTCGCGCAGCAGCAGGTACCCGCCCATCGCGACCATGGCCGCGGAGTGCAGCAGCGCGCTGACCGGGCTCGGTCCCTCCATCGCCCGGGACAGCCAGAACGAGAACGGCAGCTGCGCTGCCTTTCCCAGCGCGGCGACCAGAATCCCGGCCGCCACGACGTCCCGCCAGGGACGGGCTGCGCCGGGCAGGTCGGTCAGGGTGAGGCCGGAGCCGCCGCCCAGGGCGGCGCCCGCCGCCAGGTACAGGCCGAGGTCAGCGGTGCGGGTGGTCAGAAACGCGGTGAGGCCGGCCCCGACCTTCTCCCGGTCCTGCCACGTGAACCCGATCAGCGCGAAGGAGGTGGCGCCCATCGCTTCCCACGCGAACAGCAGGGCCGGCAGTGTCGTGGCGGTCGCGGTGACCGAGACCGCCGCGGCGAACAGGAGCATCAGCCCGTGGAACCGCGCCCGGCTCTCACGCACGTCCGCGGCGGCGAAGAGGAGGACCAGCAGGGTCACTGCGGCCACGGTCGGCACGACGACGGCCGAGAGCCCGTCGACTGCCAGCCCGAAGCCGGCCACCGGCAGGAACGGCACCAGGGTGTGCGGGCGGCCCACCGCCACCGCCGCGGCCAGGCCGAGCCCGGCGGCGGCGGTGAGCACCGAAAGGGCCGGGGCCGCCTTTTCGGCGCGACGCCCGACCAGGCACAGCCCTGTCCCTACGACGGCCGGCAGGGCGATCAGGGCCCACAGCAGTGCGGTCACCGGGACAAGTCCGTGGCCATGTCGGTCATGTCGCTGCCGGACCTGCGATGCAGCACCGTGGCCACGGCGAATCCCATCGCCATCTCGACAGTCATCGCGGCGATCACCACCAGCAGGAGGACCTGCCC
>JBQCIO010000336.1:0-17520 GCA_051953655.1 Motilibacteraceae bacterium
GGGGGGGGGGGGGGGTTTTGGGGGGTTGTTGGGGCCCCCCTTCTCCGGTGTGGGGGGGGTTCTGGCCACCCCTCCCGTACCCGCCTGCGCCCCTCGTCCCGCCGGCGGTCCTGCTCGGCACGGTCAACGGCGCTGGTGACGGGAGGAGCGGGCGCGGGGCCGTTCCAGGCGGCCGGCCGCCGGTCACGATCACCCGGATTGGGTGAAGGGCACCTTCATACGAACCTATTGGACGAAAGCGCCCTTCATCTGCTGCCCGTGCCCCACCCATTCTTGATCTTGGCCCCGCAGACCGGAGCCGGCAGCGCGAACCGGCCCCGCGGCCACGGCCGCCGTCACCAGCGCCGTTGACCGTGGTCGAACCCGTCCGCCGCCTGCCCGCCCGACGCCCTTGACCGAATTGCGCAGGCACCTCCGGCGTGTCACGCCCTTTCGGGGGCGCCGCGGAATGCCGGGCACCGCCTGCGTAGAACGGTCGACGGCGGGCGGCGACCTCCAGCAGGAGAACCGGCGCCTCACCCGCCCGGCAGCGGATCGCTGGTGACCGGCACCGGCAGCGCCTCCCCGGACGGGTGCGCGACCGGGAGCCACAGCACGAAGGTGGCGCCGCGCCCCGGCTCGGAGTGCACCGCCACCGCACCTCCGTGGCTCTCGACGATCTGGCGCACGATGGCCAGACCCAGCCCCGCGTGCCCGGACGCGCCGTGCCCCTCCACCCGGTAGAAGCGCTCGAACAGCCGGGCCTGGTGCTCGCGTGGGATGCCCGGGCCCTCGTCGCGCACCGCCACCCAGGCCCAGTCGCCCAGCCGGCCCGACGCGCACAGGACCTCGCGCCCCGCGGGGGAGTAGCGGGTGGCGTTGGACAGCAGGTTGGCCACCGCGCGGCGCAGCGCGTCGCGGTCGCCGGTGACGACGACGCCGTCGGCCAGGCCCGAGCGCAGCACCGCGTCCGGCGCGAGCGGACGCACCTCCTCCAGGGCCTCACGGGCCACCGCGCCCAGGTCGAGCTCGGGCTCCACGAAGCGGCCCCCCGCGCGCCGGGCGGTGGCCAGCAGGTCGTCGACCAGCCGGCTCATCCGTTCGCAGGCGCGCCCGACGACTTCGGCGGCCCGCGCGCGCTCGGCCGGGGTGGCGTCGTCGGCGGCCAGGACGGCGTCGACGTTGGCGCGGATGATCGCCAGCGGCGTGCGCAGCTCGTGCGAGGCGTCGTCGACGATCCGGCGCTGGGCGGCGAAGGAGTCCTCCAGCCGGGCGAGCATCCCGTCGATCGTGTCGCCCAGGCGCCGCAGCTCGTCGTCCGGTCCCTGCAGGGCGATCCGCCGGGACAGGTCGGTGGCGGTGATCTCCTCCGCAGTGGCCGCCATGGCCGCCACCGGCCGCAGCGCCCGGCCGGACAGCCACCACCCGACGGCGAGGGACGCGACGAGCAGGGTGAGCAGCGTCCACACCGAGTAGGTGCGCAGGGCCTCGAGCGTCCGCTCGTTCACCGCCTGCTCCAGGCTGCGCACGTCGGTGAGGGTGACCGACCCCAGCGGCACGAACGTGCCGTCCGCGGTGAAGAAACCGCGTTGCAGCGTCACGGTGTTGGTGACCGGGGTGCCGGACAGCCGCGCGTGCAGGCCGAGGTAGATGGCGGCCAGCACCAGGGCGGTGGCGGCGAACACCAGCGCCGAGTAGCTCACGGTGAGCCGGACGCGCAGGGTGCGGGTCCAGGCCGGCATGCGCTGAAGGAGCGGGGGAGGCCCTGGTTCTGCTGCAGCGCGGCTCATGCGGGCTCCCGCAGCCGGTAGCCCTGCCCGACGACGGTCTCCACCAGCCCGCCGTCGGCCTCCTCGACGTCCCCGCGCGCGCCCGCGAGCTTGCGCCGCAGCGTGCCGACGGTGACCCGGACGGTCTGGGTGAACGGGTCGGCGTTCTCGTCCCACACGTGCTCGAGCAGCTCCTCGGCCGGCACCACGTGCCCGGGCCGGCGCATGAGGTACTCCAGCACGCCGAGCTCCTTGTTGGTCAGCCGCAGCTCCTGGTCGCCGAGGCGCGCGCTGCGCCGGGCGGTGTCCAGCATCAGCTCGCCGACGACCAGCTCGGCCGACCCGCCGGCCACCTCGCGGCGCAGCAGCGCGCGCACCCGGGCCAGCAGCTCGGGCAGCGCGAACGGCTTGACCAGGTAGTCGTCGGCGCCGGCATCCAGCCCGGCCACCCGGTGCTCCAGCGCCGAGCGTGCGGTGAGCACGAGGATCCGCGCGTCCCGCCCGTTGGGTCCGTCGTCCAGAGCACCGGCGCGCACGTCGCGGCAGACGTCGAGCCCGTCGCGGTCGGGCAGGTTGAGGTCGAGCACGAGCAGGTCGTAGGCGTTCACCAGCAGCCGGTCCACGGCATCGCCCGCGGTGAGCGCGACGTCGACGGCGTAGCCGGCCCGCTCCAGCCCGAAGCGCAGGGCCTCGGCCAGGTCCTCCTCGTCCTCCACCAGCAGCAGGCGCACGGGGGTCACGGTAGGCGCTCGAGCGGGCGCCGAGGGAGCGGAGGTGGCGGCGTCGCGAAGCAGCCGCTGCCGGAGAGCGCGAGGTGGCCGGTCGAGCCGACAAGCACAGTGCCGTGCCGGCTTTCGCTCCGCTTTCGGCGGGCACCTGTTGGCTTGCTCTCGTACACAGGGACAGGACCGGCCACGGACAGACCAGGCGGCCGGCGGGACGGACGGAGACGACGTGCTGGACCAGGGGCAGGCAGCGGCCACGGGGCGCGAGCTGGAGCGGGCGCTGTTCGAGGTCAAGCGGGTCATCGTGGGCCAGGACCGCATGGTCGAGCGGATGGTGGTGGCGCTGCTGTCCCGCGGCCACGTGCTGCTCGAGGGCGTGCCCGGCGTGGCCAAGACGCTCGCGGTGCAGACGCTGGCGCAGGTCGTCGGCGGCAGCTTCTCGCGCATCCAGTTCACCCCGGACCTGGTCCCGAGCGACGTCGTCGGCACCCGGATCTACCGGCCCTCCAGCGAGGGCTTCGACGTCGAGCTCGGCCCGGTGTTCGCCAACTTCGTGCTCGCCGACGAGGTGAACCGCGCGCCGGCCAAGGTGCAGTCGGCGCTGCTGGAGGTCATGGCCGAGCGGCAGGTCTCCCTGGGCGGGCGCAGCCACCCGGTGCCGGACCCGTTCCTGGTGCTGGCGACGCAGAACCCGATCGAGCACGAGGGCGTCTACCAGCTGCCCGAGGCCCAGCGCGACCGCTTCCTCATGAAGGTGCACGTGCCCTACCCGTCGGGTGCGGAGGAGGTGGCGATCGTCCAGCGGATGAGCGTGGACCCGCCGCGGCCCGAGCAGGTGCTCAGCCCGGACCGGCTGCGCGCGCTGCAGGCCGCCGCCGACCAGGTGTTCGTGCACCACGCGGTCACCGAGTACGCCGTGCGCCTCGTGCTCGCCACCCGCGAGCCGGCCTCCTACGGCGTGCCGGAGATCGGCCCGGCCCTGTCCTACGGTGCCGGCCCGCGCGCCTCGCTCGGCCTGGTGGCCGCGGCGCGCGCCCTGGCGCTGCTGCGCGGGCGCGACTACGCCCTGCCCGAGGACGTGCACGACGTCGCCGAGGACGTGCTGCCGCACCGGCTGGTGATGTCCTTCGACGCGCTCGCCGACGGCATCGACCCGCGCCAGGTGGTGGACCGGGTGCGATCGGTGGTGCCCCAGCCGCGGGTGGCCCCGCAGCAGGACGAGGCCTGGCGGTCCCGCCAGCAGACCCACCAGGTCCCGCAGACCCAGCAGGTCCCGCAGACCCAGCAGGAACACCCGACGCAGGTGCTCGACGGGCGTGAGGGCCGGCAGGAGTCGGCGTGAGCACGAGCCTCCCCCTGGCCGGCTCCGGCCGGCTTCCCCTGGCCGGCCGCGGCCCGGCCGTGGGCACCTCCGCCCGCGACCCGGAGGCGGTGCTGCGCACGCTCGAGCTCACGGTGACCCGGCGGCTGGACGGCCTGCTGCACGGCGACCACCTGGGCCTGGTGCCCGGGCACGGCACCGAGCCGGCCGAGTCGCGCGAGTACCGCGCCGGCGAGGACGACGTCCGGCGGATGGACTGGGCGGTCACCGCCCGCACCACCGTGCCGCACGTGCGCGACCTGGTGGCCGACCACGAGCTGGAGACGACCGTGGTCGTCGACGCCACCGCCAGCATGGACTTCGGCACCGCCGAGCTGGAGAAGCGCGACCTCGCGCTGTCCGCGGTGGCCGCCATCGGCTTCCTCACCCAGCGCACCGGCAACCGGCTCGGCGCGGTGGTCGCCCACGAGCGCGGCGTGCGCCGGCTGCCGGCCCTGGCCGGCCGCGAGCCGCTCCTGCGGGTGCTGCGCCTGCTGGCGACGGCCCCGCGCAGCACCGCCGACACGGATGGGAGGCCGGAGGGGGCCTCCGGTGCGCAGGCGGGGCTGGCCGAGGCGCTGGACGTGGCCGCCCGGCAGGCCCGCCGGCGCGGGCTGGTGGTCGTCGTCTCGGACTTCCTCGACGGCGACCCGACCACCGGCGACGTCCCCTGGTCCGGCGGGCTGCGCCGGCTGGCGGTGCGCCACGACGTGCTGGCCGTCGAGGTCTCCGACCCGCGCGAGCACGAGCTGCCCGACGTCGGCCTGCTCTCGCTGGTCGACCCCGAGACCGGGCGTCGGCGCGAGGTGTGGACCGGCAGCCGCAGGCTGCGCGAGCGCTACGCCGCGGCGGCCGCCGAGCAGCGGGCCGCGCGGGCGGAGGTGCTCCGGCGCACCGGCGCGCACCACGTCGCGCTGCGCACCGACCGGGACTGGGTGCGCGACCTCGCCCGCTCGGTGCTCACCCGCAACCGGACCGCATCCATGGCCGGGGCCGGGGGTCCGGCCGGTGCCGGGCTGACCCGGGGGACGGGTGGCGCGCGATGAGCCTGTCCTCCCTCACCTTCGACGCCCCGCTGCGGCTGCTCCTGCTGCTGGCGGTGGTGGCGCTGCTCGCGGTCTACCTGCTCCAGCAGCGCCGCCGCACCGCCTACGCGGTGCGCTTCACCCAGCTGCCGCTGCTCGACAAGGTCGCTCCGCGCCGCCCGGCCTGGCGCCGGCACGTGCCGGCCGCGGCGTTCCTGGCCGCCCTGTCCCTGCTGGTGCTCGCCTTCGCCCGGCCCACCGCCGAGACCAAGGTGCCGCGCGAGCGGGCCACCGTGATCGTGGCGGTGGACGTCTCGCTGTCCATGGAGGCCACCGACGTCCAGCCCACCCGGCTGGAGGCGGCGCAGGCGGCGGCCAAGCGGTTCGTCGGCCAGCTGCCGGACAACTTCCGGGTCGGCCTGGTCGCCTTCTCCGGCGCTGCCTCGGTCGTGGTGCCGCCCACCGAGGACCACCAGGCGGTCGAGCGCGGGGTGTCCCGGCTGAGCCTGGGCCCGGCCACCGGCATCGGCGAGGCGATCTACGCCAGCCTGGACGCGATCCGCAACGCCGACTCCCAGCTCGACGGCACCAAGGGCTCGCCGCCTGCGCGGATCGTGCTGCTCTCCGACGGCACCAACACGGTGGGCCGCGACCCGCTGCGGGCCGCCCAGCAGGCCAAGTCCGACGGGGTGCCGGTCAGCACGATCGCCTACGGCACCCAGGACGGGGTCGTGGAGACCCAGGGCCAGCAGATCAACGTGCCGGTCGACGTCGACGCGCTGCGTGAGATCGCGCAGGCCGGCGGCGGCCAGGCCTACACCGCGCAGTCGTCGGACCAGCTGCGCCGGGTCTACGACGACATCGGCAGCTCGATCGGCTACCGGCTGGAGCGGCACGAGGTCACGACCTGGTTCGTGGGCCTGGCCCTGCTGGCGGCGCTGGCCGCCGCGGCGGCATCGCTGCGCTGGTTCGCGCGGTTGCCGTGAGCGGGGTGCCGGACGTGAGCGAGGACGGAAGGGGACCCCTGATGAGCAGCGACCTGATCGGCGGACGGCTCCGCGACGGCGACGCCCGCGAGGACGACCCGCGGGTCGCCGGCGCCGACGAGGGCACGCCCCACGGCACGAGCGGGGGCAGCGGTCCCTGGTGGGCGCCGGGTGGCAGCGGCGGCGGTTCCTCCCGAGACCCCTGGACCACCGGTCCGGCCGGCGCCGGCGGGTCCGGGCGGTCCTCGGCCGGGACGGCGACGGCGTGGCCGCCGGCGCAGCCCCCGCAGCGGCCCGAGACCGGCGCCGGCGGCCCGGGCGGGCCGGGCTGGGGCGGCAGCGGCTGGGGAGGCGGCCCGACCCCGCCGCCCGGCGGCACGGTCGCCCCGCGCCGGGCCGGGCGGCTGGTCGCGCTGGTGGCCGCGGCGGGTCTGGCCGCTGGGGCCCTCGGCGGTGCCGGGGCGGCGGTGGTGCTCGACCGGCAGGCCGGCGTGGGCACCCTGTCCGGCGCCTCGGTGTCCACCGGTGCCGCACCGACGGCGATGGACGCCAAGGCGGTGGCCGCCGCGGTGCTGCCCAGCGTGGTGCAGATCCAGGCGCAGGTGTCCCAGGGCCGCTCCACCGGCTCCGGCTTCGTCATCGACCGGCAGGGCCACGTGCTGACCAACGCGCACGTCGTCGGCGACGCCCAGCAGGTCACCGTGGTCACCAACGACGGCACCCGGCTGGCCGGCACCGTCGTGGGCGCCGACGCGGCCCACGACGTCGCCGTCGTGCGGGTGCAGGGCGGCGACCTCAACCCGCTGGTGCTCGGCCGCTCGAGCGCGGTGGCCGTCGGCGACCCGGTGCTGGCCGTCGGCTCGCCGCTGGGCCTGTCCGGCACCGTGACCCAGGGGATCATCAGCGCCAAGGACCGCGACGTCGAGGTCGGCAACGGCGAGAAGCTCAAGGCGCTGCAGACGGACGCGCCGATCAACCCCGGCAACAGCGGTGGCCCGCTGGTGGACTCCGCCGGCCGGGTGATCGGGATGAACACGGCGATCGCCACGCTCGGCGGCGGTGGCCTCGGCGGGGAGTCCGGCAGCATCGGCATCGGCTTCGCGATCCCCATCGACCGCGCCGTGCAGGTGGCCCAGCAGCTGCTCGGCCGCTGATCACGAGAGAGATGTGGGGGTCAGATGAGGTGGACGGCGTCGGCCTGGGGGCCCTTCTGGCCCTGGGTGACCTCGAACTCGACCCGCTGGCCCTCCTCGAGGGAGCGGTAGCCGCTGCCCTGGATCGCGCTGTAGTGCACGAAGACGTCGGCGCCGCCGCCGTCGACGGCGATGAAGCCGTAGCCCTTCTCCGAGTTGAACCACTTCACGGTGCCCTGCGCCATCGTGCGTCTCTCTTCTCGCCGGCAAGCCCGTCGCCGCCCCTCGCGGCGACGATCATCACGCTAGCCCCGCGAGCGACCGCCGTCAGCGGGCTGCCCACACTCGCCGCTGCCCCGACAGTCCGGCCGGGTCAGAAGCGGAACGGCTTGGGCGGGGGAGCGAGGCTGGCCCGCGGGCAGGAGGCCAGGTCCAGGCCGCCGAAGCCGAGCGCCTCGTCGCTGAGCGAGGCCACCGTCCAGCCGTGCTCGGTGCCGAAACGGGTCACGGTGACCCGGTAGATGGTGATCTCGTACTTGGTCGGGGTGCCGTAGGCGACCTGCAGGGTGCCGATGAGCTCCGCGCCGCCGGGGTCGCCGTAGCCGCGCCACGGACGGTCGTAGCGGCTCCACAGCGACGGCTCGGACTGCCAGACGCCGTTGTTCTGCACGTCGCGCAGCGCCAGCTCGACGAGGACCGCGCGGGCGGCCTCCTCCGGCACGATCGCCGCCGGGCGGATGACCTCCGAGACCACGCCCTCGTCGTAGGCCTCGGCCATGAGCAGCTCCGGGTTCTCCACCGGGTGCTCCCTCCTCGCATCGTGCTGTCGGGGGTGGTGCTGGTACCGCCGGTCGTCCCCCCGTGACGCAGTCCCCTGCCGCCGGATCCGTCCGGTCGCGGGGCGCTGTCCTGCCGTCCCCCACTGCGTCGGCATCGCGGGGGCCACGCTTGAACGGACGTGGCGGGCAAAAACGGGACAGACGGCCCGCAGTGCGGTGCGGCCGTCGGGTGCTGCCGGGTGCTGGTGCGCACGCGGTCGCTGGTGCATGATGTCGCCCAGCGAACACGTGCCGGCACGGCCGACACCGTGCTCCGCGCTCGAGCGAGGCCGCAGGGGAAGGCGCCCTCAACGCCCGAGCAAGGAGGACCCGGTGACCACCCGTGGCGTCGTGTACGTCCACTCCGCGCCGCCCGCGCTGTGCCCCCACGTCGAGTGGGCCGTCGGCGGCGTCCTCGGCGTGCGCGTGACTCTCGACTGGACCGCGCAGCCGGCCGCCCCCGGCATGCTGCGGGCCGAGCTGTCCTGGCAGGGCAAGCCGGGCACCGCCGCCACCATCACCTCGGCGCTGCGCGGCTGGGCGCTGCTGCGGTTCGAGGTGACCGAGGAGCCCAGCGCGGGCCACGAGGGCGAGCGGTTCTCCTGCACCCCGGCGCTCGGCGTCTACCGCGCCACCACCGGCATCCACGGCGACCTGCTGGTGCCCGAGGACCGGCTGCGCGCCGCGGTGCTGCGCGCGCAGACCGACGGCACCTCGGTGGCCGAGGCGGTCGAGGCGCTGCTCGGAGCGCGGTGGGACGCCGAGCTCGAGCCGTTCCGGCACGCCGGTGACGGCGCCCCGGTGCGCTGGCTGCACCAGGTCGTGTAGGGCCGGTCCGGTCGACGACGGAAGGCCCGCCCCCCGGGGGGACGGGCCTTCTCGTCGTCGAGGCGGGAGAGCTCAGTGACCGACGGCCACCGGGCCGTCGTTCTGCAGCTCCCGGTGCTTGACGTTGATCCCGAGCAGGATCACGACCGCCCCGGCCAGCACGATGAACGTGCTGACGGTGAAGGCGGCGTGCTGACCGGCCACCTGGACCAGGTGGGCGCCCAGGGTCATCTGCTCCTGCGTCGGCTTGGTGCCCTGGGGCGCCGACGCCGCCAGCTCGGCGGCCTTGCTGTGGGCCGAGCGGGTGAAGACGGTGGCCAGCACCGCGAGGCCCAGCGCACCGCCGACCTGCTGCATGGTGTTGAGCACGGCCGAGGCGACGCCCTGGTCCTCGTTGGCGATGTTGTGCACCGCGGTGAGGGTGAGCGGGACGAACAGCAGGCCCATGCCGAAGCTGAGCAGGACCATCGGGCCCAGGATGCTCGGCCAGTACGAGCTGGTGACGTCCAGCTGGGTGAGCCAGAACAGGCCGCCGCTGGCCAGGAGGGCGCCGACGGAGGAGATGTAGCGCACGTCGAGCCGGGTGACGAGCTTGCCGGCCACCTGCGCGGCCACCACGATGCCGACGCTGAACGGCAGGAAGGACACGCCGGCCTTCACCGGGGAGTAGCCCAGCACCTGCTGGATGTAGAGGCCGAGGAAGTAGAACATCGAGAAGATCGCGGCGCCGACGGCCAGCATCACCAGGTAGGTGAAGCCGCGGTTGCGGTCGGCGAGGATGCGCAGCGGCATCAGGGCGTGCCGGGAGCGGCCCTCGATGATGAGGAAGACGGCCACCAGGACGGCGCCGACGATGATGCAGCCGAGCGTCTTGGCGTCGGTCCAGCCGTCGCTGCCGGCGCTGGTGAGGCCGTAGACGAGCGTGGCCAGGCCCACCGTGGCGCTCAGGGCGCCGGGCAGGTCGAACCGGCCCTGCTGGCGGGGGGACTCGCCGAGGAAGCGCGGGGCGAGGAAGAGGACCAGCGCGCCGATCGGCACGTTGATGAAGAACGTCCAGCGCCAGTCGTACTCGGTGAGCACGCCGCCGAGCAGCAGACCCACCGCGGCGCCGGCGCCGGACATCGCGGCGTAGACGCCGAAGGCCCGGTTGCGCTCCTTGCCGGCCGGGAACGTCGTCGTGATCAGCGACAGCGCGGTGGGCGAGGCGATGGCCGCGCCGATGCCCTGCACGATGCGGGCACCGAGCATCATCGCCTCGGTCTGCGCCAGGCCGCCGACCAGCGAGGCCAGCGCGAACAGGGCGATGCCGGTCATGAACACCTTGCGGCGGCCCAGGATGTCGCCGGCGCGACCGCCGAGCAGCAGCAGGCCGGCGAAGGCCAGCGTGTAGGCGTTGACCACCCACGGCAGCGACGACGAGGTGAAGCCGAGCGCGATCTGGATCTTGGGCAGCGCGATGTTCACGATGGTCGCGTCGAGCACGACCATGAGCTGGGCGGCGCTGATGATGGCCAGCGCGATGCCGAGGTGGCGGTGGCCGTGGCCTGAGTCCCCGGAGGCGGTGGCCTCCTCGGTCAGGACCGCGGTGCTCACGGGCGGCGCGTCGTACGTCGCCTCCGCGTCGGGTCGGGACATGCGGGTCCTTCTTCCATTCCAGAGCGCACCGGGGACCCGGCACGCCGCGGGCTCAGCGCCGGCTGGGCGTGAGCGTGGTGCCGGCACGGTCGGCGGGCTGACCCGCCCGGCCGCGCGAGGGACGGGCGGCGACGCTGACGCCCGCGGAACGTGTGGGGGAGCTGACGGGGCCCGCGCAGGCGGGGAGCACGACGCCGTCGACGATGGCGGCGATGGAGTCCTTGTCCGCGGGACCGAGCCCGATGAGGACGCGGTGGACGAGCATGGCGGGCAGCACGGCGGCGACGAGCTCGACGTCGACGCCCTCGGCCACCTCGCCGCGGCGGCGCGCCCGCTCGAAGGCGGCTCTCACGCGCGCCTTGCGGGGGGCCACGAAGCGCTCCTGGAAGGCCTGGGCGAGGTCTGGTTCCCGTGGCAGCACGCTGGCCATCCCGGACATGACCGCCATGTGCCGGTCGTCCAGGTAGCCGTCGAAGTCGCAGGCCAGGGCGAGCATGTCGCCGCGCAGCGAGCCGGTGTCCGGCGCCTCGCGGGCCATCGCACCGTCGAGGTGGTCGATCGCGTCGGCCACCATCTCGGCCTTGCCGGCCCAGCGGCGGTAGAGGGTCGCCTTGCCGGCGTGGGCCGCGGCGGCGACGGCGTCCATGGTGAGCCGGTCGTAGCCGACCTCGGCGAGCAGCCGCACGACGACGTCCAGGATGGCGTCGGAGCGGCCGGCGCCGCGACGGCAGGAGAGCAGCCCCTCCGGCTTGATCATCTCCCACCCCCTCGACGCATGGGCCTCAAGTGAACGGAACGGTTCCGTTCCGTTCGGCGACCAGTGTGAACCCTCGCGGCCGCGGCCGCATTCCCGTTCCCCTGCGGCTCCTGGGACCGCTCGCCACCGGCCGCTCCAGCAGCCGCCGCCGGCAGTCCCGAGCTCCACGTCGTCACCGTGGACCCGCCGGCTTGCGCACTGCTTGCGGGCCGCTTGTCCGTGGGCGGCGCGGAAGTGAGCGCTGGTCGTCACGCCCCTATGGACGTCGGGGTGCTCCCGGACTCATCGCCGGCCGGCGACAGCGCGAGGATGAGGCGTGCCGCTGATCGACGTGACCTACGACCAGGCCCTGCCGCCGGAGGCGCTGCGCCGCCTGGGCGAAGTGCTGCCGGACCTGGTGGCCGAGGCGGTGGCGTGCCCGGAGGAGCCGTGGACGGGACCGCCGCAGCCCGGCGACGTCGAGATCAGGTTTCGGCCGAAGGGGCCCTACGACGTCGGCGAGCTCCACTGCGTGGTCGAGGTGCGGACAAAGCTGTTCGCCAGCCGTCTCGTGGACAGGCACGAGCGCGCCGAGCGCGTCCGCACAGGCCTTGTCGCGGCCGTGCCGGAGATCGGTCTGCTAGGGGTATGGCTGGTCCTGCACGAGGGTGCCTGGGCGCAGTAGCGAGACCCCGACGGGGCCGCGGGCACCTCCGTTTCCTCTCGGAACCGAGGTGCCCACGACCCCGTCGGGGCGGGCGGGTCCTACAGCGGGATGTTGCCGTGCTGGCCGCGGCGGTGCTCGGCGCCTGCGGCGTCGGCGATGGCGCGGGCCAGGGCGGAGCGGGTGGCGGCGGGGTCGACGACCTCGTCGATGACGCCGATCTCCACGGCGCGCTCGACGCCGCCGGCGAGCTTCTCGTGCTCGGCGGCGAGCTCGAGCTCGACCTGGCCGCGCACGTCGGGGGCGACGTCGGCGAGCTTGCGGCGGTGCAGGATGCGCACCGCGGCGACGGCGCCCATGACGGCGATCTCGGCGTTGGGCCAGGCGAACACGCGGGTGGCGCCCAGGGCGCGGGAGTTCATCGCGATGTAGGCGCCGCCGTAGGTCTTGCGGGTGACCAGCGTGACCCGGGGGACGACCGCCTCGGCGAAGGCGTGCAGCAGCTTGGCGCCGCGGCGCACCACGCCGTCCCACTCCTGGCCGACGCCGGGCAGGTAGCCGGGCACGTCGACCAGCACGATGAGCGGCACGCCGAACGCGTCGCACATCCGGACGAAGCGCGCGGCCTTCTCCGCCGACGCCGAGTCCAGGCAGCCGCCCAGGCGCATCGGGTTGTTGGCGATGACGCCCACCGTGCGTCCGCCGAACCGGCCGAGGGTGGTGGTGATGTTGGGGGCCCACTTGGGGTGCAGCTCCAGCGAGGTGCCCTCGTCGAGGACGCCCTCCACCAGCGGGTGCACGTCGTAGGCCCGCTTGGCCGACTCCGGCAGCAGCGCGCCGAGGTCGGTGTCCTCCACCGCGGACACCTCGAGGGCGCGCTGGTCGCCGAGCAGGGCGGAGAGCCGGCGGGCCTCGTCGTAGGCGGCCTGCTCGGTCTCGGCGACCACGTGCACGACGCCGCTGCGCCGGCCGTGCGGCTCGGGGCCGCCCAGGCGCAGGGCGTCGACGTCCTCGCCGGTGACCGAGCGCACGACGTCGGGGCCGGTGACGAACACCCGGCCGGACGGGCCGAGGATGACGATGTCGGTGAGCGCCGGGCCGTAGGCGGCGCCGCCGGCCGCCGGGCCGAGCACCACGCTGATCTGCGGGATCTTGCCCGAGGCCCGGGTCATGATCGCGAAGACCTGGCCGACCGCGTGCAGCGAGACCACGCCCTCGCGCAGCCGGGCGCCGCCGGAGTGCCAGAGCCCGACCACCGGGACGCCGTCGGCCAGCGCCCGCTCGTAGGCGGCCAGGACGACCGCGCAGCCGTCGGTGCCCATGGCGCCGCCCTGGATGGTGGCGTCGCTGGAGAACGCCACCACCGGGGTGCCCTCGATCCGCCCGACGCCGGCGAGCATGCCGCTGCCGTCCTGGGCGGTGATGAGCTCGAGGGTGCCCTCGTCGAGCAGCCGCTCGAGGCGGGCCTTGGGGTCGCGCGGGTCGACCTCGACGGAGGGCATCTCCGACGCGCTGTCGGAGCGGGCTTCGGCAATCGTCACTCGGCACTCCTGATCGCGAGGGCCACGTTGTGCCCGCCGAAACCGAACGAGTTGTTCAGGGCCAGCAGCGGCCCCTCGGCGGGCAGCGGGCGGGGCGAGGTGCGGGCGACGTCCAGGGCGACGGCGTCGTCCGGGTCGTCGAGGTTGGTCGTGGGCGGCACGAGCCGGTCGCGCAGGGTGAGGATGGTGGCGATCGCCTCCACCGCCCCTGCGGCGCCGAGCAGGTGCCCGGTCATCGACTTGGTCGAGGTGACCACGACGTTGTCGGTGTGGTCGCCGAGCGCCCGGCGCAGCGCCGCCGCCTCGGCCACGTCGCCGACCGGCGTGGAGGTGGCGTGCGCGTTGACGTGCGCGACGTCGGTGGGGGCCAGCCCGGCGTCCTGAAGGGCGGCGGTCATGGCCCGGGCGGCGCCCAGGCCCTCGGGCTCGGGGGCGGCGATGTGGTAGCCGTCGGAGGTGAGGCCGGCACCGGCCAGCACCGCGTGGATCGTCGCCCCGCGGGCCTTGGCGTGCGCCTCGGACTCGAGCACGACCACGCCGGCGCCCTCGCCGAGCACGAAGCCGTCGCGGCCCTTGTCGTAGGGACGGGAGGCCCGCTCGGGCTCGTCGTTGCGGGTGGACAGGGCCTGCATCGCGGCGAAGCCGGCCACCGGCAGCGGATGGATGGCGGCCTCGGTGCCGCCGGCGACCACGACGTCGGCGCGGCCGCTGCGGATCATGTCGATGCCGTAGGCGATGGCCTCGGCGCCGGACGCGCACGCGCTGACCGGCGTGTGCACGCCGGCCCGGGCACCCAGCTCGAGCCCGATGGCCGCGGACGGCCCGTTGGGCATGAGCATCGGCACGGTGAGGGGCATGACCCGGCGCGGGCCCTTCTCCCTCAGCGTGTCGTAGGCGTCCAGCAGCGTGGTGACACCGCCGATCCCGGAGGCGACGGCGACGGCGATCCGCTCGCCGTCGACCTCCGGGGACCCGGCGTCGGCCCACGCCTCGCGGGCCGCGATGAGCGCGAACTGGCCGGAGCGGTCGAGCCGCTTGATCTCCGGCCGGGGGAGGACCTCGGCGGGCTCCACGGCCACCCGGGCGGCGATCCGCACGGGCAGCTCGAAGCGCTCGACCCAGTCCTCGGTGAGGACGCGCACGCCGGACCGGCCGGCGAGCAGCGCCTCCCAGGTCGACGCGACATCGCCCCCGACGGGCGTGGTCGCGCCGAGTCCGGTGACGACGACGGTGACCTGGTTCTCAGCCATGCTCAGGCGCCCTGCGCCTTCTGGATGAAGGAGACCGCGTCGCCGACGGTGGTCAGGTTCTTGACCTCGTCGTCCGGGATCTTCACGCCGAACTTCTCCTCGGCGGTGACGACGACGGACATCATCGACAGCGAGTCGATGTCCAGGTCGTCGGTGAAGGACTTGTCCGGCTGGACGTCCTCGGTGGGCAGGCCCGTCTCCTCGTTGATGATCTCGGCGAGACCCTGGAGGATCTCCTGCTCGCTGGCGGCCATGCGGTGCGCTCCGTCCGGTGTAGGGAAGTGCTGCTGAACTCTCTTGCTGGTGGTGCTCCCGCGGCCGGCCGGCCGCGGACGTCTGGGGGTCCCCCCGCTGCCGTGAACCAAGCACGGCAAGGGGAGTTCGCTCTACGGCAGCCGCACGACCTGCGCGGCGTAGGCCAGGCCCGCCCCGAACCCGATGAGCAGGGCCAGGCCGCCGCTGGGCGCCTGCCCGCTCTGGATCAGCGCGTCGAGCGCGAGCGGGATGGAGCCGGCCGAGGTGTTGCCGGTCGTGACGATGTCGCGGGCGACGACCACCGACTCGGGCAGCTTCAGCTCCTTGATCATCGCGTCGGTGATGCGGTTGTTGGCCTGGTGCGGGATGAAGACGTCGAGGTCCTCCGCGCTGACCCCGGCGGCCTCGAGCGCCTGCAGGCAGACCGGCGCCATCTGCCACACCGCCCAGCGGAAGACCGACTGCCCCTGCATGGTGAGCACCGAGTGCTCGGCCTTGCCGTCGCGCACGCCCACCCACGACTCGTTCATCGTGATGGCGTCCTTCTGCGCGCCGTCGGCGCCCCAGACGGTGGGGCCGATCCCGGGGGTGTCGCTGGGGCCGATGACGACCGCGCCGCCGCCGTCGCCGAAGATGAACGCGGTGCTGCGGTCCGTGGGGTCGACGAAGTCGCTGAGCTTCTCGCAGCCCACCACGAGCACGTAGCGGGCCTGCCCGGTGCGGATGAGCGAGTCGGCCACGCCGACGCCATGCGCGAAGCCGGCGCAGGCAGCCGAGATGTCGAACGCCGAGGCCTTGACCGCGCCGATGCGGGTGGCCAGCTCGGGGGCCGCGGCCGGGGTCTGGTAGGGGTGCGTCACCGTGGCGACCAGCACGCAGTCGACGTCCTCCGGGGCGATGCCGGCGTGCGCCAGCGCCTTGCCCGAGGCGACGGCCGACATGTCCACAACGCTCTCGTCCGGGGCCGCGCGGTGGCGGGTGACGATGCCGGTGCGGCTGCGGATCCACTCGTCGCTGGAGTCGATGAGCTCGCAGATCTCCTCGTTGGTCACCACCCGGCTGGGCCGGTAGGAGCCGACGCCGAGGATCTGCGAGCCCGGTGCTCCGACGGTCTGTCGGAGCTGCAGGCCGCTCACGCGGACACCGCCGTCGGGTGCAGTCGCACGAGCGGCTGTCCGGGCCCGACCGGGTCGCCGTCCTCCACCAGCCACTCGATCACCGTGCCGCCGTGCGGAGCGAGCACCGGCTCGTCGCCGCGGCGGGTCACGACGGCTCCCACCGTGTCGCCGTCGGTGAGCTCGGCGCCCACCGCCACCTCCGCGGCCCGGAAGGTGCCGGCGGCCGGGGCGACGAGCATCCGCCAGGTGGGGTTGGTGTCGAGCTGGCTCTGCTGGCCGTGCTCCTCGACCAGCCGGCGGGCGGCGTCGAGGTCGTCCGGGGTCTTCAGGGCGACCGTCTCCACGCCGGGCAGCGCGCGCTTGACCAGCCCGGTGAGGGTGCCGGCCGGCGGGATCTCCAGCACGGCGGTGACACCGAGGTCCTGCATGGTCTTCATGCAAAGGTCCCAGCGGACCGGGTTGCTCACCTGGGTGACCAGCCGCTTGAGGAACTCCCGGCCCGAGTGCACCACGGTGCCGTCGGCGTTGGACAGCAGCCGCGCGCGCGGGTCGTGGGTGGAGATGGCCCGCGCGTAGCCGGCGAGGGTCTCGACCGCGGGAGCCATGTGCTCGGTGTGGAACGCGCCGGCCACCTGCAGCGGGATGATCCGCGCCTTGGCCGGCGGCTCGGCCTTGAGCGCCTCGAGCTGCTCGACCGTGCCGGCGGCCACGACCTGGCCGGCGCCGTTCACGTTGGCGGCGGTGAGGCCGTGCTTCTCGATGGCGGTGAGCACCTCGTCCGGGTCGCCGCCGACGACCGCGGCCATGCTGGTGGGCCGCACCGCGGAGGCGGCGGCCATGGCCCGGCCGCGCTCGCGGACGAGGACCATGCCCTGCTCGGCGGTGAGGACGCCGGTGCCGACGGCGGCGGTGATCTCGCCGACGCTGTGGCCGGCGCCCGCGCCGATCCGGCGGAAGTAGTCGGCCGGGTGCGGGAACAGCGCGAGCAGGGAGACCAGCCCGCTGGCCACGATGAGCGGCTGCGCGACCGCGGTGTCGCGGATGGTGTCGGCGTCGGCCTCGGTGCCGTAGTGCACCAGGTCCAGGTCGGCGGCGGCGGACAGCCAGCGCAGGCGGTCCTCGAACCCGGGGACCTCGAGCCAGGGCTTCAGGAAACCGGGGGTCTGAGCCCCTTGACCGGGAGCGACGATGACCAGCACGGGCCCCACCCTTCCGCAGCGGAACGGCGCCGACGGGCATCGGGCGGGACGAAAGTCCTCCGGGGTTTCTTGGAGGGTTCCTACAAACGCCGTCTCCGCCCCGCGGGAGCGGCGACGGGCCGTCGCCCCGGGGTCACGCAGCGGCGGCAGGTCAGGACGCCGGTCCGGCCTCGCTCAGCCGGCCGAGGGCGAGGGCGAGGCGCAGCGAGAGCGCGTCGCGCCCGTCGGTGGGCACCAGGCCGGTGAGCTCCGCGCAGCGACGCAGCCGGTAGCGGACGGTGTTGGGGTGGACGAAGAGCATGCGGGCCACCGCCTCCAGCGACGGCGCCTCCTCGAGGTAGGCGGCCACCGTCTCGCGCACGGCCGGGCCGCCCTCGGCCAGCGGGCGCCAGATCTCCTCCAGCAGGCGGGCGCGGGCCGTGTCGTCGCCGAGCAGCACCCGCTCGGGCAGCAGCGCCCCGGCGGGCACCGGGCGGGGGGCGCCGGGCCAGGCGGGGGC
>JBQCIO010000337.1:0-12371 GCA_051953655.1 Motilibacteraceae bacterium
ACTGAGCTAAGGCGGCGTGCGCCGCCACTGGCGGAGCGCGCAGGAGTCTACCGGGTGCGGGGCCGTGCCAGCGTCCGCGGCGCCCCTCCCGTGATCGTGAAGGGCTGATGGCGGATCGGCGCCATCAGCGCTTCACGATCACGGGGCTGGGCGGGCGACGTCGGCACGTCCCGGCACCCGGTAGACTCCTGCGCGCTCCGCCAGTGGCGGGGCACGCCGCCTTAGCTCAGTCGGCCAGAGCGACGCACTCGTAATGCGTAGGTCGTGGGTTCGATTCCCACAGGCGGCTCCACCTGCTTTCCGCCCGTCCCGGCCCCGAACGATCACGTGGGCGTGATCGTTCCATGCTCACCACCGCAGATCTGTCGCGGTAACCATGGAACTCTCGCGGGAAGCGCGCCACGGCCTCCGGCTGGCAGCTGCTCGTGCCGCCGCCCCGCTGATCGGCTGGATCCCGCCCGCGACCGGCGCTCGACCGCGGAGGGCTCAGGACCCCAGCAGCTTCGCCTTCTGCGCCTGGAACTCCTCCTCGGTGAGGATGCCCTGGTCGCGCAGCTGCCCGAGCTTGCTGAGCTGGTCGAACACGTCGTCCGTCGACGCCGCCTGCGCGGGGACGGGCGCCGGCGGTGGCGCCTGCTGCTCGTACTGCACCTGTTGCGGCTGCTCCTGCGCGGCCCAGCGGTTGGCCTGCCGGCGCGACACCCGGTTCGACACCGCGGTGGCGGTGCCGGCGACGGCGGCGGTGCGGGCCACCCCGCGGATCAGTCCTGGCACGTTCTCCTCCTGGTTGGACGTCGATTCGCTGCCCTCGACCGGATGTCTCGACGGCGGTTCAGGACCTCGCCGACGACGCGTCGGCGGCGTCGAGCTCGTCCAGCGCGGCGAGGATCGCCTGCACGGGGATCCGCCCGTCGGCGATGAGCTGGGCACCGCTGCGCCGGGCAGCGACGGCGAACGGGGCGGCCCAGAGGTTCTCGTAGACCAGCACCCCGGCGTAGTGCCCCGGCTCGACCACCTCGCCGACGGCGGCGACGTCGTCGGCGCCCAGCAGCCCGGAGGACGCGCCGTCGAAGACGGAGGCGTCGAACCCGGTGACCGGCAGCTCGGACGGCGCCACCCTCTGCACCGCGCCGTCGGCGGACCGGTGCAGGAAGATCAGGTCGACCAGACGGATGAGCCCGCGGTCGACCAGGTCGAGCAGGTGCCCGAAGGCCTCGCCCCGGTACTGGCCCTCCGGGAACTCCAGCACCAGGTAGTCGATCGGGCCGAGCTCGTCCGCCTCGCGGGCCCCGCCCTGCCTCACGTCGATGACCGTCATGCCGCGGGCCTCCCTCTCGCCTCGCCCGGCGCTCGCTCACCCGGACCTGCGGCTCACTGTCCGTGCGCGCGCCGGGCGCGGCATCATCCGGTCAGGGTGAGGGGTGGGCCCCCCGGCGCAGCACGAACTCGTTCCCGTCGGGGTCGGCCAGCAGTGCCTCGACCCCACCGGCGTCGAGCCGGGCCGCCCCCAGCGCGACCAGCCGCTCGACCTGCGCGGACAGGTCCGCGGCCGGGAGGGTGAGCTCGAACCGCTGCCGGTTCGGCCCCTGCTTGACCGCCACCGGCGGTCCGCCCCAGGCCACCTTCGTGCCGCCGTCGGGGGACTGGACCGCGGTCTCCCCGTCCTGGTCCCACACCAGCGGCCAGTCCAGCGCCGCGCTCCAGAACAGGCCGACCTCGCGGGTGCCGTCGCAGGCGACCTCGGCCAGCGGCCCGCAGCCGGCCAGGTAGCTGTTGTGCGGCTCGATGACGCACAGGGCGTTGCCCTCGGGGTCGGCGAGGACCACGTGCCCTTCCTCCGGGCGCTGCCCGACGTCCAGATGGCTCCCGCCCAGGCGGAGCGCCCGCTCCACCGTCTCCTGCTGGTCCTCGTGGCTCTCGCTGGTGAGGTGCAGGTGCAGGGGACGGCCCGGACCCGCGTCCGCCGACCGGCTCGGGACGAAGCGCAGCCCGACCTGGGTGCGGTTCCCCGGGAGGAGGGCGGTGCCGGCGTCGTCGACGACGTCCCGGTCGAGCAGGCCGGCCCAGAACCGTGCCGGCGTGAACGGGTCGTGCGCGTCGAAGGCCACGGTCAGCAGTGTCGGCCGGGATGGGGAGGACATCGAGGCACCGTAGGTTCCTGGCCGCAGGACGACAACGAGTTTCGCGCCGCGCCGAGCCAGGGCAGGGTTCTGGCATGCGCACAGCACAGGGGGTCGCGTTCGCGGCAGGCCTGCCGGCCGCCGCAGCGCTGGTCGGAGGCGTCGCCTCGCGGGACGCTGCGGAGCGGTACCCGCGGCTGGACAAGCCGTCCTGGGCGCCGCCGGCGGGCGTCTTCGGGCCGGTGTGGACCGCGCTCTACACCGGCATCGGGGTGGCCGGCTGGCGGCTGTGGCGCCGCGGCGCGGGGCGTCGGGTCCTCGCCCTGCACGCCACCCAGCTGGCCCTCAACGCGGCCTGGCCGGCCACCTTCTTCGCCGCCCGCAACCGGCCGCTCGCGGTGGCCGTCAACACCGCCCTCGACGTCGCCATCGCCGCCGAGATCGCCGCGGTCGCCAAGCAGGACCGCACCAGCGCAGCGCTGCTCGCGCCCTACCTGGCCTGGAGCCTGTTCGCCACGGCGCTGTCCGCGGCGGTGGACCCGCGGTCCGCACGCTGAGCACGGCTGCGGCCCGCCGCCGGTCGCTGGCTAGCCTGGGAGGGTGCCGCAGCCAGGAGCCCACTCCCCGCAGGGGACCGGACCGACCGTGCCTGCCGACGAGCACAGCGATCTCCCGCTGGACCCGGACGTCGAGCGCGAGCCGACCGCCTTCGGCACCGCCCCGCGCTCCCGCTGGCCGCGCATCGACCTCCGGCTGGTGGCGGCCGTCGCCGTCGGCGGGTTCGTCGGGGGGCTGGTGCGCTACGCCGTGGGCGAGGCCTGGCCGACGCCGAGCGGCACGTTCCCCTGGGCCACCTTCGCGGTGAACACCGCCGGCGCGTTCGTGCTCGCCCTGCTCGTCGTGCTGGTGCTCGAGGTGCTCCCGCCCACCCGCTACGTCCGCGCCCTGGTCGGCACCGGCTTCTGCGGCGCGCTCACCACGTTCAGCTCGGTGGCCACCGGCGTCGACCAGCTGGTGGCCCACGGCCACACCGCGGTCGCGGCCGGCTACGTCGTGGCCAGCCTGGCGGCCGGGCTGGCCGCCGGGCTGCTCGGTCTCGGGCTGGGCCGGGGGCTGGCCCGGGCGAGGAGGCGGTAGGGGTGCGTCAGCAGGGATCGGCCAAGCGGCTCACCGTGTTCGTCGGCGAGTCCGACCAGCACCACCACCACCCGCTCTACGCCGAGATCGTGCACCGCGCCCGGGCGGCGGGCCTCGCCGGCGCCACCGTGCTGCGCGGCATCGAGGGGTTCGGCGCCTCCCAGCAGGTGCACACCGCCCGGCTGCTCTCGCTGTCCGAGGACCTGCCGGTGGTGGTCGTCATCGTGGACGAGGCCGAGCGGATCGAGCGCTTCCTGCTCGAGCTGGACGAGCTGGTGACCGAGGGCCTCGTGGTCGTCGACGACGTCGAGGTGGTCCGCTACGTCGGCCGCGGAGGCGACGGGAAGACCGGCGGTGCCTCATGATCCTCGCGGTGGGAGTCGGGCTGGCCGCCGCGCTCGGGGCGGTCTGCCGCTACCTGCTGGACCAGGTGGTGCAGCACCAGCACGACCAGGAGTTCCCCTGGGGCACCTTCGTCATCAACGTGACCGGCTCGCTGCTGCTGGGGCTGCTCACCGGTCTCGCCCTGCACCACGGGCTGCCGGCCGTCCCCACCACCGTGGTCGGCGTCGGCTTCGCCGGCGGCTACACCACCTGGTCCACCTACGTGTGGGAGTCGCTCGCGCTGGCCGAGTCCGGGTCGGTGCGGCTGGCCGCCACCAACCTGCTGGGCAGCCTCGCCGCCGGCCTCCTGGCCGCCGGCGCCGGGTTCGGGCTGGCCCTGCTCTGACCTCGAGGGCCGGTCCCTACGCCGGCGGCCCGTCCTGCTGCCCGGGCCGGAGGTAGCCGGTCTCGTAGGCCAGCACCACCGCGTGCACCCGGTCGCGCAGGTCCAGCTTGGTGAGGATCCGGGCCACATGCGTCTTCACGGTGGCCTCCCCGAGGAAGAGCTCTGCCGCGATCTCGGCGTTGGACCGGCCCCGGGCCAGCAGCGCGAAGACGTCGAGCTCGCGCTCGCTGAGCGGGGCGAGGGCCGCGGGCACACCGCTGCCCGGCGCCGGGGCTGTCACGAACCGCTCCACCAGCCGCCGGGTCAGGGCGGGCGCGAGCACGGCCTCGCCGCGCGCCACCATCCGGACGGCGGCCACCAGCTGTTCGCGCGGCACGTCCTTGAGCAGGAAGCCGCTCGCCCCGGCCGCCATGGCGGCGTAGACCAGCTCGTCCAGGTCGAACGTCGTCAGCATCAGCACCCGGCTCGGCGAGCCGGCGGCCACCAGCCGGCGGGTCGCCTCGATGCCGTCCATCCGCGGCATCCGAACGTCCATCAGGACGACGTCGGGCCGGTGCTCGGCGGTGAGCCGCAGGCACTCGTTCCCGTCGCCGGCCTCGCCGACGACCTCGATGTCGCCCTCGAGCCCGAGGATGAGCCGGAAGCCCGCGCGGACCAGCTCCTGGTCGTCGCACAGGAGCACGGTGAGGGGTGGGGTGGTCAGAGGGAGGCTCCCGACGTCGAGGTGGTGGTCGTCGAGCGCGGGGTCCGGTGGAGCGCCGAGCGGTTCGCTGCGGTGAGGGGGAGCCGCGCGACCAGGCCGAACCCGCCGGCCGGGGTGGGGCCGGCGTCCAGGGTGCCGCCGGCGGCCTGAACCCGCTCGCGGGTGCCGACCAGCCCGTGCCCCGTGGAGAGCCTCTGCGAGAGCTCGCCCGCCTGCCGCGGCATCGCCGGGGCGTCGTTGTGCACCTCCACCCGCAGCTCGTCGGCGTCGGCGACGACCAGCAGCCGGGTGGGCACGTCGCCGGCGTGCTTGCGCACGTTGGTCAGCCCCTCCTGCGCGATCCGGTACGCGGCCAGCTCCAGCCCCGCGGACAGGTCCGTCCCGGCGCGGACGTCGGCCTGCACCGGCAGGCCCGACTCGCGCATCCGGTCCACCAGCTGGGGCAGGTCCTCGATCCCGCGCGAGGGCGCGAGCTCCTCGGCCCGGTCGAGGTCGGCGTCCGCGCGCAGCACGTGCAGCAGCTGGCGCATGTCCACCAGCGCGTCCCGGGCGCTGTCGCGGATGGCCCGCATGGGCGCGGCGGCCAGGCCGGGGTCGCGGGCGAGCGCCGCCTCGGCCGCGTCGGCCTGCACCGCGATGACGCTCAGGCTGTGCGCGACGACGTCGTGCAGGTCGCGGGCGATGCGGGTTCGCTCCTCCGCCACCGCGATGCGGGCCAGGTCGTGCCGGTGCTGCTCGGCGTGCACCGCCTGTCGTCGCCAGGACCGCGTCCCGCGGCCGAACAGCCAGACCCCGCCGAAGACGAGCGCGTCGAAGGGGTAGTCGGTCGTCCCGTCGAGCCACTCGCACAGGAACTGGCCGGCCAGCACCAGGCCGAGGCCGAGCAGGGCCCACCCCTCGTCCCGCTCGGCCGCCACGGTGCAGGCGACGACGAGGAACGCCACCAGGGACCAGAGGGTGCGCGAGGAGCTGCCCGTGCCCAGCGCCTGGACCACGGCGAGGACCGCCACGACCGCGGTGACGGCGACCGGGAACCTGCTGCGCACGGCGAGCACCGCGGTGCTGACCAGTGCGATCGGCAGCGTGAGGGCCAGCGGCCGCTCCTGCACCTGCCCGCTGAGCAGGCCCCCCGCGGCCAGCACGGCCAGGGCGGCCGCCAGCGCGACGTCGGCGAGCGGCAGCCGGCCGAGCGTGCGCGGCAGCAGCAGGCGGGTCATGGCCGCCGATGCTAGGGCGGCGGGTGCTGCCGATGGATCACCTTCGCAGCGGATCGCGGTCCCTCGCGAGGTGGACCCGTCTCGCGACGACGACCGATGTGCGGCCGGCCTGCCGGCGCGCAGGGTTCCGGCATGACGAATCCAGCACGCACCCAGCAGCCGTCCCAGCAGCGGTCGCAGCAGCCATCGCATCAGCCATCGCATCAGCGCCGCCTCGCCGCCGGCTGCCTCGTCGCCGGCGCGGCCCTGTTCACCGTGGGCGACCTGCTCCGGCGGCTGGTCGAGCCGGGCGGGACGCCGTCGGCCACCGACGTGACCGCCGCTGTCGCCCAGCACAGTGGGGCGTGGCTCGCCGCCGGGCTGCTCAGCCTGGTCGCCGCCTTCGCCCTGCTGCCCGGGCTGACCGCGCTCGTCGCCTCGGCGCGCGGCCGCGGCGCCCGGGCGACCACGGTGGGCGGGCTGATGGTGGCCGCCGGCGCGCTGGCCTCGGTCGGCCACGCGGTCGCCTTCTACTCGCCCTACGCGCTGTTCGGCCGGGCCGGGGCGTCCGCGGCCGACATCACGGCCATCGACAACGCCTCCGAGGCCTACCCGATGCTCGTCGTGCTCATCGTGCTGTTCATGGTGGGCATGGTCGTCGGCCCCGTCGTGCTCTTCGTCGGGCTCCGGCGCGCTCGCCGGGTGCCGGTGTGGGCCGTCGTGGCCGCCGTGGTGTTCGTGGCCAGCGGGAGCACGAGCAGCGTCGTCGCCGGCGTGGTGGGCGTGGTCGCCGCGCTGGTGGCGTTCGTGCCCGCCGCACGGTCGCTGCTGGTGGCCCCGCCGACGCCCGAGGCGCCGGCGCCGCACATGCCGGCGCCCGCCGCCGTCGGTGGGGTGCACGCCGGCTGAGCCGACGCCGGCGGGTGGCTCCTGCGCGGAGCCTCCCGCCGTCGTGCGCCCGCCGGCCCTTGCGTCAGTGGGCGGCGCTGTCGCCGTTGAGCGCCGGCACCGGCTGGGCCGGCACCGCGACGTCGACAGCGTCCTTGGCGCCCAGGCCCGAGGTGACCGAGCCGAGGAACTGCTTGGCGAGCTGGAAGCCGGTGCCGCCGCTGGCCATCACCGCGCCCAGCAGGTCGCCGACGCCGTCGGCGCCGTTGAGGACCGTGAGGTGGTCGATCGAGCCGAACGCCTGGGCCGCGGCCGACACCATCTCCGGGGCCTTCTCGGCCAGCGTCTGGGCGATGACCGCCTCGCTGTTGCGGGCCAGCGCCTCGGCGCGGGCGTTGATGCCGTCGGCCTCGGCCACCAGCCGGGCCTTGGTGGCGGCCGCCTCGGCAGCGCCCACCTGCTCGATCGCCTTCGCCTCCGCGGCGCCCTTGATCTCCCGCGCCTTGGCCTCGGCCTCGGCGGTGGCGCTGGCGGCGTCGCGCTGCGCGGTGGCCAGCGTGGTGGTCCGGTAGGCCTCGGCGTCGGCGGGCTTGCGGACCTCGGACTCGAGCCGCTGCTCGGCCAGCGCCGCGGCCAGCTCGGCGGCGCGGGTCTCGGCCACCGTGACCTCCTGCTTGGCCTGCGCGTCGGCCAGCGGGCCGGACTGGCGGGACCGGGCCTGCGCGGCCTCGACCTCGGCGGCGTAGCCGGCCTGCTCGATCTGGCTGGTGCGCAGCGCCTCGGCCTTGCGGGCCTGGGCGCGGGCCTCGGCCTCGGTGGCCTCCTTGTCCCGCTCGGCCGCGGCGATGCGGGCCTGGGCCTGCACCGCGGCGGTGTGCGGGGCCGCGAGGTTCTGGATGTAGCCGGTCGGGTCGTCGATCTCCTGGATCTGCAGCGAGTCGATCCGCAGGCCCAACTTGATCATCTCGTCCGCGGACGAGGCCCGTACCTCGTTGGTGAGCGCGGCCCGGTCCGAGATGAGCTGCTCCACGGTCATGCCGCCGACGATCGAGCGCAGGTGCCCGGCGAAGATGTCGTGGATCTGGCCGTCCATCTGGTCCTCGCGGTCCAGGAACCGCCGCGCGGCGTTGCCGATGGAGCGGACGTCGTCCGCGACCTTGTAGATCACCGTGCCGCGCACGCGCACCGGGATGCCTTGCTGCGTCACGCATTCGACCTCGAGCGGGGCCGAGTGCAGGTCCAGCGACAGCCGCCGGGCCACCTGGAAGCCGGGCAGTACCAGCGTGCCCTTGCCGGTGACCACCTTGAAGCCGAGGCTGTCCGCGTCGCCGCCCTCGCCGCCGGCACCGAGGCCGCTGATGATGAGCGCCTCCGACGGCTCGGCCACCTTCCAGAACCCGCGGAAGAGGACCACGAGGACGAGCAGCGCCACGACGACCGCGATGGCGACGATGACCGGGGTCGGCATCGATCCGACTCTCTCCATTCCAGCGCCGGACGTGGTGAAGGGTGGACGACCGGGCCGCTGGCGCGAGGCGGCGTCGGGGTCGGTGGGACGACGCCGGTGCGGCCGGCGCCGTCAGTGGATGGGGAAGCTCAGAGCCCGGTGCCGGAGACGTAGACGGTGCTGGGAGCGAGGTAGTCGACCACGACCACCTGGGACCCGACCTCGAACGTCTCGTCCTGGAGCGCTGGATGGGCGAGGAATCCCTCGACGCCCCCGCGCACCGGCAGCAGCACCTCGCCGGTGAGGCCCGGCCCGATGCGGCCGGAGACACGGCCGACAGTGCCGACCACGGTCCTCAACTCCCCCTGAGTCACCCCGGCCCGACGGGCTGGGGAAGCCCACGGTATAGGTCCGGGTGCGGGCGGTACAGGCTGTTCTCGGGAGCCGGACGAGAATCCCGGGAGCCGGACACGAACGATGACGGGTCGTGTCGGAGCGAGGATGCGCGGCATCCTCCTATGAAACGTAGGAGAGGAAGGGACGAGATGCTGTCGTCGGGTCAGTACGGCTCGGACAAGGAGGACCTGTCCGCCCAGCGCGAGCAGGTGGCGCAGGCGAGGGTGGGTTTCGCCGACGCCCTCCGCGCGCTCGAGCAGGCCTGCCGGGAGGCGCCGGACCTGGCGCCGGTGGCAGCGGAGTGCAGGGCCCTGCAGCGGGTGCTCGGCTCCAAGGCCAAGCGGCCGCCGGCGGTCGACACGGCCGCCTGGGCCGGCGCCGTCTCCGCCGCCCGCCGCACCGCGGTCCGCTCCGACCTGTGGGACGACGCGGTCCGCGCAGCGCAGGAGGCCGAGCAGCGGCTGGACACCGCGGTCTACGACCTGCGCACCGCCGGTGGCGAGGACGGCTGACCGGTCCTGGACCGGGCTGGCGGAACATACGGAGGGGGGGTACTGTTCGGGGCGGTGGACATACCCCCGGGCAGTACGAGGAAGGTGTGGGGACGATGCCGCAGAAGGTCGACGAGCACAGCGGCGACCACGCGCACCACGAGGTGCGCGGCTACACCCAGCGCAAGGACAGCCACCTCAAGCGGCTGCGCCGCGTCGAGGGCCAGGTCCGCGGGCTGCAGCGGATGGTGGAGGAGGACAAGTACTGCATCGACATCCTCACTCAGGTCTCCGCGGCCACCAAGGCGCTGCAGGCGTTCTCCCTCGAGCTGCTCGAGGAGCACCTGAACCACTGCGTGGCCCAGGCGCTGCAGAGCGGCGGCACCGAGGCGGAGGAGAAGGTGCGCGAGGCCTCGGAGGCCATCGCCCGCCTGGTCCGCAGCTGAGCCGCGCGGAGCCCGCACCCGGCAGCTCGCCCACCGCGTCAGCACAGACGACAGAGACAGGCACGGAGAGGAATCCGAGGATGAGCACCAGCACCACCTACCGCGTCAGCGGCATGACCTGCGGCCACTGCGTCAACGCGGTGACCGAGGAGGTCGGCAAGCTGCCCGGCGTCACCGGCGTCACCATCGACCTGGTGGCCGGCGGCACCTCCGACGTCCACGTGGCCAGCGAGGCCCCGCTCGACGAGGCGCAGGTGCGCGAGGCCGTCGACGAGGCCGGCTACGAGCTCGTCGCCGGCTGACGCCGCGCCCTCTGATCGACAGCTGATCGACCCCAGACCCGCACCGCCGCTGCCTCACCTCCGGGAGGAGGACTCATGATCACCAGCACCACGCTCGGCGCCGCCACGGACGGCGCGCCGGAGCAGAACACCCTCGAGCTCGCCATCGGTGGCATGACCTGCGCCTCCTGTGCGGCGCGGATCGAGAAGAAGCTCAACCGGATGGACGGCGTCTCCGCCACGGTGAACTACGCCACCGAGAAGGCGAAGGTGACCTTCTCCGGCGACGTCACGCCGGAGGCGCTCGTCGCCACCGTGGAGGCCACCGGCTACACCGCCGAGCTGCCCAAGCCCCCGGCGCCGCCGGTCGCCGAGGGGGAGGCGTCCGTCGCCGGGCCCGACGAGGCCTCGGCGCTGCGCACCCGCCTGCTGACCAGCCTGGTGCTGGCGGTGCCCGTGGTGCTTCTCGCCATGGTCCCGGCGCTGCAGTTCCGCAACTGGCAGTGGCTCTCGCTCACCCTGGCCGCGCCGGTGGTCACCTGGGGCGCCCTCCCGTTCCACAGGGCCGCGTGGACCAACCTGCGCCACAGGGCGGCCACCATGGACACCCTCATCTCCCTCGGGGTGCTCGCCGCCTTCGGCTGGTCGCTCTACGCGCTGTTCGTCGGCGACGCGGGGCAGAACGGCATGCGGATGCCGTTCACACTGGTCCCCTCGCAGGGGTCCGGCGCGAACGAGATCTACCTCGAGGTCGCGGCCGGGGTCACCGTGTTCATCCTCGCCGGCCGCTACTTCGAGGCGCGCGCCAAGCGCCGCTCCGGGGCCGCGCTGCGGGCGCTGCTCGAGCTCGGCGCCAAGGAGGTCGCGGTGCTCCGCGAGGGCCCGGCCGGCGACGTCGAGGTGAGGGTGCCCGTCGAGCAGCTCGCGGCCGGCGACCGGTTCGTCGTCCGCCCCGGCGAGAAGATCGCCACCGACGGCGTGGTCGTGGCCGGCACCTCCGCCGTCGACGCCTCGCTGCTCACCGGTGAGGCGCTGCCGGTGGAGGTCGGCGTGGGCGACGCCGTGGTCGGCGCCACCGTGAACGCCGGCGGCCGGCTGGTCGTGCGCGCCACCCGGGTCGGGTCCGACACCCAGCTGGCCCAGATGGCCCGGCTGGTGGAGGACGCGCAGAACGGCAAGGCACCCGTGCAGCGGCTCGCCGACCGGGTGTCGGCCGTGTTCGTGCCGGTCGTCATCGGGCTCTCGCTGCTCACCCTGGCCGGCTGGCTGCTCAGCGGCGCCAGCGCCGAGGTCGCCTTCACCGCCGCGGTGGCCGTGCTGATCATCGCCTGCCCGTGCGCGCTGGGGCTGGCCACGCCGACGGCGCTGCTGGTCGGCACCGGCCGGGGCGCGCAGCTCGGCATCCTCATCAAGGGCCCCGAGGTGCTCGAGTCCACCCGCCGGGTCGACACGATCGTGCTGGACAAGACCGGCACGGTCACCAGCGGCCGGATGTCCCTGGTCGACGTCGTGCTCGCCGACGGCGAGGACCGCGCCGACGTCCTGCGGCTGGCCGGCGCCCTCGAGCACGCCTCCGAGCACCCGATCGCCGCGGCCATCACCGCCGCCGCGCGCGAGGAGGTGGGCGAGCTGCCGACGGTCGACGACTTCGCCGCGCTGCAGGGGCTGGGCGTGCAGGGCGTCGTGGCCGAGCCGGACGGCTCCTCGCACGCCGTGCTGGTCGGGCGTCGCCGTCTGCTCGAGGAGTGGTCCCAGCCGCTGCCGGCCGCGCTCGTCGCGGCGCAGGAGGCGGCCGAGGCCGACGGCGGCACCGTGGTGGCGGTCGGCTGGGACGGCGCGGCCCGCGCCCTGCTGGTCGTCGCCGACACCGTGAAGCCGACCAGCGAGCAGGCGGTGCGCGAGCTGCGCGGGCTCGGGCTCCGCCCGGTCCTGCTCACGGGCGACAACACCGCCGCCGCCCGTGCGGTCGGCCGCCGGGTCGGGATCGCCGAGCGGGACGTCGTCGCCGAGGTGCTGCCGGCCGACAAGGTCGACGTCGTCAAGCGGCTGCAGTCCGAGGGTGCCGTGGTGGCCATGGTCGGCGACGGCGTCAACGACGCCGCCGCGCTCGCCCAGGCCGACCTCGGCCTGGCCATGGGCACCGGCACCGACGTCGCCATCGAGGCCAGCGACCTCACCCTGGTCCGCGGCGACCTGCGCTCGGCCGTCGACGCCATCCGCCTCTCGCGCCGGACCCTGGGCACCATCAAGGGCAACCTGTTCTGGGCCTTCGCCTACAACGTGGCCGCCCTGCCGCTGGCCGCCTTCGGCCTGCTCAACCCGATGCTCGCCGGCGCCGCGATGGCGTTCAGCTCGGTGTTCGTGGTGAGCAACAGCCTGCGGCTGCGGAGGTTCTCGCCGCAGGGCGCAGGCTCCGACGGCACGTAGGAGTTGCGGGTGGGGGGCCCCCCCCCCCCCCCCGTGCGGGGCGGGGGGGCCCCCCCGGGGGGGGGGGGGGGGGGGGTGTTTTGGCCCCCGGGCTGCGCGGGGGGCGGGG
>JBQCIO010000338.1:0-9387 GCA_051953655.1 Motilibacteraceae bacterium
CGGTGCTGAACCAGCTGATGCTGGTGCTGCTGTGCCTGCTGCACGAGTGCGAACGCCGCGGGGTGGCGCAGGGGATCTCCGGGGTGCGCAAGACCGAGGACTGGCTGGCCCAGGCGCTGCGCATGGACGTGCCGCGTGCTCGGGTGCTGGTGCGGCAGGCCCGGGCGCTGCACGCGGCCGACGCGGCGCGTTCGTTGAGCGAGCCCGAGCCGGCCCCCTGTCCGCGGGCGGCCGGGATGGCCGCCGGGTTCGTCTCGTTCGAGCAGGCCCACCGGATCGGGATCGTCCTGAAGGAACTGGCCACCTTCGACGGGGCCAGCCGGGAGGCGCTGGCGTTCGCCGAGGACACGATGGTCGAGCTGTGCCACCAGCGGTCCCCGCAGGGCCTGGAGGTGCTCGGCCGGCAGCTGCGCGAAGACCTCGGCCCAGAACCGGCCGAGCGACCCACCGCGGACCCGTCGCGGCTGCGGGACCTGTGCGGGCTGTCCTTCCGCCGCCACGCCCGCACCGACGGGGCACTCACCGAGCTGCACGCACTGCTCACCCCCGACATGGAAGCCCGCCTGAAGTCCGTGCTGGAGCCGCTGGCGGCGCCGATCGGGACCGTGGAGCTGCCCGACCCGCGCACGTCCAAGCAGCGGATGCTCGACGCGCTGCTCGAGACCGTCACCGTCGCCGGACGCATCCTGCCTGGCCAGAAGACCAGCGCGGGCAACGAGAACGACGACGAGGACGAGCCGATCGACTTCAGCGACGACGGCGCCGACCCGAGCACCGGTCAGCCGGCCGGGCAGCAGGCCCTCGCCCTCGACCTCGGGCTGGCACTGGACGGTGTCCCGTCCGTGCCGGCAGTGCCGGAGGCGTTCCGCGGCAGAGTCGCCGCCCCGTCCCGCGACGGACTGCTGGTCGCGGTCACCCTCGCCGAGCTGCGGGCCAGCGAGTCCGGCCAACCGACCTCCGGAGCCCACCGGGCCGCGCAGATCCTGTCGACCACCTCGGCCGGCTCCCGGATCTCGGTCGAGCAGGCCCGGCTCCTCGCCTGCGAAGCCGGGATCATCCCCGTCGTCCTGGACGGCGAAGGCAGACCCATCGACGTCGGACGCGCCAAACGGTTAGCGACCCCGGATCAGCGGCGCCTGCTGGCGCTGCGGGACAAAGGCTGCGTCGGACCCGGCTGCGACCGACCCCCGGACTGGTCCCAAGCGCACCACATCACCTGGTGGACCCTCGGCGGCGAGACCAACCTGGACGAGATGCGCCTGCTCTGCCTCTGGCACCACCACCTCGTCCACGACCAGCACTGGGACATCAGAGCGACGGCCGACGGGGGCACCGAATGGCGCGCTCCCGCCTGGGTCGACCCCACCAGAATCTGGGTCAGGACCCGGTAGGCGCCGGCCCGTCGTGATCGTGAAGGGCTGATGGCGGATTCTCGCCATCAGCCCTTCACGGTCACCGGAGAGGCCCTCGATCCAGGCCACCTGGCACGAGCGGGACATGGTTCGCTTCCCGGCCCCGAGTACCTGCAGACGTACGTTGCCGCCCGCGAATCGGCCAGCATGCACGCCGCCTGCCACGACTGCCCGACGGAGAGCCCGGGAGTGCTTCTGCCCTGGCCCCGGCGCGTTTCCGCGCAGGTTACGGCCCGTCCGGCTCCACGTGCAGACTGCTGCGGTAGGCGCCCGAGGGACCCTCGACCGTGGGTTCGGCGGGCGGTCGGCCCGGCACGAGAACCCGTAGCGCCCGGAAGTCGTAGCCGTCCTGCCGGGCCGGCTCGTACTCCAGCAGCACCACGTCCACCCCGGCCAGCGAGGCGTACCCCGCCCCCTGGACCGCCGAGAAGTGCACCCAGCAGCCACCGGGTGTCTGCGGCGAGTCGACCACGCCCCACCCCAGGTCGTCGTGCCACTCCCGGACCACGGCATCGATCACGATCCCCACCTCTCCAGACCGCTCCGGCGATCGTAGGGCTACCGGTTCCCCTGGTCCGGCTCGCCGTCCTGCAGGACCGCCCAGCCGTGGTGGCCCAGGATCAAGCGCAGGTCGGCGCGCTGCCGGCGCGCCCACGCCACCACCTCGTCCTCGGTACCGGTGACCTCGCGCCGATCGATGGCCGCATCCCATTGGTCGTCTGCCTCGTCGATGCGGCGCACCCAGACGATCCTGAGCTCGGCGGGCAGGCCCAACCGGCGACGCCGCATCGCCTCCCGGTGACCCGCCGCGCGATGGTGCCCGCTGTAGCTCTCGACCGGTTCGGCCGTGCCGGCAGCCTTCTCCGCCTCCAGGCGGGCAGCGGCCTCGCGCAGGTAGACCTCGAACTCCTCGACGTCGTCGAAGGCCACCTCGGTCACGTTCCTGCGCTCGCGCCGCCGAGGGTCGAACCGGTACCGCTGCACGACGTAGCGTTCGACCGACTCGTCGTCGGGGTCCACGCACGCCACGCGGCCACCGTGGCAGCCCGAGCGGCCCGTCGTCCACGACCCGGGCCCGGCCGCCCGCAGCACGCGCCTGAGGCGGACAGCACGAAACCCCCCGCTCGAAGGCCCGGGAGCCTTCGGCGCGAGGGGTTCCACTGCAGCGGGGTAGTGACGAAACCGCTGAACCCGCAGGTCGGGGGCTCACCAGCACCCGCAGTCCCACGTCGTTGCACGCGAGCTGGGCAGGGCCTTGCACACCGCCGGCACGAGCTGCGTGGCGGAGGGACGGCGCGCGGCCACGCCTCCCGGGGCCCCCGCGCGAGCAGGCTCCGCTTCGCTGGTCACTCCGCCCGGATCGGCAGGGTGACCTCGAGCTCGTCAGAGCGCAGGTCCAGCGACGTCAGCCAGGCCACCAGCCGGTAGGAGCCGGGTGGGACGTCGAGCTCGCCGTCGTTGACGTGCACCGGCAGGTCCATCGACCGGTGCGGGCCGAGGTCCTCAAGCTGGTGGCGCAGCGGCGCCCGGGCGAACCAGCCCTGGTGGAGCGCCGTCCCGTCGGCAGCCAGCAGGCCGGCGTGCACGAAGCCGCTGTCCCGCGGGTCAGCCGTCCACGAGCGGTCGGTCTCGTTCGTGAGGGTGATGGTGAGAGTCGCCGGGTCGGCGGCGAGGGCGGCCAGCGCGCGATCGGGTCGCCACCGCAGCGCAAGGCCCGCGCGTCGGGCAGGACGGCCGGGCCGGGGCACGACCGGGCCCGGGTCGCCGCTGAGGATGCTCCGGCCGTCGGCTCGGACGACGAGACAGAGCAGAGCCCAGCCGCCGTCCCGGGGCGCGGCGAAGGTGGTCTGGATCCAGCGGTCGTGCCCGGGCCTGACATCGTGAACTCGCCGCCAGCCCTCGCCAGGCAGCTCCACCCGGTCTTCCGGAAGGAGGGTGTCGTCGACGTCGTCAGGCACCGGCAGCTCGGCCAGCGGAACGCCAGGGCCCTCCAGCAACGCCGGCTCGATGTCGACGCTGCCGAGCGTGACCAGGTCCAGCTCCCCCATCCCCGTGCCCCTCCTGTCGTGCCCTCGCTCCCGCCCCCGGCGTCGCCGGGCGCCCAGCGCAGGCTATGGCTGGTCCCACTCCACGTGCAGGGTGCTGCGGTAGGCGGCCGAGGGACCCTCGACGGCGGTGCGGGCACCCGGCGCACGCCCAGGCACGAGGACCCGCACCGCCCGGTAGGCGTAGCCGTCCTGCCGCGCCGGCTCGTAGTCCAGCAGCACCATGTCCACGCCCGAGAGCGAGGCATACCCCTCCCCCTCGATCACCGAGAAGTGCACCCAGCAGCCACCCGGCGTCTGCTTCGAGTCCAGCACGCCCCAGCCGAGCCCGTCGTGCCACTCGCGGACCACTGCGTCGATCATGAACTGACCCCTCCAGGCGTGACTGACGGCCTCGCCGTCAGGAGCCCTCCTCGAACGGCTCACCGGTCTCCAGGTCCTCCCACCCCTGGGCACCCAGGATCAGGCGCCGGTCCGCCGACTGCCGGAGCGCCCACGCCACGACCTCGTCCCTGCTCCCGGTCACGTCGCGCCGCTCGACCGCTGCGACCCACAGGTTCTCCGGCTCGTGAAGGCAGTTCACCCACACGATCGTCAGCTCAGGTGGCTCCCCGCGCTGCGCCGCGAGGTCCCGCAGACGGAACTCCCGTTCTTCGTCGCTCTCGTGATCTGGCAGATAATCCGCGTACCTCGGCATCAGGGTCCTCCCGCAGCCCCCGCGCCATTCTCACTCGGCGTCGTCGGGTCAGCCCACGCGATCGAGTTCGGGCAGCGGGGCGCCAGGGATGGTGACCACGACGACATGGGCGTCCCCGAGGTCGGCTCCAACACCGCGAGCACCGTCGACCACGCACTCCAGGGACGGGACGATGCCTCCCTGGACATTGAGGAGGGGCTCCGCGGCCGCGAGGCTGGACCATTCCCGGAACTCGGCCATCTCGGCGCGGACCTGGCTGCCGACTACTGCGGGATCGGGCGGTACCAGCATCTGGAAAGGAAGAGCCTGGTTCCGCTGTTGCTCGGCGAACGTGTGCACGCTCTTCCACAACAGATGGTGGAGATCGCCCACCACGATGCCGGTGTTGGCCGGCCGGGCGGTATGCACCTCGAACGGCGAGGAGCCCTGAACGAGGTGGCCGGCGAGGGCGACCGAGTGCACCCGCCCGTCGACGTCGAGAACCGAGGTGATGTGAAGGTTGCGGGAGGTGCCGCTGCCCGGGACCGCCAGCGGCGCACCCAAGCGGGCACTGAGGCGGCGGACCCTCAGTCGTAGCAGGGGGCCTGGAGGAATCACGAGAATGGAACGCCGGAAAAGGCGAGCGAGCAGACCGTTTCTCTGACCGACTCTCACTGTCGTCCCCCTGAATTCACGCCCATTCATCGCCCCGGTGTGGAGCAATGAGCCCTGGCGCCATCAGGCTATGCCGAGCCGGCCGTTCGAGCGAGGGCACGAGCGGGCGGGGCCCAGGGCCGCAGACTGCGGTTCCGGCCTCCGCGTGGTGGCTATTGCCGTAGGGGACACTGCCCGGACCGGTCCCCTCGTGACCGCTGCCGACCCGCTTGTCGCCGAGCGCCTGGAGCGCTACCGGCCGGAGTGCCTGTCGGCGTCCCGGTGGGCGGCGGCGCGCGAGGTCGTGCTGGCGGCGGTGCGGGTGTGCGAGCCGGTGGACGCCGAGGACGCGAAGGGCCTGGTGTCGCGGGCGTGCCTGTTCCTGGCCGGGCCGTGCGGCTGGGCCGGGACCGGTGCTCCTGACATGCATGGGCTGCTGACCGAGACGGCGATCGCGGCGCACCTGGACCGGCTGAAGGCAGCGGCGAAGTCGGGCAAGACGCGTGAGAACCACCGGGCGGACCTGCGCCGGCTGGCTCGGGCGGTCAACGGCACGCACCGGCCGAAGCGGGCCCGCGGCGAGGCGCCGGTCGAGCCGGTCTCGGCGCTGCTGCTGTCCGCCGTGGCGTGGCCCGCGCCGTTCACCGCGATGGTGGCCGCGCTCGGTCAGCTGCAGGGCCGGGCGGTGTCGCGGGAGGCGCTGGACCCCCTCGCGGCCTGGTTGGCGGTGAATGCAGCCACGGATGGCCCCGGCACGGTGCGCCCGCTCGATGCCGCCGCCGCGTTCGCGGGGGTGGTCCCTGTCGCAGTGGAAGTGGTGGTCCCGGCCGCTCGCACGCCCCGTCCCCGAACCTCTCCCACATCGACCGCGAAGCCTGCGACCGTCCCGACCGCCCTGCCGACACCGGGGCGGCCGGTGTCGCGGGCTGCGGCGTTGCGGCACGCGAAGGCCGCCGCGGCGGCGGCCGCCGCGGTGACCACCGGGCCGGCGCTGGCCCCGGCCCCGGACCTGGACGCGTTGCCGGCCGAGGTGCGGGCGGCGGTCCTGGCCTACCGGCCCCGCGGGGTCAGCGACGCGGAGTGGGCGCCGCTGGCCGGCCTGGCCCGCCGGCTGATCGCCGGCTACGCCCCGGCCAGCCCGGCGAACGCCGGGCACGTCGGCTCGCACGTGGCCACGTTCCTGCGCTGGGCCGCGCACTGGCCAGGCCGGGCCGACGCCACCGCGCTGCTGCGGCCCGAGGAGCTCCTGGTCCCCGGCCTGGTCGACAGCTACGTCGCGACACTCACGGCACCGGATGCGAGCAAGGCCACGGTGCGTTCGGTGCTGCGCCGCGCGGTCCGGTCGCTGTCGGCCGGGCCGGCCCCGGCCACCGTCGCCTACCAGCCGGTTGCCGCCCCCTACGACCGCGCCGAGTGCGCCCGGCTGGTGCGCCTGGCCCGCAACCAGCCCACCCTGGACGGGCGCCGCGCCCTGTCCCTGCTCGTCGGCCTCGGGCTGGGAGCCGGCCTGGACGGGCGCGACCTGCGCCACCTCACCCGAGACAGCTTCACCGACCTGGAGATCGGCGAGCCGGCCCCGGCCCTGACCGTCACCGTCGGCGGCACCGAGCGTCCCCGCACCGTCGTGGTCGCCCGCGCCTACGAGCCGCTGGTCCGCGAAGCCCTGGCCCTGCACGACCAGGCCCGCCGCGGGCGCACCGCCCCGCTTCTGGGCCGCAAGGCCGACCACCGCAACGTCACCACCCCCGCCGTGGCCGCCGCGGTCACCGCCCAGGCCGGGGTCGCCGTCCAGGTCGAGGTCAACCGGCTGCGCGCGACCTGGCTGGTGGCGTGCATGAGCGCGAACGTGCCGCTCGCGGCGCTGCTGGCCGCCGCCGGGCTGCGCTCGGCGCGCACCCTGACCGACCTGCTGGCGCACTGCCCCGCCCCCGACCCGGCCCAGGTCAACGCCGCCCTGGCGCACCTGACCACCGCCACCGCCGACGACGGCGGTGACCGGTGATCCGACGCTGCGAGTTCGCCCGAGCCCTGGCCCTCATCGAGCGCTCCGGGGTGCACACCGACCTCGAGGAGCTGCTGCGCCCGCCCGGCAAGGGCGGCGCCCCCCGGCAGCTGCGCGTGGAGGTGTTCCTGGCCGCCGCGCTGACCGCGGTGCACCACAAGAAGACCCTGTCCCTGGTCAACATCCACCAGGTCCTCACCCGCGACCTGGCCCGCTCCTACCAGACCGCCCTCGGCGTGCGCGTGCACGGCGAGCCGATCAGCATCCGCCAGGTCCGCTACCTGCTCGAAGCGATCGAGCGCAAGCTCGCCCACACCCAGGGCCGCCGACCCGACCTGGCCGACGCAGACCGCGCCGAACGCCGAGCAGCGCTGCAGAACATCATGGACAAGCTGCTGGCCGCGACCATGCCCGCGCACCTGCCCGCCCACGGCCGCTACGCCGTGGACGCCACCGCCATCGAGTCCGCCGCCCGCGGCAAGCGCAGCAACCGCGCCGCCGACACCGCCGACACCAGGGCCGTCGCGGCCGCGGAGAACCAGGCCAGCGACGAGGACATCGACGCCCACGCCGAGGAAGGCGGCCGGGCGTTCGACCCGGACGCCCGCTGGGGCTACCGCACCAAGACCTACGACAACCGCACCAGCAGCTGCTTCGGCTACCAGGTCATCGCCTACACCCGCATCAAGCCCACCCGCTCGGACACCGACGAGCCGCTGCTCACCGAACGCATCGCCGTGGTCCCGGCCAACGCCAGCGCCATCGAACCCGCCCTCGCCCTGCTCGACCGGCTGCGCACCACCGGCCCGGCCACCCCGGTCGAGATCGCCGCCGACCGCGGCTTCTCCTACGCCGTCGAGGAACGCTGGGCCTACGAGCTGCGCGCCCGCGGCGTCGAGCAGGTCCTGGACCTGCACCCCAACGACTACGGCGTGCGCGACTTCGACGGGATCAAGATGATCGCCGGCACCCCGCACTGCCCCGCCATGCCCGACCAGCTCGTCGACATCCGCCGCCCCGCCCAGCTCTCCGCCGGCAAGCTCAAGGCCAACCCCACCGCCCGGGAGAAGGCTGAGCACGCCGCGAAGGTCACCGCCCTGGACGACTTCAAGGACAAGATCGCCCAGCGCGAGGTGTACGCGTTCCGCCGCGTCACCGGCCCGGACGCCACCGGCAAGGAACGCTACGAGTGCCCCGCCCGCGCCGGCAAGATCGTCTGCGCGCACTGCCCGCTGTCCCAGCACCTGCCCGAGGACACCCCGACGGTCCAGAACCCGCCCGAGGCCGACACCGCCCCCACCGCCTGCCGCCAGCGCACCATCACCATCCCCGGCGATGTCACCCCCAAGCTGCGCCAGCAGCTGCGCTGGGGCAGCCCCGAATGGATCACCTCAGCCGCCGCACCCACGTCGAAGGCAGCTTCGGCAACCTCAAGAACCCCGACACCGAGAACGTCCGCCGCGGCTGGACCCGCCTGGTCGGCCTGGTCAAGACCAGCCTCATGCTCGTCATCGCCCAAGCCGCCGCGAACCTGCGCCTGCTGCGCGCCTGGGCCGCCCGCACCGGCGACCGCACCGACCCGCTCACCGCCCTGGACCCCGAAGACCACGGCTTCGAAGAGATCGAACCCGCAGCCGGCGGCACCGGCGCCACCAGCCCACCCGCCGCCGCCTGACCCGCCCCACCACAACCCGCACCGACACCTGACAGCCCGCCGGCCCCGCGCCGACGGGCCAGAAGCGCTTGGCATGAACGGCGGACTCGCAGCCCGCGTGGCCGCCGACGAGGCCCCGGCACCGGCACGGGCAGCCCGACCCCGCGCTCACCACCGCCCGGACAGCACAGAACCCCCCGCACGAAGACCACCAGGTCTTCCCGCGAGGGGTTCCGTCACCTCAGCCGGGGACCTTCCGTCAGTACCCCGCAGCGGTGGCGGTGGGATTTGAACCCACGGACGGGTTGCCCCGTCACACGCTTTCGAGGCGTGCTCCTTAGGCCGCTCGGACACACCACCGCGGCGAAGCCTACCTGACGTCGCGGGCGTCCTCGAAGAACGACCGGAGCAGCTCCGAGCACGGCCCGGCGAGCACGCCGCTCACCACTTCGGGGCGGCTGTTGAGCCGGCGGTCGCGGACGACGTCCCACAGCGAGCCGACCGCGCCGGCCTTGGGGTCCCAGGCGCCGAAGACCAGCCGCGGGACGCGCGCCAGCACGATCGCGCCGGCGCACATGGTGCACGGCTCGAGGGTGACGACCAGGGTGCAGCCCTCGAGCCGCCAGGTCCCCAGCGCCCCGGCCGCCGCCCGGATCGCCACGACCTCGGCGTGCGCCGTGGGGTCGCCCTCGGCCTCGCGGGCGTTGCGCCCCGCGCCCAGCACCTGCCCGTCCGGGCCCACGACGACGCAGCCGACCGGGACGTCGCCGGTGGCCGGAGCCTTCGCGGCCTCGGCCAGGGCCAGCCGCATCCACGCCTCGTCCTGCGGTCGTGCGGGGCCGGGGCCCGCGAGCGGACCCGCTCCGGCGGCGGGCACTAGCGCAGGGCGTCGACGAGGTCGGCGAAGCCGGCCGCCTCCGCGATGGCGCCGACCGCCTCGCCGG
>JBQCIO010000339.1:0-18170 GCA_051953655.1 Motilibacteraceae bacterium
ACCTCCCGTCCCGCTGCCGCCGGCACGGCTCCTGCCGGCGAGGGCGAGCCGGCCGGCAGCCGCACCGCGCTGGTGCGGCGGGCTCGCAAGACCGCCAGGCTCCTGGCCGGCCGCTATCCCGACGCCCACTGCGAGCTCGACTTCACCGACCCGCTGCAGCTCCTGGTGGCCACCGTGCTCTCGGCGCAGACCACCGACGTGCGGGTCAACATGGTCACCCCGGTCCTGTTCGCGAAGTACCGCACGGCGGCCGACTACGCCGCCGCCGACCGCACCGAGCTCGAGACGATCATCCAGTCCACCGGCTTCTACCGCGCCAAGGCCAACAGCGTCATCACGTTGGGGCAGGCGCTGTGCGAGCGCTACGGCGGCGAGGTCCCGCCCCGGCTGGAGGACCTCGTCACGCTCCCCGGCGTGGGGCGCAAGACCGCCAACGTCGTGCTCGGCAACGCCTTCGGCGTGCCCGGCATCACGGTGGACACCCACTTCGGCCGGCTCGCCCGGCGCTTCGGCTGGTCGACGTCGCAGGACCCGGTGCAGGTGGAGGCCGACGTCGCCGCGCTGTTCCCCGCCAAGGACTGGACCCAGCTCTCGCACCTGCTCATCTGGCACGGGCGGCGCACCTGCCACGCCCGCAAGCCGGCCTGCGGTGCCTGCCCCATCGCCTCGCTGTGCCCGGCCTACGGCGAGGGCGAGACCGACCCGGAGAAGGCGCGCACGCTGCTCAAGTACGAGCTGGCCGAGACGGGCTGAGCGTGCCCACCCTCGCGCGGGCCGGCCGCCCGCACCGGCGCGGGGGGCGCCGCACGCTGCCCGCACGTTCCCTGTCGCCGGCCGCCCTGCTGTCGGCCACCCTGCTGTCGGCCGCGCTGCTGGCGCTGACCGGCTGCGCAACCTCCGGGGGCTCGGTCGGTGCCGGCCCCTCCGCCGGTGCCACCCTCCTGCCGCCCCTCACGCCCGACCCCGCCGCCGTGACGGCCGCCGGGCTCGCCCCCTGCCCGGCCACGACGTCGGCCGCCCCGGTGGCCGACGGCCTCCCCGACCTCACCCTGCCGTGCCTCGGCGACGGCCCCGCCGTGCGGCTGTCGGACCTGCGCGGCACCCCCACCGTGCTCAACGTCTGGGGCCAGTGGTGCGGGCCGTGCCGGGAGGAGGCGCCGCACTTCCAGGCGCTGCACGCCGCGGCCGGGGACAAGGTCCGGGTGCTCGGCGTCGACTTCGACGACGACCCCACCGCCGCGCTGCGCTTCGCCGCGTCGCTGGGCCTGAAGTACCCGAGCCTCATGGACCAGGACGGCGCCCTCAAGGTGCCGTTCCGGATCCTGGGTGCCCGCGGGCTGCCGCTCACCTACTTCGTCGACGCCCAGGGCAAGGTCGTCGGGCAGAAGGTCGGCCCGGTCAAGGACGAGGCCGAGCTGAGGTCGCTGGTGCAGCGCTACCTGGGGGTGAGCGTGTGAGCGGCCCGCCGATGCTGCCCCGGGCCGAGCTGCCCGGTTGGCTGCACCCGGTCGCCGACGTCGCCGCCGGGGTCCGACCGGAGCAGCTCAGCCGCTTCCTCCCTCCGGAGGAGGGCGGCCGCGACAGCGCGGTGCTCATGCTGTTCGGGGAGAGCGAGAAGGGGCCAGACCTGCTGCTCATCGAGCGCGCGCACGACCTGCGCAGCCACGCCGGCCAGCCGGCCTTCCCCGGCGGCGCCCTGGACCCCGACGACGACGGCCCGGTGGCCGCGGCGCTGCGCGAGGCCGTCGAGGAGACCGGGCTCGACCCGGCCGGCGTCGCCGCGTTCGGCACGCTGCCGGCGCTGTTCCTGCCGCCGAGCGGCTTCGTCGTCACCCCGGTGCTCGGCTGGTGGCGGGACCCGTCCCCCGTGGGCGTCGTCGACCCGGGCGAGGTGGCCTCGGTGCACCGGGTGCCGGTGGCCGACCTGGTCGACCCCGCCAACCGGGTGCGCGTGCGCCACCCCTCCGGCTACGTCGGGCCCGGGTTCACCGTGAGCGGGCTGCTGGTGTGGGGCTTCACCGCCGGGCTCATCGACCGCGTGTTCCGGCTGGCCGGCTGGGAGCGTCCCTGGGACACCGAGCGGTGGGCGGACCTGCCCAACGTCGTCGACCGGCCGGCCGCCTCGTGATCGCCGGGCTGAGCGGGCTGGACCTGCTGCTGGTGCTCGTGTGCGCCGCCTTCGCGGTCTCCGGCTTCCGTCAGGGCTTCCTGGTCGGGCTGCTGTCCTTCGCCGGCTTCCTCGGCGGCGGCATCGTCGGCATGCTCGTGGCTCCCCACCTGGTCCAGCGCTTCGACCCGGGCATCACCCAGGTCGTCGTCGCGGTCGCGGTGGTGGTCGGCCTGGCCACGGTGGGGCAGGTGCTGCTGGCCATGCTGGCCGGCTCGCTGCGCTCCGCGCTGCGCTGGCACCCCGCGCGGGTGGTCGACTCGGTGGCCGGCGCCGCGCTCAGCGTGGTCTCGGTGCTGCTCGTCGCCTGGTTCGTCGCCTCGGCGCTGCGCCAGGCGCCGGTCCCGGCCATCTCCGCCCAGGTCCGCGAGTCGCGGATCCTGGCCCAGGTCGACGCGGTCATGCCCGAGGACGCCCGCACCCTGTTCGGCTCGTTCAAGACGGTGCTGGGCGACAGCGGCTTCCCGCAGGTCTTCGGCGGCCTGGCGCCCGAGCGGATCGCCCCGGTGGCCCCGCCCGACAGTGCGGTGGTGAAGACCGCCGCCATCACCCGCGCCGGCCGGAGCGTGGTGAAGATCGTGGGCGATGCCCGCTCCTGCTCGCGCACCATCGAGGGCAGCGGCTTCGTCTTCGCCCCGCAGCACGTCATGACCAACGCCCACGTCGTCGCCGGGGTGCGACGCCCCAGCGTGCAGGTCGGCGGCGTCGGGCCCAGCTACGACGCCCGGGTGGTCGCCTACGACCCGCGCCGCGACCTCGCCGTCCTCTACGTCCCGGACCTCGAGGCGCCCGCCCTCGCCTTCCAGACCGGCGCCTCCCGCGGCGACCAGGGCGTCGTCGCCGGCTTCCCCCGCGGCGGCCCCTACCGCCTCGACGCCGCCCGCGTGCGCGAGCAGATCAAGGCCCGGGGCCCGGACATCTACAACTCCACGCAGGTCACCCGCGACGTCCTCTCCCTCTACGCCGCGATCCAGCCGGGCAACTCCGGCGGGCCGCTGCTCTCACCTAAGGGCGAGGTCTACGGCGTGGTCTTCGCCAAGAGCCTGGACGACCCGGACACCGGCTACGCCCTCACGGTGTCCGAGGCGCGCGGGCTAGCCCAGCAGGCGGCGTCGGCGACCGCGCGGGTGGACACGCAGGGGTGCGCGGCGTAGGTACCCGTCGTGGGACGCGGCCTCCGCCCGTTCTCGTTCCGTCGGGCGCTCGCGGCTCGGTGAGGCAAGGTCGAAGGCGCTGGTGACGGGAGGAGTCCCGCTCAGGGCTGCGTCCCGCTGCCGGCCTGCGGTTGCCCTTACGTCCGAGGAACCGAGGGCTATAGGCCACGCTTCTTCGGACGTTGAGGGTGCGGGGCCCCTTACGCGACGACGACGAGAAGAAGCTGCGCGCCAGCAACCGGACCTCACCGCCCGTCCTCCCCCAGCCACCGCAGCAGCTGCCCGCTCACCGCCTCCGGGTCCTCCTCGTGCGGGAAGTGGCCGACGCCGGGGAGCAGCTGCCAGCGGTAGGGGCCGTCGACGTAGTGGCTCGAGCCCTGCGCGGAGCCGGGCAGCAGGGCGCGGTCCAGGGCGCCGTGCAGCTGCAGCACCGGCACGGTGATCGGCGTCTTCATCGCCCGGTGGTAGCGGATGCCGTCGCCGCGGGGCACCGAGCGGACCGCCCAGCGCCAGCCCTCCATCGAGCAGTGGGCGGTGCCGGGCACCTGGATGGAGGTGCGGTAGTGGCGGGCCGACTCCGGGTCCGGCCAGCCCGTGGCCGACCAGGCGCGCAGCATCCGCTCCACCAGGGCGCCGTCGTCGGCGACGAGCTGGCGCTCGGGCAGCATCGGGCGCTGGAAGCCGAGGATGTGCCGGCTGGCGAGCAGCTGGGTCCGGGAGGTGAGCAGCGCGGTGCGCATCCGGCGCGGGTGCGGGGACGAGACGACGCCCACCCGTCGGACCACGCCGGGCTGCAGCGCGGCCAGGGTCCAGGCGACGGCCCCGCCCCAGTCGTGCCCCACCACGGCGGCGTCGCGCGCGCCGAGGCTGCGGACCACGCCGGCGACGTCGCCGGCCAGCGTGGGCAGGTCGTAGCCGCGCGGCGGCTTGTCGCTGCCGCCGTAGCCGCGCAGGTCCAGGGCGGCGGCGCGGTAGCCGGCGTCGGCCAGCGCCACCAGCTGGTGCCGCCACGCCCACCAGTCGCCCGGGAAGCCGTGCAGGAGGACGACCAGCGGCCCCTCGCCGAGCTCGGCCACGTGGAACCGGGCGCCGTTGGCGGCCACCATCCGGTGCTCCCACGGCCCCGGCTCGAGCACGGCGGAGGCGTCGACGGGCACCTCGGGCACGGCGGGCATGGCGCGACCTTCTCACGCGGGGCGAGCCGCCCCGCGCCACCGGACTACTTCTGGCGCTTGAGCACCGCGATGGTCCGCTTGGTGGTGGCGATGGTCTGCTCCGGCGGGCTGACCTTCTTCACCGACCGGAGCCCGATCATGGCGAGCAGTCCGGCGAGCAGCAGGTAGGCGCCGCCGACGATGAGGAACGCCCAGCCGGGCGCCAGGCCCAGCGCGCTGATGCCGTAGGCGAGGGCGATGGTCAGGACGATCGAGGCCAGCAGTGCGAGGTAGCCGGCCGCGCCGAACATGCCGCCGCCCACGCCGGCGCGCTTGACGTCGTCGCGCAGCTCGGCCTTGGCCAGCTCGATCTCCGACCGGACCAGCGTGGACAGGTCGCGGCTCATGCTGGTGACCAGCTGCCCGAGGCTCGGCTCGGCCCCGAACGCGGTCGGCCCGGTGGCCAGCGGGCGTCCGGTCGACCCGCTGGGGATGGGCTGCGCGGGGGTCGGTGACGGCGTGGGCGCGGCGTGCGACATGCGCGGGTCCTCCAGCTGATGGCTCGGTGCGGACCGTGCAGGGCGGTCCACCGGTCGGTCGTGCAGCTCCTACGGACGGTCGGTCTCCCGGCCGCCCTGATCGCCAGTCTGCCCGTCCGTGGCCCGCTGGTACACGTCGGGTACGCCGTCGGCGTCGAGGTCCGCGTCCTCCGCCGCGGCGAGCACGCGGTAGTGCCGGTTGCGCCGGCGCAGCAGCACCGTGGCCAGCACGGCCGCCAGGACCGAGCCGACGAGGATGCCCGCCTTCACGTGCTCCGCGCGGCCCGGCTGGTCGTCGAAGGCGAGCTCGGCGATGAGCAGGGACACGGTGAACCCGATCCCGGACAGCACCGCGACGCCGAACAGGTCGCCCCACGACAGGGCGGGGTCCAGCTCGGCCCGGGTGAACCGCGCGGTCAGCCAGGTGCCCCCGAAGACGCCCACCGCCTTGCCGGCCACCAGTCCGGCCACGACGCCCACCGCCGCGAGGTCGCCGGCCGCGGAGCCGAACGCCTCGGCGGACAGGGCCACCCCGGCGGACAGCAGCGCGAACAGCGGCACGCACAGCCCGGCGCTGAGCGGGCGGAGCCGGTGCTCGAGACGCTCGGCCGGCGACTCGTGCTCGCCCGGGTCGTGCCGCACCCGGGTGAGCAGGCCCAGCGCCACGCCGGCCACGGTGGCGTGGACGCCGCTGGCGTGCACCAGCGCCCACACCGCCAGGCCGAGCGGGACGTAGAGCCACCACGCGGAGACCCTGCGGCGCTGGGCCACGGCGTAGACCGCGAGCAGCGCCAGCGCCCCGAGCAGCGGCAGCACCGACAGCGAGCTGGTGAAGAACAGCGCGATGATCAGGATCGCGCCGAGGTCGTCGACGACGGCCAGCGTGAGCAGGAACGCGCGCAGCGGCGTCGGCAGCGACGGCGCGGCCACCGCCAGGACGGCCAGCGCGAAGGCGATGTCGGTGGCCGTGGGCACCGCCCATCCCGGCGCGGTGCCGTCCGCGCCGCGGGTGACGGCCAGGTAGACCAGCGCCGGCGCGACCATCCCGCCCAGCGCGGCGACCACCGGAAGGACCGCCTGGGCCGGGTTGCGCAACTGCCCCACGACCAGCTCGCGCTTGAGCTCGAGGCCGGCCACCAGGAAGAAGACGGCGAGCAGGCCGTCGGCGGCCCAGGCGGCCAGGTCGAGGTCGAGGTGCAGCGCGTGGGGACCGACGACGGTGGTCCGGACCTGCTCGTACGAGCCGCCGGCGAGGTTGGCCCACAGCAGGGCGACCACCGTGGCGCCGAGCAGCAGCGCCCCGCCGACCGTCTCGTCGCGCAGCGCGGAGAGCACGAAGGTGCGTTCGGTGAGCGGCAGCCGCTCGAGGAACCGGGGTCGGACGGCCATGCGGGTCTCCTCCTCGGTGGTGCATCTCCTACGGGCGATCGTGGACTTTCTCGTTCACGCCAGCACGCTGTAGCGCAGCCACAGGTACGGCCAGCACAGGGCGACGGTGATCCCGGCGACGACGAGTCCGTAGCGGGTGAACTTCCAGAAGCTGATCGGGTGGCCGTAGCGCGCGGCGATGCCGAGCACGACGACGTTCGCGCTGGCGCCCACCGCGGTGGCGTTGCCGCCCAGGTCCGCGCCCAGGGCGAGCGACCACCACAGGGACTGCGCGGCCTGCGGGTCGGGCACGGCGTTGGTGACGTCCTGCACGAGCGGGGCCATCGTGGCGACGTAGGGGATGTTGTCGACGACGGCGGACAGCACCGCCGAGCCGAACAGCAGCACCGTGGAGGCGAGCAGCACGTTGCTGCCGAAGAGGTCCACGGCCGCCCGACCGAGGCTGTCGATCACGCCGACGTGCACCAGTGCGCCCACCATGACGAACAGCCCCATGAAGAAGACGAGCGTGCCCCACTCGACGTCCTCGAGGTACTGGGCCGGTTCGGTGCGAGAGACCAGCACGATGACGCCGGCGCCCAGCAGGGCGACGACGCTCGGGTCGGTGCCGAGCACCCCGTGCAGGACGAAGCCGAGGATGACCAGGCCGAGCACCACCAGGCTGCGGATGAGCAGCCCCCGGTCGCGGACCGCCTCGCGCTCGTCCAGCGCCATCACCGCCGCCACCCGCTCGGGGTCCACGAGGAAGGCGTCGCGGAACAGCCACCGGCACAGCCCCACGAACACCACGAGCAGGACCAGCACGATCGGCCCGAGGTTGACGAGGAAGTCGTTGAAGGTCAGCCCGGCCCGGCTGCCGATGATGATGTTGGGCGGGTCGCCGATGAGCGTGGCGGTGCCGCCGATGTTGGACGCCATCACCTCGGCCAGCAGGAACGGCACCGGCGGCACGCCGAGCCGGTCGCAGACCAGCAGGGTGACCGGGGCGACGAGCAGCACGGTGGTGACGTTGTCGAGGAACGCGGAGGCCACTGCCGTGATCACGACGAGCAGGGCCATGACGGCGAACGGGCGTCCGCGGGCGCGCTTGGCCGCCCAGATGGCGAGGTAGTCGAACAGCCCGGTCTGCTTGACCACGCTGACGATGATCATCATGCCGAGCAGCAGGAAGATGACGTTCCAGTCGACCCCGGTGTCGTGGTCGAAGAACGCGGTGTCGGCGGTGACCAGCCCGGCCGCGGCGAGCACGCCGGCGCCGCCGAGAGCAGCCGCGGTGCGCGGGACCTTCTCGCTGGCCAGCAGCAGGTAGGCGACGACGAAGACGACGACGGTGGTCGTCGTCGCGACGGCACCGGTCACCGGGGGTCCTGGACGTCGGGCTGGTCGGTCTGGGTGGGAGGCAGCAGGACGCCGAGCACGGACGACGTCGTCACCACGCCCAGGTAGCGCCCGCCCTGCTCCGGGTCCACCACGGCGACCACGGGGGTGTGCATCCGGGCCATCAGGGCGGCGACCTCGAGAACGGTCGCGTCGGCGTCGACCTGCTCGAGGTCGCGCAGCTCGGCCTTGGGCAGCAGCTGGCGCAGCGTCTGGCCGGCCAGCCGGCCGCACATCTCGCGGGCGGCGTCGTCGCCGGTCACCCGGGCCAGGGCCGGGTCGTCCTTCACCCAGCCCGGCAGCGCGAGCCCCAGCACCTGCGATCCCGGCAGGATCGCCACCGGGTGGTGACCGTCGTCCAGCACCACCAGGCCGGGCAGGGTGCGCGCGGCCAGCAGGCGCGCGGCGTCGAGGACGTCGTCGTCGAACCGGACGGTGGGAAGGGGCCGGGCGAGGTCTCTCGCGCGCACGGGAGGCTCCTGGGGCGGGCAGGCCGACGGGGGGACGCACATCGCGTGCGTGCCGACCAGGCTTCCCGGCTCTCCTGGGGGGGAGCCTAGCGTCCGGTGGGCGGATCGTGAGGCTGGTCCCCGCGGGGGAGGGTGCAGGGGGCATCAAGATCCAGCTGATTCGGCGGGTGGGGCGTCAGAGCCGGCGCCTGCGGTCGGTCGTTGGGGTGAAAGGCGCTGATGACGGCGGGAGCCGGGCGCGGGGCGGGCCAAGGCGGCCGACCGGCGGTCCGCGGGCGCAGAGTGTGACAGCAGTGCTGTCCGCTGACCAGAATGTCCGCATTGCCGTCACACTGTGGGTCGACCCATCCTGGAGTGGAATGGTGCTGCACGACACGCCGGAGAGCCGCGTAACAGCCTTCCACTCGAGTCCACACCAGCACCAGCGCCTCTCGCCCCGCGGCGCGCCGTCACCCGCCGACGGAGCGCACGCCGGACGGCCGGTGTGGGGAAGGCAAGGGAAGGTAAGGAGCAGGCAAGGGAAAACCCAGCGCCACGACCGCTCATCGGCAGCCTCCGTCCACTCGCCGCGCAAGGTGCTCCGCCCGCCGCACGGGCGCCGACGCTGTCTGACGAGTGATGCGCGCCACACCTAACGTCCGCAAGTGACCCCGAGGGAGCGCACCGTGGCGCCCCCGAGCACGTCGGGGCTCGTGCAGAGAGGATCGGCTGTGGCTGCCGTCGACACCCCACGCCAGACAACTCCCGCCCCCGCGGCAACCCCGGCCGCCGGCTTCGCCGACCCCGGACCGCTGGGGCTCGCCGCGTTCGCCCTCACCACGTTCTTCCTGAGCTCGGTGAACGCCGGGCTGATCCCGAAGACCGTCGAGGGCGCCGTCCTCGGCCTCGCCCTCTTCTACGGCGGCATCGCCCAGCTGCTCGCCGGCATGTGGGAGTTCGCCAAGTCCAACACGTTCGGAGCCCTCGCCTTCACCTCGTACGGGGCCTTCTGGCTGTCCTTCTGGTACCTGGTCGCGCACACGGACCTGTCCGGGGCGGGTGCCGACGCCAGCAAGGGCGTCGGGACCTTCCTGCTCGCCTGGACGATCTTCACCGCCTACATGACGATCGCCTCGAGCAAGGTGAGCGGGGTCGTCTTCGCGGTGTTCGTGGCGCTGCTGGTCACCTTCGCGCTGCTCACCTGGGGCGAGTACAGCGGGACCGCCGGCATCACCAAGACCGGCGGCTGGATCGGCCTGCTCACCGCGGTGCTCGCCTGGTACGGCTCCTTCGCGGGGGTGGCCAACTCGACGTTCAAGCGCACGGCGTTCCCGACCTTCCCGCGGTAGTCCGAGGGTCGCGCCCGCACGGGGCGGCTGCTGGGGGCAGCCGCCGCTGGCCGCCCGGCTGCGCCGGTCGGCCAGCGGTGCAAGAGTCACCTCCACGAGCAGGGACAGCCCGCACCCCGAGAGCGCAGCGCACGAGTCACCGAGAAGCACCCGACCGACGTCACGTCCCACCGCCTGCCGACCGGCGAGCCCGCCCCCCGAGGGGCGCCGCGGCCCGTCGAGCGCACGAACCGCGAAGGAGCGCACCGTGAGCACCGAGGCCCTGTCGAACCTCCTGCAGGAGGACCGCCGATTCGAGCCGCCCGCCGAGCTGGCCGCGAACGCCAACGTGACGGCGGAGTGGTACCAGCGCGCGGCCGAGGACCGGCTCGGCTTCTGGGCCGAGCAGGCGCGCCGGCTCACCTGGGCGCAGGAGTGGGACCAGGTCCTGGACTGGTCCGACCCGCCGTTCGCCAAGTGGTTCGTGGGCGGCAAGCTCAACGTGGCCTACAACTGCCTGGACCGGCACGTGGAGGCCGGCCTGGGCGACCGGGTTGCCTACCACTGGGAGGGCGAGCCCGGGGACTCGCGCACCATCACCTACGCCGAGCTGACCGCCGAGGTCTGCAAGGCGGCCAACGCCCTGCTCGAGCTCGGCGTCCGCTCCGGCGACCGCGTCGCCATCTACATGCCGATGATCCCCGAGACGGTCATCGCGATGCTGGCCTGCGCGCGCATCGGCGCCCCGCACACCGTGGTGTTCGGCGGGTTCTCCTCCACCGCCCTCAAGGACCGCATCCAGGACTGCGACGCTCGCCTCGTCATCACCTCCGACGGCGGCTACCGCCGAGGTGCGCCCAGCGCCCTCAAGCCGGCCGTCGACGAGGCGCTCAAGGAGTGCCCGGACGTGCGCAGCGTGCTGGTGGTGCGCCGCACCGGCCAGGAGGTCGAGTGGAACGAGGGCCGCGACGTCTGGTGGCACGACCTGGTGGACCGGCAGAGCCCCGAGCACACCGCCGAGGCGTTCGACGCCGAGCACCCGCTCTACGTCATGTACACCTCGGGCACCACCGGAAAGCCCAAGGGGATTCTGCACACCTCCGGCGGCTACCTCACCGGCTGCGCCTTCACCCAGTGGGCGGTGTTCGACCTCAAGCCCGAGCGCGACGTGTACTGGACCGCGGCCGACATCGGCTGGGTCACCGGCCACTCCTACATCGTCTACGGACCGCTGGCCAACGCCACCACCTCGGTGATGTACGAGGGCACGCCGGACACCCCGCACAAGGGTCGCTGGTGGGAGATCATCGACAAGTACAAGGTGACCATCCTCTACACCGCCCCCACCACGATCCGCACGTTCATGAAGTGGGGCGCGGAGATCCCGGCCGGCTACGACCTCTCCTCGCTGCGGGTCCTCGGCTCGGTCGGCGAGCCGATCAACCCCGAGGCCTACGTCTGGTACCGCCACCACATCGGCCAGGACCGATGCCCCGTCGTGGACACCTGGTGGCAGACCGAGACCGGCATGATGATGATCAGCCCGCTGCCGGGCGTCACCGCCGGCAAGCCCGGCGCCGCCATGACGCCGCTGCCGGGCATCAGCGCCGAGGTCGTCGACGACGCCGGCGAACCGGTGCCCGACGGCGCCGGCGGCTATCTCGTGCTCACCGAGCCGTGGCCGTCGATGCTGCGCACCATCTGGGGCGACCCGGAGCGGTTCAAGGAGACGTACTGGTCCCGCTTCCCGGGCCGCTACTTCGCCGGCGACGGTGCCAAGAAGGACACCGACGGCGACCTGTGGCTGCTCGGCCGCGTCGACGACGTCATGAACGTGTCCGGCCACCGCATGTCGACCACCGAGATCGAGTCGGCTCTGGTCTCGCACCCGAAGGTGGCCGAGGCGGCGGTCGTCGGCGCCTCGGACCCGACCACCGGCCAGGGCATCGTCGCGTTCGTCATCCTGCGGGCGGAGGCCGGCGACGGCGGCCCGGACGTGGTCAAGGAGCTGCGCGACCACGTGGCCAAGGAGATCGGCCCGATCGCCAAGCCGCGCCAGATCATGGTGGTGGCCGAGCTGCCCAAGACCCGGTCGGGCAAGATCATGCGACGCCTGCTCCGCGACGTCGCGGAGAAGCGAGACCTCGGCGACGTCACCACGCTGGCCGACCCGACGGTCATGAACCTGATCGGCGAGGGTCTCGCGTCCGGCGTGGGTGCGGACGAGACCTGAGCCGCATCGCCTACTGTGCGTAGGAAAGCACTACGTGCTGTAGGACGAGGTGTGGACGCGGCGTGACGGAGGCCCCGTTCCTGGGTGAACCCGGGAGCGGGGCCTCCGTCTTCGATGGATGCTGACGCAGACGGACGACGTCGAGCGCGTCACCAGCCGCGGGGGAGGGGACCAGCCATGGTCACGCACGTGCCGACGGGGGCCACGGGTGAGGGCGCTGGGATGCCGCGCGACCCCGTGCTCGGGACGCTGGAGGACGTCGGCCGGCACTGGGGCTGGCTGCTCGGATACGGCGTCGTCTCGGTGGTCCTCGGCATCATGGTCCTGGCCTGGCCGGAGGCCACGCTCGTCGTGCTGGCCGTCCTGTTCGCCGTGGAGCTGTTCGTCTCCGGGATCTTCCACCTCGTCGGCGCCTTCACCGACCGCGGCGTCGCCGAGGGCGGTGGCGGCCACCGGGCGCTGTGGGGCCTGCTGGGCATCCTGTCGGTGCTGGTGGGGCTGATGCTGCTGCGCCACCCCCTGCAGTCGCTCGCCGTCGTCGCGTTCCTGATCGGGATCTGGTGGGTGGTCGCCGGCGTCACCGACCTGGTGACCGCCGTCGGCGGAGGGGCCAGGCCCGGGCGCGGGTGGCGGGTCTTCATGGGCGTCGTCAGCACCATCGCCGGCATCTACGTGGTGCTCCGGCCCGGGATCTCGCTGAGCATCCTCACCGTGCTGGCAGGGTTCTGGCTGATCCTCTACGGCCTGCTCGCTGCGGTCGCGGCCTTCCAGCTCCGCTCGGCCGTGCGCGCGCTCGAGTGAGCGCTGCGGACCGGCGGGAGCGCCCTACGGCTGCCGGGCGCCGGGCGGGGTGCGGTCCAGGTCGAGCGCCTCGGGGGTGTGCAGCCGGACCATGGTGCGGCTGACGCCGCGGGGCAGACGGTCCTGCGTGCGCAGGCTGACCACGACCATGACCACGAACGCCAGCGGCATCGTCCACGCCGCGGGCTGGACCAGCAGCGCTCCGCTCCACGACGTCGCTGTCCCCGTTCCGCGCCCGAGGGTGACCCCGCTCGCCACCGCCGCCAGCCCGCCGCCGACGACGAGCCCCGCGATCGCGCCCACGTCGGTGAGCTTGCGCCACCAGATCCCCAGGAGCAGCAGCGGGCAGAACGACGAAGCCGCCACCGCGAAGGCCAGGCCCACGATGTCGGCGACCGCCGCCGAGGCCACCAGCAGCGACAGGGCGAACGGCACCGCGACCGCCAGCACCGTGGCGATCCGGAAGTCGCGCACCGAGCCGCGCAGCACGTCCTGCGAGAGGACGCCGCCCACGGACACGGCCAGGCCGGAGGAGGTGGACAGGAAGGCCGCGAACGCCCCCGCCGTGACCAGCGCCGAGAGCAGCTCGCCCGGCACCCCGACCACCAGCCGCTCGGGCAGCAGCAGCACGGTGGCGTCGGTGCGGCCGGTGAGCAGCAGGTCCGGGGCGTAGAGCCGGCCGAGCGCGCCGTAGGCGGCCGGGAACAGGTAGTAGCCGCCGAGCAGCGCCAGCACCCCGAGCGCGGTGCGCCGGGCGGCCCGGCCGTCGGGGTTGGTGTAGAAGCGCACCAGCACGTGCGGCAGCCCCATGGTGCCGAAGAACAGCGCCAGCATGAGGGAGTAGGTCGCGTAGAGCGGGTGGCCGCGCCCGCCCGCGCCGGACAACGGCAGCGCCCACCGGTCGCCGGACGCGGCGTCGATCCGGGCCACGTGCGGCACCTCCGCGCCCGCCGCGAAGGACAGGTCCGTGCCCGCGCCGACGACATGCTCGCCGGTGGTCAGGACCGTGGGTCCGTGCAGGGCCCGGCCGTCGATCGTCCCGTCGGCGGTGACGGCGACCGGGACGCGCACCGTCACCGCGGTGGTCGCCGCGACCTGCACCGTCCGGGCCTGCACGAAGGTGGGGTAGCCGCTGCCGGCCGGGCTCGGCGCCCCGTGCGCCTGCCACACCATGGCCATCGCCACGAGCGGCAGGGAGATCGCGGTCAGCTTGAGCCAGTACTGGAAGGCCTGCACGAAGGTGATCGAGCGCATGCCGCCGGCGACCACGTTGAAGACCACGACCAGCGAGACGACGAGCGCGCCCACCCACGGCTGCGCGCCGGTGACGGCGCGCAGGGTGAGCCCGGCGCCCTGCAGCTGCGGCAGCAGGTAGAGCCAGCCGATGAGCACGACCAGCACGCTCGCGGTGCGGCGCACCGCCACCGACTCCAGCCGGGTCTCGGCGAAGTCCGGCAGCGTGTAGGCGCCGGACCGGCGCATCGGCGCGGCCACCAGCACCAGCAGCACGAGGTAGCCGGCGGTGTAGCCGACGGGGTACCAGAGCATGTCCGCGCCGTAGGCGAGGACCAGCCCGGCGATGCCGAGGAACGAGGCGGCGCTGAGGTACTCCCCGCCCATCGCCGAGGCGTTCCACAGCGGGGTGACGCTGCGGGAGGCGACGTAGAAGTCGCTGGTGGTCCTGGACAACCTCAGCCCGTAGGCACCGATGAGCACGGTCGCCACGGTGACGAGCACGACTGCGGTGATGCCGTAGGCGGTGCTCCCGGTCTGCACGTCAGCGCCGCTCGAGCAGGTCCGCGAAGTCGCGCTCGGTGTGCTCCGCGGCGCGCACGTACAGCCACCCGCCGAGCACGAAGCACGGGTAGACCAGCACGCCGAGCAGGAGCCAGGGCAGCGGCAGCCCGAGGACGTGCGCGGTCCTGGTGCCGGGGGCGAGCCGGAACAGCAGGGGCAGGCCGCCGAGCAGCAGGCCGAACACGGCGCACACCAGCAGCGCGAGCCGCAGCTGGGTGCGCAGCAGCGAGCGCATGTAGACCTCGCCGACGGCCGACTGCTCGTCGATCTCGCGGATGGGGCTGGTCGGCGGCGGGCGGCGGGCGGCGCGCACCTGGGGCGCGGTGACGGCGACCCGCTTGGGGGTCGTCCGCCGGGAGGGGCCGGGAGCGCTCATCGCCGGGTCCCGGTCACCGGGAGAGCTTCGGCTGGTCCACCCGCGCCCGCCGGACCAGCTGGTCCCGCAGCGCCCGCGTGTGCCGCCGGCTGACCGCGAGCACCTCGTCGCCGAGGCGCACCGTGGCCCGCCCGGACTCGAACCGCACCTCGTCGATGTGCCGGGCGGCCACCAGGTGGCTGCGGTGGATCCGCACGAACCCGGCCTCGCGCCAGCGCTCCTCGAGCGTGGTGAGCGGCACCCGGACCAGGTGGTTGCCGGTGGCGGTGTGCAGGCGGGCGTAGTCGCCGTGCGCCTCGACGTAGCGGACGTCGGAGCGGTTGACGAACCGGGTGACCCCGCCCAGCTCCACCGCGATCGTCTCGTCCTCCGGCTCGGCCTCGCGGGGGGTGCCCTCGCGTGGCTCGGCGGCGGCCGCGACCCGGCGCACGGCCTCGGTGAGCCGCTCGTCGCGCACCGGCTTGAGCAGGTAGTCGACAGCCTTGAGGTCGAAGGCCTCGACGGCGTGGTCGTCGTAGGCGGTCACGAACACCACGGCGGGCGGGTCGGTGAAGCGGGCCAGCACCCGGGCCACGTCGAGGCCGTCCAGGCCGGGCATCCGGATGTCGAGGAAGACGGCGTCGAAGGGCTCGTTCTCCAGAGCCTTGAGGACGTCGGCCCCGCTGGCGACCGTGCGGACGGTGTCCACGCGGTCGTCGCGGCGCAGCAGCCAGGCCAGCTCCTCGCGGGCGGGCTGCTCGTCGTCGGCGACGAGGACACGGAGCACGCCGGGAGGGTAACGCGCCGTACCCCGCCGGGTGTGCCGGAGGTCACCCTCGTCGCTCACCCGCGCGACCGCGCCGCTCAGGGTCCGAGCAGGCGGGCGCCCCCGGCCAGCAGCCACAGCCGCAGCGGCTCGGGCTGGTCCCGGTCGACCTCCAGCGCCGCCGGGCCGCCGGCCAGGTTGCCGCGCACCCACGCCGACCCGCTGGTGGGCAGGGCGGCGAGCAGCTCGCGGTCGGCCTCCACCCGGCACAGCGGCACCTGCGCCGGGGCGAGCACGAGGTGCCGCTCCCCGTCCTTGCGGTAGGGCGTGCGCACCGCCTGCCCCTCGAGCAGCTCGTGGTGCTCGCGCCGGGCCACCCGGATCCCGCCGAGGCCGAGCAGCGCGACAACGACGATGCCCACCGTCAGGACGATCCGCCAGCCCAGGCCCTGCACGCTGGTCCACACGACCGGCAGCGAGATGGGCGCCCAGGTGACGGTGGCGACGGCGCGCACGCCCACCCGGTAGCGCAGCACCGGCACCTGCCACCAGGTGCGCGGGGGCGGGCCGGTGACGGCGCGGCCGTCGTCGGCGAGCACCGGGCTCAGCCGCCGGAGGAGCGGACGGCGCCGGTCACGAGGCCCGGACCCCGGCCCGGTACTTCGGCACCCGCAGGCTCACCTTGGTCCCGGCCCCGGGCGCGGTCTCGACGACCAGGCCGAACTCGTCGCCGTAGACCTGGCGCAGCCGGGCGTCGACGTTGCCCAGGCCGACGCTGTCCCCGTCGGGCTCGCCGGCCAGGGTGCGGCGCACCTGCTCGGGGTCGCTGCCCACGCCGTCGTCCTCCACGCTGATCTCGGCGACCTGGCCGCCGTCCTCGGCCACGATCGTGACGTGCCCGGTGCCGGGCTTGCCCTCCAGGCCGTGCCGGACGGCGTTCTCCACCAGCGGCTGCAGGCACAGGAACGGCACCGCCACCGGCAGCACCTCGGGCGCCACCTGCAGGCTCACCTGCAGCCGGTCGCCGAAGCGCGCCTTCTCCAGCAGCAGGTAGCGGTCGATGCTGCGCAGCTCCTCCGCGAGCGTGGTGAAGTCGCCGTGCCGGCGGATGGAGTAGCGGGTGAAGTCGGCGAACTCCAGCAGCAGCTCGCGGGCGCGCTCGGGGTCGGTGCGCACGAACGAGGCGATGGCGGTGAGCGAGTTGTAGATGAAGTGCGGGCTGATCTGCGCCCGCAGCGCGCGCACCTCGGCCTCCATCAGCCGGGTGCGGGAGGCGTCGAGCTCGGCGAGGTCCAGCTGCCCGGACACCCAGCGGGCCACCTCCTCCACCGCGCGGACCAGCCCCGCCGTGGTCTGGGTGCCGTAGGCGGCGAGGCTGCCGACGACCCGGTCCTCCACGGTGAGCGGGGCGACGACGGCGGTGCGGATGGGGCAGTCGGGGTCGGCGCAGGCCACGGCGTCGGCGTCGAGGACCTGCACCCGCCCGGTGCCCAGGGTGGTGGCGGCCAGGGCGAGGGCCCGGCCGGTGTGCCGGTCGCCGGCGCCGTCCCAGGCGAGCACCGCGTTGCCGTCGGTGAGCGAGACGGCCGACGTCCCGAGCAGCGCGCGCAGGTGCCGGGCGGCGCGCTGGGCCCCGGCCACGGTGAGCCCGGCGCGCAGCGGCGGGGCGGCGAGCGATGCGGTGTGCAGGGTGGCGAAGGTGGCCCGGTCGGCCGGGGTGCCGAGGTCGCGGCGGGCCCTGCGCCCGCGCCAGACGGCGCCGCCGGCCACGAGCAGCACGCCCGCGCCGACCAGCGCGGCGACGGCCTCCCCGGTCACGCGCGAACGGTAGCCTCCCGGGCCAGCGCCCGCGCTCCGGTCCGGTCCAGGTCCGTTCCGAGCCATGCGGTCGTGGCGTCGGGGGAGGTCGCTCGTGTCTCGCGAGGTGCTGGGGTCGGAGTGGTCCCGTGACCCTGGTCGTGAGCCGGGTGCGCCGGTCGAGCTGGTGGACGTCGAGACGGTGCGGCCCGGCGCCCCGGACGGGGCGCCACAAGAGCGCGGGCCGGAGCCGAGGCCCTCGAACCGGTTGTGGCGCTGGCTGCGCGGCGGGCGTGTGCCGGCCTCGGCGCTGGTCCTCGCGCTGGTCGTCGGTGCCGCCGTCGGCTGGGCGGGCCCGCGGTGGCAGCAGCAGCGGCGGCAGGTGGCTCGGCTCGACCTGCAGCTGGACCTGGCCGGTGTCACCGGGGGTGGCGGTGGCACGGCAGAGCTCGACACCGCCCTGACCAACCGCGGCCCCCGGGCTGTCACGGTGACCGGGGGGCATGCGGGGCCGGCACAGCTGCGGGTGCTGCGGCCCTCGCCGCCGGAGCCGGTGGCCCCGGGAGCGAAGCAGGCCCTCGTGCTCCTGGCAGTGCTGGGTCCGGAGGGCGGCTGCGACCAGCTGCGCGGCGCCGACGGGAAGGCCCTGTCGCTGCCGGTGGTGCTGAAGGTGACCGACGCCGGTGGACGTTCGCGCGAAGTCACGCTGCCCGGAGAGGACCCGGGGTTGCAGCTGGCCGAGACGTTCTGCCCGCAGCCGGTCATGACGCCCGACCCGGTGCAGGTCGACGTCTCGGTCGCCGCGGACGGCACGGCGGCGGTGCACCTGGTCCTCCTGCTCGCCGCCGCGGAGCCGGTGGTGGT
>JBQCIO010000340.1:0-3949 GCA_051953655.1 Motilibacteraceae bacterium
CCCCGCCCCCCCGCGGCCCGCCGGCGGGGGGGCCCCCCCCCCCCCCCCCGCCCCCCCCCCGGGGCGGGCCCCCCGGCCGGCAGCGAGGGGACGTCCACCCGCGCTCAGACCTCCCGCTGCGCGCGGCCGGAGGCCAGCGGCGCGAGCACGCCGGTGCCCGCCAGCGCCCGCACCAGCACCCAGGCCAGCGCGCCGGCGGTCACGGCCGCCGCGCCCACCGCGACCACGGTGTAGACGAGCTTGTTGGCCGCCGAGAAGGTCGGGTAGTAGAAGATCAGGTCGAGGACGGCCATCGACAGGCCAGCGGCGGCGCCGGCCAGCAGCGACGTCGGCAGCCCGAAGCGCCGGTAGCGGGTGGCGAGGAACACGAGCTCGGGCGCCAGGCCCTCCACCGCGCCGTACCAGATCACCGAGAGGCCCCAGGAGCTGCCGATCGCGGCGGCGACGAGCACCGCGACCATCTCGGTGAAGAACGCCGCGCCCGGCTTGCGGACCACCAGCGCGCCGACGACGCCGGCGATCAGCCAGATGCCGCCCTGCACGCTGGTCAGCTGGGGCACCGCGCCCATGGCGGTGCTCAGCGGGGGATAGACGCCGTTGTTCCAGACGGCCTGCAGCACCCCGAACGCGACGCCGAGCACGGCGGCCACGACGACGTCGACGGTGCGCCAGGAGCTCCTGGTGGTGGACGCGGCTGATCCGGTGGAGCTACCGACCGTCGTTCCTGCGCTCATGAGATGTCCTCCTACGTCGAGCAGGAGGGGACGAGGGTCCCGGGCACGACGACGGCGCACCCGGCGGGTCTGGACCCGCGGATGCGCCGCAGCGTGGTGGACCGAACCGACTCCCTGCGCTGGCATGACCCAGATCAGGTTCGAGGGTCTGCGGGATGCCCCGCACTCTCAGCGCTGCTGCGCTCCCCTGTCGTTCTGCACTTGTGGGGCACAGGGTACGTCGTGGGGTGCGGGACCTGTCCAGCGAGGCAGCGGGTCAGTCCTCGTCGTCGACGTCGTCGACCGGGCCGGCTGCCCCGCCGCGCCCGTCGTCGCGGCCGCGCAGGGTCTTGCGCATGTCCTTGCGGACGTCCTTGCGGATCTCGTCGCGCAGCTGCTCGCGCAGCTCGTCGAGCAGGTCGCGCAGCTCGGAGCGGAGGAAGTCGCGGGTGGCGACGTCGCCCAGGCTGATCCGCAGGGAGGCCAGCTCGCGGGTGATGTACTCGGTGTCCGCGATCGTGCGCTCGGCCCGCGCACGGTCCTGCTCGTAGGTGACCCGGTCGCGGTCGGCCTGCCGGTTCTGCGCGAGCAGGATGAGCGGGGCGGCGTAGGAGGCCTGCAGCGACAGCATGAGCGTGAGGAAGATGAACGGGTAGTCGTCGAAGCGCAGGCTGGCCGGCGCGAGGATGTTCCAGCCCATCCAGACGATGACGAACACCGTCATGTAGACGAGGAACCGCGCGGTGCCCATGAAACGGGCGAAGGTCTCGGCGAACCGGCCGAACGCGTCGGGGTCGTAGCGCGGCACGGCGAACGAGCGGCGGGCCTCGCGGGGGACGTCGAGGCGGCTCACCGCCCGGGCCTCACGCGCCACCGGGGGCTCCCTGCTCGCCGGCCCACGACGTCTCCGACATCACGTCGGACTGGTCCTCGCGCCAGTCCTCCGGCAGCAGGTGGTCGAGCACGTCGTCCACGCTCACCACGCCGAGCAGGTGGTCGTTCTCGTCCACCACCGGGACGGCGACGAGGTTGTAGGTGGCGAGGTAGCGGGTCACCTGGCGCAGCGTGGTGTCGGGGCGGATCGGCTCCAGGGCGGAGTCGACGACGCCGGACACCAGCGCCGACGGCGGCTCGCGCAGCAGCCGCTGGATGTGGGTGAGCCCGAGGAACTTGCCGGTGGGAGTCTCCAGCGGGGGGCGGCAGACGTAGACCATCGAGGCCAGCGCGGGGGAGAGCTCGGGCTCGCGCACCCGGGCCAGCGCCTCGGCCACGGTGGCGTCCGGGGCGAGGATGACCGGCTCGGTGGTCATCATGCCGCCGGCGGTGTCCTCGACGTAGTCCATCAGCTGGCGGACCGGCGCGGCCTCGTCCGGCTCCATCAGCTCGAGCAGCTTCTCGGCCTCCTCGGCCGGCAGCTCGGAGAGCAGGTCGGCGGCGTCGTCGGGGTCCATCGCCTCGAGGACGTCGGCGGCCCGCTCCTCCTCCAGCCGGCCCAGGATCTCGACCTGGTCGTCCTCCGGCAGCTCCTCCAGGACGTCGGCCAGGCGGTCGTCGTCCAGCGCCGCGGCCACCTCGACCCGGCGCTTGGGGGAGAGCTCGTGCAGCACCTGGGCGAGGTCGGCGGCGCGGAGCTTGTCGAAGGTGGCCAGCAGGTTGGCGGCGCCCTGGCCCTCCTCGGCGACGCTGAAGCCGGTGACGGCGTCCCAGTCCACCAGCAGGCTCTCGGCGCGGTGCCGGCGCAGGCCCTTGGCCGCGCCCCGGGAGACGTAGACCTTGGTGACCAGCCAGTCGCGGGTGCGGCTCTCCTCCATCGCGACGTCCTCCACGGTGACCGTGGAGGAGTCCTCGACGAGGGTGATCTTGCGGTCCAGCAGCTCGCCGAGCACGAGGGTCTCGGTGGGGCGCTGCTCGAAGCGGCGCATGTTGACCAGGCCGGTGGTGACGACCTGCCCGGCGTCGACCTGGGTGACCCGGGTCATCGGCAGGAACACCCGGCGGCGGCCGAACACCTCGACCACCAGGCCGAGCACGCGCGGTGGCTGGCGGCCGATGCGCAGGGTCACCACGACGTCGCGCACCTTGCCGACCTGGTCGCCGTTGGGATCGAACACGGCGATGCCGGCGAGGCGCGCGATGAAGACCCGCGTCGGCGCTCCGCTCACGGGGCGACAGGCTACCGAGCCGGGCGGCCGCGGGGCGCCCGCCGAGCCCGAGGGCGCGCGGGTTCTAGGGTTCGCCGCATGACGCAGCTGCCGATCGCGGTCGTCGACGTCTTCACCGACCGTGCGCTGTCCGGCGGGAACCCGCTGGGGGTCGTGCTGGTGGCGGACGCCCCGGCCGAGGGGGTGCCGGACGGCCCCTACCCGACGCGGGTGCTGCAGGCGGTGGCGGCCGAGCTCGGCTTCAGCGAGTCGACGTTCGTCACCGCCGTCGGGCCCGGCGCCTCCTACGCGGTGCGCATCTTCACCCCGGTCGCCGAGCTGCCCTTCGCCGGGCACCCGTCGGTGGGCACCGCGTGGGTGCTCGCCCGGCGCGGGCTGCTGCCGGTGGGCGAGGTGGTGCAGCGGTGCGGCGCGGGCGAGGTCGGGCTGCTGGTGGAGCAGGGTGCGGACAACGGGCCGGGGCGGGTGCGGCTCACCGGCGCCGCGCCGTCGGTGAGCGAGCCGCTCGACGTCGCCCCGCTGCTGGCCGCGGTCGGGCTCGGCCCGGAGGACGCGGCAGGCGAGGCGCGGGCGGCGGGCACCGGGCTGGAGTGGGCCTTCGTGCCGGTGCGGCCCGAGGCGCTGGCCCGCGCGACGCCCGACGTCGCCGCGCTGGAGGCGCTCTCCGGCGTCGCCCGCGGGGGTGTCTGCGCGTACGTGCTGGAGACCGGGGACGGCGAGGTGCGGGTGCGGTCGCGGGCGTTCTGCCCGGACGTGCACGGCGGTGAGGACGCGGCCACGGGCTCGGCGGCGCTGGGGCTGGGCGTGCACCTGGTCGCGACCGGAGCGGTGCCGGGGGACGGGGCGACCGACTACGCCATCACGCAGGGCGTGGAGATGGGTCGGCCGTCCGCGCTGTTCGGCCGGGTGGAGGCCGCCGATGGCCGGGCGGTGCGCTGCTCGGTGGCCGGCGACGTCGCGCCGGTGCTGGCTGGGGAGCTGACGCTGCCGTAGGCGGGGCGCCAGCACCGCGGCCTGGTCTCGGGGGCGGGCTCGACCGCCCAGCTCACCGCGCCAGATCCATTCTTACCGCTA
>JBQCIO010000341.1:0-3436 GCA_051953655.1 Motilibacteraceae bacterium
ACCGCGATCTTCATCAACCAGCTGCGCGAGAAGATCGGCGTGATGTTCGGCTCGCCCGAGACCACCACCGGTGGCAAGGCGCTGAAGTTCTACGCCTCGGTCCGCCTCGACGTCCGGCGGATCGAGACGCTCAAGGACGGCTCGGACCCGGTGGGCAACCGCACCCGGGTCAAGGTCGTGAAGAACAAGATGGCCCCGCCGTTCAAGCAGGCCGAGTTCGACATCCTCTACGGCATCGGCATCTCCCGTGAGGGCGGCCTGATCGACATGGGCGTCGAGCACGGCTTCGTGCGCAAGTCCGGCGCCTGGTACACGTACGAGGGCGACCAGCTGGGGCAGGGCAAGGAGAACGCGCGGGCGTTCCTGCGCGACAACCCCGACCTGGCCGACGAGCTGGAGAAGAAGATCAAGGAGAAGCTCGGCGTCGGGGCCCGGGTCGACGCCCCGGCCGACGACGAGCTGGCGCCGGTCGACTTCTGACCGGTTCGGCGCCGCACGGCATGCAGGACGAGGACGAGGAGCCCTCGCGCCGCCCCCACGGGCGGCGCGGCGGGCGTCGGCAGCGGCGGCGGCCAGGCGACGAGGGGCCGCCGCCGGACAGCCCCGTCGCGGCGGACCCGGAGCCCGATCCCGAGTCCGTCGCCCGGGCCATCTGCCTGCGCCAGTTGACGATGGGGCCGCGGACCCGCGCCCAGCTGGCCGAGGCGATGGCCAGGCGGGACGTGCCCGAGGCCGTCGCCGAGCGGGTGCTCGACCGGTTCACCGAGGTCAAGCTCATCGACGACGCCGCGTTCGCGCAGGGCTGGGTGCGGTCCCGGCACGACGGGCGCGGGCTGGCCCGCCGGGCGCTGGCCCAGGAGCTGCGCACCAAGGGGGTCGACGACGGGCTGGCCCGGGACGCTCTGGACCAGCTCGACCCTGAGCAGGAGCGGGAGACCGCCCACCGGCTGGTGCGCGGCCGTCTGCGCGCCACCCGCGGCCTGGCCTACGAGACCCGGGTCCGCCGCCTCGCCGGCCTGCTGGCCCGCAAGGGCTACCCCGGCGGGCTGGCGCTGTCCGTGGTCCGCGCCGAGCTGGCGGCCGAGAGGGAGCGCGACGGGTTCGACCAGCCCGACGGCGACGGCCACGGCGACCTGCCGGACTGATGTCCACCGGCACGTCGCGTCGGACTCCGGGCCGTCCGGGACAGGGGCGGTCGAGCGGTCGACCAGGCTGTCCAACCAGGCTGTCGAACCAGGCTGTCGAACCAGGCTGTCCAACCAGGCTGCTGTTGACCCGCGCCGCACCGCCTGCCTAGCCTCCGAACACAGCAGGGTCTACGCAGGGTCTCCTCTCCAGTGACGCGCGGACCACCCCAGCGCCACCGGAGGTGGACCCTCGGCCCGGCCTCGCGGCCGGCCGGAGGGGAGGCGTGCGCATGAACGGCACCGACACCCTGGTCGCGCTCCTGCTCGTGGCGATCGCCCTGCTCGCCGTCGCGGTGGCCGCGCTCCTGTTCCTGCTGCGCCGGGCCGAGGTGCGGGCGGCTCGGTTCGAGCGCGAGGCCGCCGAGCAGGAGGCCGGGGCCCGGGCCGAGCTCGAGCGTGAAGCGCAGGCGCTGCGGGCCGATCTGCGCGACCAGCGGCAGGACGTCGAGCGGCGCGAGCACCGGCTGGCCGAGCGCGAGGCGCGGCTCGACGCCGAGGGGCGAGCCCTGGAGGAGCGTGCCGGCTCGCTCGCCCAGCAGGCCGGCAGCCTGGCCCAGCGCGCCGAGGAGCTGGCGGTCCGCCGCGCCGAGCTCGGCGACCTGCAGGCCGAGCGCCGGCGCGTGCTGGAGTCCGCGGCCGGGGTCACCATGGAGCAGGCGCGCGCCGAGATCGTCGCCGCGGCCGAGCAGCAGGCCAAGCGGGACGCGGCCCGGCTGGTGCGCGACCTCGAGCGGGCGGCGCGGCGGGAGGCCGAGGCCCGCGCCCGCGACCTCGTCGTCGGCGCCATCCAGCGGGTGGCCAGCGAGCAGACCGCCGAGTCGGTGGTCACCTCGGTCGCCCTGCCGGGGGACGACTACAAGGGCCGGATCATCGGCCGGGAGGGGCGCAACGTGCGCGCCTTCGAGGCGGTCACCGGCGTGACCCTGATCATCGACGACGCCCCCGAGGCCGTCCTGCTCAGCTGCTTCGACCCGGTCCGCCGGGAGACCGCCCGGCTCACCCTCGAGGCCCTGGTGCTCGACGGGCGGATCTCGCCGCACCGGATCGAGGAGCAGCACGCCCGCAGCGAGGAGCAGGTCGCCGAGCTGTGCCGGCGGGCCGGCGAGGCCGCGCTGGTCGAGGTCGGCCTCACCGACCTGCACCCGGAGCTGGTGGCGACGCTCGGCGCCCTGCGCTACCGCACCTCGTTCGGGCAGAACGTGCTGCGCCACCTGGTGGAGAGCGCTCACCTGGCCGGGCTGATGGCCGGCGAGCTCGGCGTCGACGTCGCCCTGGCCAAGCGCTGCGCGCTGCTGCACGACCTCGGCAAGGCCCTCACCCACGAGGCCGAGGGCAGCCACGCCGCGGTCGGCGCGGAGCTGGCCCGCCGCTACGGCGAGGACGAGGACGTCGTGCACGCGATCGCCGCCCACCACGGCGAGGTGGAGCCGCGCACCGTGGAGGCGGTGCTGACCCAGGCCGCCGACGCCATCAGCGGCAGCCGACCGGGTGCCCGGCGCGAGTCGATGCAGGCCTACGTCAGCCGGCTCGAGCGGCTCGAGGCCATCGCCCTGGCGCACGAGGGAGTGGCGAAGGTCTTCGCGATGCAGGCGGGCCGGGAGGTCCGGGTGATGGTGCTGCCCGACGTGGTCGACGACATCGCAGCGCAGGTGCTGGCCCGGGACATCGCCAAGCAGGTGGAGGAGGAGCTCACCTACCCCGGCCAGATCCGGGTGACCGTGGTGCGCGAGTCGCGGGCGATCGAGTACGCGCGCTGACCGCGCCCGAGGGCTGAGCGGCCCCCAGTGCCGGTGGCGTCAGGCGAGCGCGGCGGCCCGCCGGCACAGCACGTCCAGCAGCTCGGCGCTGCGTCCCCTCGCCAGCCCGAGCCGCTGGTCGAGGGCGGACAGCCGGTCGGCCAGCTCGGGGTGCTCGAGCAGCGCCAGCCCGACCTGCCGGGCCAGCCAGTCCTCCCTGTCGGCCCCGTCGGTCCTGGAGGACCCGACGGCGCCGGCGCCGGGCGGCAGCTGCAGGGCGACGGCGGTGCGCTCGAGGAGCGTGGACACCTCGTCGGGCTCGACCGGGCCGCCCAGGGAATCGACGCCGCCGGCCGTGCCCGCGACCACCGGCCGCGGCGCCCGGCGAGGGCGCGGCACGGGTCGGCGGTGCCTCACGGGGACGGATGCCGGGTCGGCGGCCGGCGCGTCGGTCAGCAGCCGCTCGACGTGCCGGGCGCGCCACACCGTGAGCAGGGCCAGCGGGAGCGGGGC
>JBQCIO010000342.1:0-6237 GCA_051953655.1 Motilibacteraceae bacterium
CGAAGCCCGACAGCATCAGCGCGATGAAGGTGAGGGCCACGACCCAGTGGACGATCCGCTCGGCGAACGTGTACCGCTGGAATCCCGCCGCCGCCCCCACTTCGCCGTTGCCCCGGCCGTTGCCCATCCTCAGGGCGCTCATCGCTCCTCCTCCTCCGGCTGGGGCGACAGCTCTTCCGGACGGGTGGCCGGAGCTTCCCGGCCAAGGCGCTCGGCCTCGGCCACGGCCTCGTTCTCCGGCGGGGTGTGGCGCCGGCCCCCGCCGTTCTGCGCCGTGGACCGGAGAAGGACCGGTTCTTGCTCTGGTCTTGCTCTGGGTCTTTCTCGGGGTCTTTCTCGGGGTCTTGCTCAGGCCTTCGCGGTGCGACGGCCGCGGGTCGCGGTCTTGGCCGGGGCCTTGGCCGCCGACGTCGTCCGCTTGGCCGCGGTCTTGGTGGCCGCGGTCTTGCTCGCCGCCGCCTTGGCCGGAGCGGCCTTGGTGGCGGTCCGCTTGGTGGCAGCGGCCTTGGCCGGAGCAGCCTTGGTCGCCGCCGCCTTGGCGGGGGCGGCCTTGCTGGCGGTGCCGCGAGCCGGGGCAGCAGCGGCGCTGGCAGCCCTACCCCGCGTCGGAGCCGCCGCGGCGGCAGCCTTGGCCCGCTTGTCGAACTCACGCTGCTCCGCCTTCGCCGCCTTCGGGTCCGCCACGTCGGACTTGAGGCCCGAGCCCGCGGTGAAGGTCGGGACGGTGCGCTTCTTGGTCTTGACGGTCTCGCCCGTGCGCGGGTTGCGGGCGGTGCCGGCCGCCTTCACCCGGGTGCCGAACGAGCCGAACCCGGTCAGGGTCACCTTGTCGCCGAGGGCCACCGTGCGCTGGATCGTGCCCAGCGTCGCCAGAACCGCCTTCTCCGCGACCTTGCGGTCACCGAGCTCGACGGCCACGGCCTCGATCAGTTCCTTGCGGTTCAACCCGCTCCTTCCACAGTTCCTTGCAGTCCCGGCGGGCGCCAGGCTGCCTCGACGATCACCACTGTGACAGGAGATTGTGCCGTCCACACACTCGGGCGCAACGTGTCGCAGAAAAATTCACGCTGAGCCAAGGGTCCTGGGACCCGTCGAGGGCCGTTTTCGAGGCCCTGCGGGCACCCTTCACCCCCTCCGGCGGCAGGGTCTCAGACCCTCCTGCGCCCCCACGTGAAGTAGGCCAAGGGGGCTGCCCCGAAGGCATTGACGAGCACGATTCCCGTTGCCCACAGCGCTTTCCGTCCCCGCACCTGGGACTGAGGACGCCGCGCGAGGTCGGCCAGGGCGACCGCCTTGGCGGCGCCTTCCAGCACCGCGCCGGCCACGATCAGGACCTGGGTGGGCCGGCTGAGCTCCTGCCAGCCGCGTCGGGTCGCCATGACCGCCTCTCTTCCCTAGGACAGGGGCTTGTGAAGGGTGAGGGACGACGTCAGGGACCCGGCGATGGCTGCGGAAGCTCCTGCCGGCGGGCGATCCGGTAGGTGACGCCGTCCGATCCCGGCTCCAGCACGACCAGGTAGGGGCGCCCGAAGGCCCAGCCGCCGTCGTAGGTCCCGAAGACGTCGTTGGCTCCGGCGGCGTAACCCGCCTCGAAGGCCTCCTGCACCGCCGTCCGGGACGACGGTGGCACGGAGAGCCCCAGCTGAAGGGCCCGGCCCTGCTCGATACCGGAGGACTGACCGACGTCGAGGCCCGCGCGGTAGCCCTGCTCGAACCGCTCGCCCGCCCGTGCTCCCGGGCCGGTGGTCCGTCCGACGACGAACCCGGCCGCGACGACGGCCAGCCCCACGAGCACGGTCAGGACGGCGCGCAGCAGCTGGTTGTCCTTGGCGCGTGCCGGCACGTCGCCCTCCCGTCTCGACCCGCCCTCGTCGCCGAGCGCTCTCTTCTGCAGCATGCGCCCCTGGGGGCGACGGGCCAACTCTCCGTGCCCGTGGGCGGGAACGCCGGGTCAGAGGTCGACGACGGTCCCCATGACGACCGTCCGCTCGGCCGGCAGCCCGAACACGTCGGCGGGGTTGACCGCGTTGCGGGCCATCGCGGCGAAGAGCGCCTTGCGCCAGCGGGCCATGCCCGACCGTTCCGTGCGGTGGATGGTCCCGCGGGACAGGAAGTACGAGGTCTGGTCGGGGTCGAACGGCACCAGATCGGGGTGCAGCCGGCGCGCTGCCCTCAGTGCCGAGGGGATGTCGGGGTTGTCGGAGAAGCCGTAGCGGACGGTGAGGTGGCTGATGCCGTCGTCGTCGAAGCCGAGGTCGTCCACCTCCACCTGGCCGGGGCCGGACATGTGGGGGACGTTCTCTGCGACAGCGGACACGATGACCACGTGGTCGTGCAGCACGTGGTTGTGCTCGAGGTTGGCGCGCAGCGCGAGCGGAGCCGTCTCCTTGGTCGGGTGCGGGAACACGGCGGTGCCCGGCACCCGCGGCACCCGGCGCTCGTGCACGAGGGCCACCAGGTCGGCCAGGCTGCCCTCGATCTCGGCCCTCCGGGCAGCGACCAGCTCTCGACCTCGCCCCCAGGTGGTCATCAGCGTCAGGATCGCGAGCGCGACGAGCAGCGGGAGCCAGCCTCCGTGCGCCACCTTCGTCACGTTGCCGCCGAGGAAGAGCAGCTCCAGGCCGCCGAAGACGAGGGCGGCCGCGGTCAGGCGTCGCGGTCCCCAGCGCCAGAGGTGCTTGGCCAGCAGCAGCAGGAGCACGGTGTCGACGAGCAGAGCGCCGGTCACCGCGATCCCGTAGGCCGTGGCGAGCCGTTGCGAGGACCGGAAGGACAGCACCAGCACGAGGACGCCGCAGAACAGGGCCGCGTTCACGGCCGGCAGGTAGACCTGCCCGGCGGTCTCCTCGGAGGTCTGCCGCACGGTGAGCGGCGGCAGCAGGCGAAGCTGCATCGCCTGCCGGGTGACCGAGAAGGCGCCGGAGATGACCGCCTGCGAGGCGATGACGGTCGCGGCGGTGGCCAGGAGGACCATCGGCAGGCGGGCCCACTCCGGCAGCAGCAGGAAGAACGGGTTCGACCGGGCGCCCGGGTCGGCGAGGATGAGCGCGGACTGACCGAGGTAGTTCAGGGTCAGGGCCGGCAGCACGAAGAGGAACCAGGCGCGCGCGATGGGGGTGCGCCCGAAGTGGCCCATGTCGGCGTAGAGGGCCTCCGCTCCGGTGATGCAGAGCACCACGGCGCCCAGCGCCACGAACGCGATCACCGGCCGCTGCACGGCGAAGGCGACGGCGTAGGTGGGGGACAGCCCGCGCAGCACGGCCGGTTGGCGGACCACCTGGGCGAGTCCGGCCAGCCCCAGCACGCCGAACCAGACGACCATCACCGGGCCGAACAGCGCGCCCACCCGGCGGGTGCCGAACCGCTGCACGGCGAACAGCGCGGTGAGGATGACGACGGCGATCGGCACCACCAGGTGCGACAGTCCGGGCGCGCCCACCTCCAGACCCTCGACGGCCGAGAGGACGGAGATGGCCGGGGTGATGAGCGAGTCGCCGTAGAAGAGGCTGGCCCCGAGGATGCCCAGCAGCACCACGCGGCCCGTGGTGCCGACCCGCCGTCCGAGCACCTTGCGGATCAGCGCGATGAGGGCCATCACCCCGCCCTCGCCGTCGTTGTCCGCCCGCATGACCACGGCGACGTACTTGGCCGACACCACCGTGGTGACGGACCAGAACACCAGCGAGACGACGCCGAGGACATCGGCCGTGGTGGGGCGCACGAGACCGTGGTCGAGGGAGAACACGGTCTGCAGCGAGTAGAGCGGGCTGGTGCCGATGTCGCCGAACACGACGCCCAGGGCGGCGAGCACCAGCCCTGCCCCGGGGCCATGGTGGGACGCGCCTCGTGGTGCTTGTGCACGGCCGGAACCGCCGGCCGTGCGAGCTCCCGGGCGCAGATCCGCCGCGGGAGCAGGTGCGCCGTCCACCTGCGCGGACGGCTCCTCGGGCACGACACCTTCTCCGTGGGACTGCACGGCTCCCATGCTGCCCTCGCCATCGCGGGTGACGCCTGGCGGGTCCGGCTCGTGCGGGGCCGTCGATCGGGTGCCGACGCGCCGAGGCGCCGGAGTCGAGACGGGCGCGCCCCGCTCGCGGGCCACGAGCGGGGTGCGCCGGTGCCGGCGGTCGTCGTCGACCGGTCAGTGGCTCTGCACCTCGACGACCGTCAGGTCCTTGTCGAAGGTCACGGTGACGTGGGAGCCGTCGGCCTTGGTCAGGTGCGCCTCGTAGGCCGCGCCGTCGGCGTCGGTCTCCACCCGGTCCACCGTCGCCCCCGGCACCTTCACCAGCGCCGCCGCCTTCACCTTCGCGGCCAGGTCGCCGGTCAGGGCGGTCTCGGGGCCGTGCGGGCCGGGCCCGCGGCCACCGGGGCCGCCCGGCCCACCGGTCCGCACCGCGACCACGTTCACGTCCTTGTCGAAGGTCACCGTGACGTGCGAGCCGTCGGCCTTGGTCAGGTGCGCCTCGTAGGCCGCGCCGTCGGCGTCGGTCTCCACCCGGTCCACCGTCGCCCCCGGCACCTTCGCCAGCGCCGCCGCCTTCACCTTCGCGGCCAGGTCGCCGGTCAGGGCGGTCTCGGTGCCGTGCGGGCCGTGCGGGCCGCGCGGGCCGTCGCCGTCCGGGCCGCGCTGGCCGAAGGTCCCCGCTGCGCTGCCGGCGCTGCTCGTGCTCGCCGATGTGCTCGCCGACGTGCCCGCTGATGTGCCCGGCGTCGGGGTGCTGGTGGCGGCCTGCGCGCCCACGGTGCCGGCGAGGATGCCGCCGGCGATGGCACCTGCCGCGAGCAGGCCGATCTTCCGTCCGGTCGAGGACAGGTTCATGAGAGCTCACTCCGTTCGGTCGTGTCAGCCGTCCGTGCTGACACCCGAACTCTCCGCGGCGCTCCTGCCGCCGGACTGGCCTCCGCCTGGGACGCGCCTGTGAGGTGAGGACTGCGACCGGCTACTCCCCCACCGTGCCGTCGACCAGCTCGCGCACCACGTCGAGGTGTCCCGCGTGCCGCGCGTACTCCTGGAGCAGATGCAGGAGAACGCGTTCCAGGCTGGCCGGCGGCTCCCCGTCCCAGCGCTCGCCGGGGACTCCCACCTCCTCCAGCCCGTGCCGCCCGACGACCTCGCGGGTCCGTTCCCCCTGCTGCCGCAGGCCGTGGACGACCTGCTCGGCGGTGAGCCCGGCCGGCACGTGCCACCGGCCGTCCTTCGAGTCACCCCAGGGGTTCTCGACGTCCTGGCCCTCGAAGCCCCAGACCAGCCAGCGCCGCTCGACGTGCGCGAGGTGGTGCACCAGCTCGAGCGGGCTCCAGCCCGAGGGCAGCCGGCTGCCGGTCAGGTCCTCGTCCGCAAGACCGACCACCTTGGCCAGGACGGTCTCGCGGAAGTAGTCGAGGTAGCGCAGCAGCACCTCGGCGCGCGAGGACGCCGGCCGGGTCGGCCCGGGGAACGAAGGCAGATCGCTCATGCGGGCACGCTAGAGGGCTGCACGCCCGCGGGGCGGGCGCTGACGGTGTCCCCTCGTCAGCCGACAGCTCGCGCTCAGCGACGCTTCCCCAGCTCCCGCTCGACGTCGTCGTCGGTCACCTCGCGCCGGTAGTAGGCGTCCCAGCCGTCCAGCAGGAGCAGCGCACCCCAGCCGCCCATCACCCAGCCCGGCCAGAAGTAGCCCCTGCCGGTGGCGGCCCAGAGGACGACCAGGAAGACGTTGATCACGACGTACGCCACCACGTCGCCACGGAACTTCCTCTTGCGCACGAGCCGCGCCCGCGCCGCCTCGTAGTCGGAGGTCGTCTGCGTCATGACGCACCACCATCGATCGCAGGTCCACGATCAGCGTCCGCCCCGGTGCGCGGGCACGGCCAGGTTCGTTGGTCCCGGCGGCAGGTCAGGACCCGCGGCTCGCACGGGCGGCGATCCCGTCGTCACCCGCCGGGCTCCGACGGGTCGCGGTGGGGGTGGGCCCCGTGGGGCTCGAACCCACAACCCACGGATTAAAAGTCCCTCCCCGTCCGTCCCGGACGGTCCCGCGTGATGCCGCCTCACCGCGTTTCCGCAGGTAGGGAGCCGGTTCTCGTGCCGCCCGGTCCCGGCTCGGAGCGGGGACCTCCGCCTCCTCTGTGACCACTTCCGTGACCACCTCGCGCTCCCAACCCCGGGAGACGCGAGCGGCCCGCCCCCGCGTTTCCCCGCCCACACGGGCCATGATACCACCCCCCCCCCCGCACGGGGGACGCACCCGGGCC
>JBQCIO010000343.1:0-21290 GCA_051953655.1 Motilibacteraceae bacterium
GGGTCCTCTCCACCGGGGCGCCCCCCGGGGGGGGCGGGGGGCGCGGGGGTGCCCCCCCGGGGCGGCCCCCCCCGGCCGCCCAGCCGACTAGGGGTGTGTGCGCAAATCGGTCAAGGGCGGGCGGTCGACGGCCAGTTGTTACCCGCTGGTAGTCACCGCGCCGTCGACGACCTACCCTCGCGGGTATGACCGCCGACGCCGCTGCCGGCGGGGCCGCGCGCCCGGCCGGCGAGGCCGGGCCGCCGGACCCCGACGACCCCACCGCCACCTACGCGCTCGACCCGCGGCTGGTCCGGCGGCTGGTCCGCCACGTCGTCGCCGGCCCGCGGGCGGAGCTGCGCACCACGACCACCCCGTTCACCGGCGGCCCGCTGGCCCAGGTGCCGGTCTCGACCGCGCGCGACGTCGACGCCGCCTTCGCCTCCGCGCGCGCGGCGCAGCGCGAGTGGGCCCGCCGGCCGCTCGCCGAGCGCGCCCGGGTGCTGCTGCGCTTCCACGACCTGCTGCTGGCCCGGCAGGACGAGGTGCTCGACCTGATCCAGCTCGAGAGCGGCAAGGCGCGCAAGCACGCCTTCGAGGAGGTGCTCGACTCGGCGCTGGTGGCCCGTCACTACGCCCGCCGGGCCCGCTCCTACCTCGCCCCGCGCCGGGTGCCCGGCCCGTTCCCGCTGGTGACCAGCGCCGTGGTGCACCACCGGCCCAAGGGGGTGGTCGGCGTCATCGCGCCGTGGAACTACCCGCTCGACCTCGCCGTCTGCGACGCGCTGCCCGCGCTGGTGTCGGGCAACGCCGTGGTGGTCAAGCCCGACCACCAGACCCCGCTCACGGCGCTGTGGGCGCTGGACGTGCTGCGCGAGGCCGGGCTGCCCGAGGGCCTGCTCAAGGTGGTGCTGGGAGACGGCGCGGACATCGGCGGCGCCGTCATCGAACGGGCCGACTACGTCTGCTTCACCGGGTCCACCGCCACCGGCCGGGTGGTGGCCGCGCAGGCGGCCCGGCGGCTCGTCGGGGTCAGCCTGGAGCTGGGCGGCAAGAACCCCTTGCTGGTGCTGGACGACGCCGACCTGGACCGCGCCGCCGAGGGCGCCGTGCGGGCGTGCTTCGCCAGCGCCGGTCAGCTGTGCGTGTCGGCCGAGCGCCTGCTGGTGCACGAGGACGTCGCCGACGCGTTCCTGGACCGGTTCCTCGGCCGGGTCCGCGCGATGCGGCTGGCCGCCGGCACCGGCTGGCTGGCCGACATGGGCTCGCTGGTCTCCGAGCGGCAGCTGGACGCCGTGCAGCGGCACGTGGAGGACGCCCGGGCCAAGGGCGCGGTGGTGCTGCACGGCGGGCGCGCGCGCCCCGACCTCGGCCCCTGCTTCTACGAGCCCACCGTGCTGGCCGGGGTGACCCCCGACATGGCCGTGTGCGACGAGGAGACGTTCGGCCCGGTCGTCAGCCTGAGCACCTTCCGCACCGAGGACGAGGCCGTCGCGCTGGCCAACCGGGGCACCTACGGCCTCAACGCCTCGGTGTGGACCCGTGACGTCGACCGCGGCCGCCGACTGGGGGCGCGGATCGCCGCGGGCACCGTGAACGTCAACGAGGCCTACGGCACCGCCTGGGCGGCCACCGGCGCCCCGATGGGCGGCATGCGCGACTCCGGGCTCGGCCGCCGGCACGGGGCCGAGGGGATCCTCAAGTACACCGAGAGCCAGACTGTCGCGGTGCAGCGGGTCACCGGCTTCGGTCCACCGTTGGGGCTCGAGGACAAGGCGTGGGCGCGGATCCTCACTTTCTCGGTGAAGGCGATGAAGAAGGCAGGGATGCGGTGAGCGGCTGGCAGTCCTACGAACCGTCGGAGAAGGCGGGCCCTGGAGGGTTCGACCACGACGTCGTGGTGGTCGGCTCCGGCTTCGGCGGCAGCGTCACCGCGCTGCGGCTGACCGAGAAGGGCTACCGGGTCGCCGTCCTGGAGCAGGGGCGCCGCTTCCGCGACGACGACTTCGCCAAGACCTCCTGGGACCTGCGCCGGTTCCTGTGGATGCCGCGGCTGGGGCTGCACGGCGTGCAGCGCATCCACTGGCTCAAGGACGTCCTGGTGCTGGCCGGCTCCGGCGTCGGCGGGGGCTCGCTCAACTACGCCAACACGCTCTACGTGCCGCCCAAGGCGTTCTTCCAGGACCGGCAGTGGGGGCACATCACCGACTGGGCCGACGAGCTGGCGCCGCACTACGACCAGGCCGCGCGGATGCTGGGCGTGGTGCAGAACCCGTCGGTGACGCCTGCCGACGAGGTGATGAAGGCGGTCGCCGACGAGATGGGCGTGGGGCACACCTTCCGGCTCACGCCCGTCGGGGTGTTCTTCGGCGACGGTCCGGGCGTGGAGTCCCCGGACCCGTTCTTCGGCGGCGCCGGGCCGTCGCGCCACGGGTGCACCGAGTGCGGCAACTGCATGGTCGGGTGCCGGCACGACGCCAAGAACACGCTGGTGAAGAACTACCTGCACCTGGCCGAGAAGGCCGGTGCGCAGGTGGTCCCGGACACCGAGGTGGTGGCCGTGCGCCCGCTGCCGGCCGGCGGCTACGCCGTCGACGTGCAGCGCCCGGGGGCGTGGCTGGGCAAGGAGCGGCGCACCGTCACCGCGGAGCAGGTGGTGCTGGCCGCCAGCGCCTACGGCACCCAGCGGCTGCTGTTCCGCATGCGCGAGGCCGGGCACCTGCCGGCGCTGTCGGCGCGGCTGGGCGAGCTCTCGCGCAGCAACAGCGAGGCCATCACCGGGGCGATCACCCGCCGCCGCGGCACCCACGACTTCACCCGCGGCGTGGCCATCACCTCGTCGTTCTACCCCACCGAGGACACCCACATCGAGCCGTGCCGGTATGGCGCGGGCTCGAACGCGATGGGCCTCTTGGCCACCGTGATGACCGACGGCGACACCGGGCGCCCGCGGTGGCGGGAGGCGCTGCGCACCGCGGTCAAGCAGCCCGGCTACACCCTGCGGACCCTCTCGGTGCGGCACTGGTCCGAGCGCACCATCGCCCTGCTGGTCATGCAGACCCTGGACAACTCCCTCACCGTGCACACCAAGCGGGGCCTGCTGGGCCGACGCAGGCTCACCACCAAGCAGGGCTACGGAGCGCCCAACCCCACCTGGATCCCGGTGGCCAACGAGGCGGCGCGGGTGGCCGCCGCGCTGGTCGAGGGTGAGCCGGGCGGGAGCCTCGGCGACCTGGTCTCGGCCCCGATGACCGCGCACTTCATCGGCGGCTGCGTCATCGGCGACTCGCCGGCCACCGGCGTCGTCGACCCGTATCAGCGGGTCTACGGCCACCCGGGGCTGCACATCGCCGACGGCTCGGCGGTGTCGGCCAACCTCGGGGTGAACCCCTCGCTCACCATCACCGCGCAGGCCGAGCGCGCCATGGCGCTGTGGCCCAACCGCGGCGAGGCCGACGCCCGCCCGCCGCTCGGCGCCCCCTACCAGCGGGTGGCGCCGGTGCCGCCCAGCGCGCCGGTGGTCCCGCAGTCCGCACCGGCCGCGCTGCGGCTGCCGCTGGTCGAGGTGCGCCACGGCGCCGCCGCCGACAGGCTGGGGGCATGAGCTGGAGCGCCACCGACATCCCTGACCAGGCCGGCCGCACCGTCGTCGTCACGGGGGCCAACTCCGGGCTGGGCTACCACGCCAGCGCGGAGCTGGCCCGGCGCGGCGCCCGGGTGGTGATGGCGTGCCGCGACGCCGGCCGCGGGGCCGAGGCGCTGGCCCGGCTGCGGACCGTCGCGCCCACCGCGCCCGTCGTCGTCGAGCCGCTCGACCTGGCCAGCCTGGCCTCGGTGCGTGAGTTCTCCGACCGCCTGTCGGAGCGGTTCCCCGACGGCGTCGACGTGCTGCTGAACAACGCCGGCGTCATGGCGACGCCCCCGCGCAGGACCGCCGACGGCTTCGAGCTGCAGCTGGGCACCAACCACCTCGGCCACTTCGCGCTCACCGGGCTGGTGCTGCCGCTGCTGCTGCGTCGTCCGGGGGCCCGGGTGGTCACGGTGAGCAGCCAGGCGCACCGGATGGGGCGCATCAACTTCTCCGACCTGATGTCGGAGCGTTCGTACCAGAAGTGGCGCGTCTACGGGCAGTCGAAGCTGGCCAACCTGCTCTTCGCCTTCGAGCTGGGCCGGCGCGCGCAGGCGGCCGGTCTCGACCTCGTGTCCGCGGCCGCGCACCCCGGCTACGCGAACACCAACCTGCAGGCGGTCGGCCCGCGGATGGCGGGCAACTCGGTGATGGAGAGGCTCACCGGCGTGGCCAACGTCCTGTTCGGGCAGTCCGCGGCGATGGGTGCGCTGCCCGAGCTCTATGCCGCCACCATGCCCGACGTCCGCTCCGGGGAGTACTTCGGGCCCGGCGGGTTCGCCGAGTGGCGCGGGGCGCCCAAGCGGGTGGCGCCGAGTCCCGCAGCCGGTGACCTCGCGGTCGCGACGCGGCTGTGGGAGGAGTCCGAGCGGCTCACCGGCGTCACGTACGAGGCCTTGCATCCCGCGGCCTGACCGCTCGTCCGCGGTCCACCCCTGGCCCAGCCCTGAGCGGCCGCGGGACGCAAGGAGAACGGGTCAGCCGACCGGCACGCGCCGCTCCAGCTCCGCCGCCCAGGTGGCCGCGCGCGCCAGCTCGCCGTCCGCCAGCGACTCGTGCCCGCCCTTGCTGTGCACCAGGAAGCTCTCCGGCTCGGTGACCAGGTCGTAGCCGCGCGAGCGCAGCCGCTTGGCGATCCCGTGCGAGGCCGCTCCGGTGAGCAGCTCCGGCTTGTCGATACGGGTGTCGAACGCTGCGGCGCGCAGGCCGTGCACCACCGGCAGGTCCTCGAGCAGCTCGCGCACCCCCACGCTGGTTCCGGTGAGGGGCACCGCGTCCTGCTGGTCCTGCGCGCTCTTGCGGCTGTGCTCCCGTGACATCCCGTGCGCGTGGGTCGGCCCGCCGATGATGAGCAGGTCGGCCGCCGGGAGCCGCTGGGCGTCGACCTCGTCGACCCCGACCAGGGTGACCTCGTGCCGACCCCGCAGCTCGTCCGCGACGGCGTGGGCCACCTGCTCGGTGCTCCCGTGCATGGACTCGTAGACCACGACGATTCGCACGACGACCTCCCACGGTTCAACGCCTGCTCCCGACGCTAGGCGGGTCCGCCGCGGCCGAGACCCGGCTTCCGCAGGGCCGATCAGGGCCGGTCAGGGCCCGTGCCAGCCCTGTGGACAGTGCCCGACGTGGACCTGCGGGTTCGCCCTAGCGTTCGGGACGTGCGGGCGGGGGCGGGCGGTGGCGTCACAGGGGAGGACCTGGAAGCTCCCCTGGCGGATCCGGCCGCGCTCTGGCAGGTGGTGCTGCAGGTGCGCGAGGTGGCCGCGCTGTCGGCGGCCGCGGGCGACGGCCTGCCGCAGCCGCGCGCCGCGTGGTCCGGCCCGGCGGCGGCGGCGTTCGAGCGGGCGCGGGCGCAGTGCTCCTCCCGGCTCGGCACGGCCGCCGACGTCGCCGGCGCGGTGGCGGCGGTGCTGGCCCGGCTGGCGCTGGCGCTGGAGCGGGCGCGGGCGGAGGTGGCGCGCTGCCGGCGGGAGCTGGCCGACGTCGAGGCGGAACGGTGCCGGCGCGCGGTGCTGGTGGCGGCGGGGCTGCCGGACCCGGGCTGGGCAGACCTGGACGCGAGGGTGCGCACGCTGCGCGCCCGGCACGCGGCGGCGATGGCGGACTACGCGCGGGCCATGACCGCGGCCGCACAGGCGCTGGCCGCGCTCTACGAGCAGGTGCCGGCGGCCCAGCGCGGGATGACGGCGGGTGACCGCACCTGGCAGGCGTGGCGCGGGTTCGGGCGGGCCTTCGCCGTCGAGCCGGTGCAGGGCCTGTGGGCGCTCACCGGCGAGGCGCTGGTGGACCGGCGGCGGTGGGCGGACGCGGTGGAGGGGGTGCCGGGCGCGCTGCTGGACCAGGTGCGCCACCCGTGGCGGACCGCGCAGCAGGTCCTCGGCCTGGACGCCTTCGGGCACGACGGCGGCGACTGGACCGAGTCGGCCGGGCGCACGGCCGGGGCGATGGCCGGCGTCGTCGGCGGCGGGTTCGGCCGGGAGGCCCGGCTGCTGGGCCGCGGCGGGCGGCAGACGCTCGAGGAGATGCGGCAGGGTGTACGACTCGAGCGGCACGAGGGCTGGGGGCACACGCTGGCGAACCACGTCGACATCGACGACGAGGGATTGCACCGCAGGATCGCCGAGCAGTTGGCAGACCGTTCCGCAGTTGTCGGCAACCTCGACCGCTCGCGCTTCGCCTCCAGATCCTCCGCGGAGGAGCTCATCACCCGAGCACTGCAGGTCAACTCAGACGCCATCGAGACGTGGCTGTCGTCCAGGCGTGCGTCAAAGGAGTTCTTCCTGGACGGGCTGAGTGGAGACGACGGCAAGATTCTTCGCCGAAGCGTCGACGGGAAGATGCGCTGGGTGGCACCTCAGCGGATGCGAGTCGTCCTCGCGCGCGACCGACACGGTGTGTTTGTGAAGACGGCATATCTGGAGGCCTCGTGATCAGATCGAGAGAGGATCTGCGCGCCGACTACCCCGGCGTATCTGCTGTGCTCGAAGGTTGCTGGGCGTACCACGAGTCGGACTGGGTCGACGTGGTGCAGCTTGTCGACGTCGGCCTATGGAACGCCGGATGCGATGGGGTCTCGCTGGCCGCTTGTGCCGAACAGGCCGAGCGATTCGCGAGAGAAGTGCGTGCGGACGAGCCCTGGCGCCACTTCCAGCGGATCGGCGGTAGCGACGCCCGCTTGTTCACGGGGCGCCATGTGGATGACATGCAGCTACTGGCGCTCAGGGCCCGGTACTGGCAGGCGCGGCAACTGCCTGCCCATGAGTTCATCGACGAGCCGCCCCCCCTCCCACGCGTCTCCTCCTGGGCCGACCGCGAGACCGCCGAGGCGGCGGTCACCGAGGTCCTGCGGGCGAACCGGGCCTTCGTCGAGGCGTGGGCCGGGGACCCGCAGGGCTTGCCGCGGATCTGGCTGTCGGCGGACCTGGGGCGCGAGCTGGGCCGGGTGATGCTGCGCGCCCAGGAGCCGGACGGGGAGCCGGAGCGGGTGAGCGGCGGCGTCACCCGGGCCGTCGTGGTCATGGCCCGGGTGCCCGAGGGGGTGTTCGTGCAGACCTCCTACCCGGACCTGCCGCTGGACCCGCAGTGGCCGCAGCGGTTCCCGGACCTGCCGCACGTCTACGGCGCCTGGTTCGGCCAGGACTGGGACGAGGAGTTCGGCAGCGTCTACTACGCCTTCGAGCTGGTCACCCGGCGGCTGGCGGAACCGGCGCGCAGGCGGGTGGTCGCCCAGCTCGGCGAGCTCATGGCGCTGCCCGAGCCGGACGTCCGGGCGGCGCTCCACGCGATGGGGTCCTATGCCCTGCCCGAGCAGTGCGCCGCCTGGGTGGAGCGCCTGCAGTGGGCGCTGTCCTCGTGGCCGGCGTCCGTGGCCGTCGACGAGCCGCTGCACAGCCGCGACGGCTGAGCCCCGGGCTCGACCGCCCGAGGAGGGGAGGGCCTCACCGACGGTGGACGTGGATGGCGTATCCGGCGGTCTCGGTGAACCCGAGCCGGGCGTAGAGCCGGGCCCCGGCGTCGACCCCGACCGCCGCGGCGGGCGAGGACAGCGCCGCGCCGATCCCCCGGCCCCGGTGCGTCTGCAGCACCCCGACGCCGCCGACGTAGCCGCACCGGCCGGCGTGCCCCTCGGTCACGACGGCGACCGCCGACCCCACCGGATCCCCGTCCGCCTCGGCCAGCAGCACGGTCCAGCCCGCGGCGCCCAGCTGGGGCGCCATCCAGGCGCGGTTCGCGCTCGGGTCGTCGCCGAACGCCTCGGCGTCCACCCTCGAGACCACGTCGAGGTCGGCCGGGGCCGCCGGGCGGATGGTGACTCCGGGGGGGCGGTGCGGCCGGGGCGAGGTCGGCCGGGTCGAGCGTCATGCGGCGGCGTCGAGGTCGACCAGCGCCGGGTCGGTCACGTCCCCGCTGTTCCGGTGCGGGTGGTCCAGGCCGCTGGCCATCAGCCGCACCCCGGGCAGCTCCACCGCCCCGCCGCCGACGTCGGCGCGCAGCCGCCCCTCCGCCTGCCAGTAGTCCGCGAGCGCCACCTGCGCCCTGCTCTGCGCCATGCCCACCTCGATAGACTCCACCACGTCTCCCGCCGCCGGCCGCGAAGGTGCCCCGTGACCGTCCTCGTCGTCGACTTCGGCGCCCAGTACGCCCAGCTCATCGCCCGTCGGGTCCGCGAGGCGCGGGTCTACAGCGAGATCGTGCCGTGCACCATGCCGGTGGAGGAGATGCTCGCCAAGAACCCCAGCGCGATCATCCTGTCCGGCGGCCCGTCGTCGGTGTACGCGCCCGACGCGCCGTCGGTCGACCCGGCGCTGCTCACCGCCGGGGTGCCGGCCTTCGGCATCTGCTACGGCTTCCAGGCGATGGCCCAGGCCCTCGGCGGCACGGTGGAGCCCACCGGCGTCGCCGAGTTCGGCGGCACCCCGCTGGAGGTCACCGCGGTCGAGTCCACGCTGTTCCACGGCCTGCCCCGCCAGCAGTCGGTGTGGATGAGCCACAACGACTCCGTCACCGCCGCGCCCGAGGGCTTCGCGGTGGTGGCCACCAGCAAGGGCGCCAAGGTCGCCGCGTTCGAGGACACCGGGCGCCGGCTGGCCGGCGTGCAGTTCCACCCGGAGGTGCTGCACAGCGAGCACGGCCAGGCGGTCCTCGAGCACTTCCTCTACGAGGTCGCCGGCTGCGAGCCGACCTGGACCATGACCAACGTCATCGACGAGCAGGTCGAGGCGATCCGCGCCCAGGTGGGCGGCAAGCGCGTGGTGTGCGGGCTGTCCGGCGGCGTCGACTCCGCGGTGGCCGCGGCGCTGGTGCAGAAGGCCGTCGGCGACCAGCTGACCTGCGTGTTCGTCGACCACGGCCTGCTGCGCAAGGGCGAGGCCGAGCAGGTCGAGCGCGACTTCGTGGCCGCCACCGGCGTGAAGCTCAAGGTCGTCGACGCCCAGCAGCGCTTCCTCGACGCCCTGGCCGGGGTGAGCGACCCCGAGCAGAAGCGCAAGATCATCGGCCGGGAGTTCATCCGGGTCTTCGAGGCCGCCGCCCGCGAGGTCGTCGAGGAGGCCGGCGCGCACGGCGAGAGCGTCGACTTCCTGGTCCAGGGCACGCTCTACCCCGACGTCGTCGAGTCCGGCGGGGGCACCGGCACCGCCAACATCAAGAGCCACCACAACGTCGGCGGTCTGCCCGAGGACCTGCAGTTCGCGCTGGTCGAGCCGCTGCGCACGCTGTTCAAGGACGAGGTGCGCCGGGTCGGCCTGCAGCTGGGCCTGCCCGAGGCGATCGTGTGGCGCCAGCCGTTCCCCGGCCCGGGCCTGGGTATCCGGATCATCGGCGAGGTCACCCGCGAGCGGCTGGACCTGCTGCGCGAGGCCGACGCCGTGGCCCGCGAGGAGCTCACCGCCGCAGGGCTCGACCGCGACATCTGGCAGTGCCCGGTGGTGCTGCTCGCCGACGTCCGCTCGGTCGGCGTGCAGGGCGACGGCCGCACCTACGGCCACCCCGTGGTGCTGCGCCCGGTGTCCTCCGAGGACGCCATGACCGCCGACTGGTCCCGCATCCCGTACGACGTCCTGGCCCGCATCTCCACCCGGATCACCAACGAGGTCCGCGAGGTCAACCGAGTCGTCCTCGACGTCACCAGCAAGCCCCCGGGCACCATCGAGTGGGAGTGACCCCCGGCTTCCATCCCGTGATCAAGCAGAAATGGTGAGCCGCTGGCTCACCGTTTCTGCTTGATCACGGCAGGGTGGAGAGGGGTCAGGGCAGGAGGCGGGTCCAGGTGCGGCGGGTGGCCTCGGCCACGGCACCGAGCAGCTCGGCGTCGGCGCCCAGCGCGCCGGGCAGCACCGGCACCTCGGGCACGGCGGCCGAGGCGTGGGCGTGCAGGGTGGCCCGCACCCCGGCCAGCAGCGGCTCGCCGAGGCGCGCTCCTGGGCCGCCGACGACCACCGCCTGCGGGGCCAGCACCGGCACCACTCCGGCCAGCGCGCGCCCGACGGCCTCGCCGGCGGTGCGGGCCAGCTCGGCGGCGTCGGCGTCCCCGACGTCGATCGCCGCCACCAGCTCCACCAGCGAGGTCCAGCCGTCGCACAGCAGCGCCCGCAGCGCGGCCACCGTCTCCAGGCAGCCGGACGCCCCGCAGCGGCAGGCATGCCCGTCGGGCACCACGGCCACGTGCCCGAGCTCCCCGGCCACGCCCCGGGCCCCGCGGTGCAGCCGTCCGCCGAGCACCAGCCCGGCGCCCACGCCGTCGCCGAGCATCACGTAGACGACGTCGTCCAGGCCGCGGGCCACCCCGTAGGCCCACTCGGCCAGCGCGCCGAGGTCGGCGTCGTTGGCCACGTGCACCGGCACGCCGAGCGCCCGGCCGAGCAGCGCGGCGACGTCGACGCCCGGCCGGGCGCCGAGCAGCGGCAACAGGCTGCTCCCGGCGGCGGGGGGGAGCACCGGGGTGGACACCGCGACGCCGGCGCCCACGGTCCGCCGGCGGCCCTCGGTGAGCCGGTGGGCCATCTCGGTCACCGCGGCGAGGGCGTCGGGCACCCGGTGGTCGACGTCGAGGCGGCGGCCGCGCTGGGCCAGCACCGTGCCGGCCAGGTCCGCCACGGCCACCCGCACCCCGTCATGGCGCAGGTGGATCCCGAGGACCGTCCCGCCGTGCGGGTTGAGCGTGAGCAGGGTGGCCGGCCGCCCGCGACCGCGCGGGCCCCGCGGCGCGGGGCGCTCGGCCAGCAGGTCCTCGGCGAGCAGCTCGCCGACCAGGGCGGACACGGTGGTGGAGGCCAGGCCCGTGGCGCGGGCGATCTCGGCACGGGTGACCCGGCCCCGGTGCGCGACGGTCTCGAGGACGCGCACCCGGTTGCCCGAGCGCAGCGCCGCCGGGAGCTCGTCGTCGGGCCGCACGCGGGGAAAGGTGGCACACCGGAGGGCAGGGCAAACCAGCGACCCCCATTTACTCCTTGAGCGGGACAAATGTGCGCCTTACGGTCCCCGCACCCCGGGTCGAGCCCCGGGGTCGCCGCGGCGGGGTGGGACGCACCGCACCGCACGGCGGGAGCGACGAGCGCGCCGGCGTCGAGGTCAACCTGGCCCGACGACCCGGCTGCACGATGAGGGGACACACGCATGAGAAGAGCCGTCCCGTTCGCCGCGGCGGCGCTGGCCCTGGTCACCCCGTTCGGGGTCGCGGTGACCACGGCCGTGCCGGCGGCGCACGCGGCGCCGCTGCCGGTCTACCTGGACCGCAGCTACTCGCCGGCCGAGCGCGCCGCGGACCTGGTGTCGCGGATGACACTGCAGGAGAAGGCCTCCGAGCTCAACAGCAGCCAGGCCGCGGCCATCCCGCGGCTGGGCGTGGCCGAGTACGCCTGGTGGAACGAGGCGGCCCACGGCGTCGCCCGCGAGGGCACGAAGAACAACGCCAACCCGCCGATCCTCACCAACACCACGTCCTACCCGGTGGACCTGGCGGCCGGCTCCACCTGGAACCCGGACCTGCTCTACCGGGAGGCCACGCTCATCTCGGACGAGGCGCGCGAGGTGGTGCGGCAGAACAAGCTGGACCTGAACTTCTACTCGCCCACGGTGAACCTCGGCCGCGACCCGCGCTGGGGCCGCAACGACGAGACCTTCAGCGAGGACCCCACGCTCACCGCCGCCATGGCCTCGCAGTACGTCGACGGCATGGAGGGCAAGGACTCCAGCGGACAGCTGCTCCCGTCGTCGGACGGCTACCTCAAGACGATGACGACCATCAAGCACTTCGCGGCCAACAACAGCGAGTACAACCGGCTCAACGGCTCCTCGGACATGGACGAGCGGACGCTGCGCGAGTACTACACCGCCCAGTTCCGCGACATCATCAAGGCCGCCGGGCCGGCCTCGATCATGAGCTCCTACAACGAGATCAACGGGACGCCGTCGCCGGCCAACGTGCACCTCATCGACACCCTGGCCCGGCAGACCTTCGGCTTCGGCGGCTACTTCACCTCCGACTGCGACGCGGTGTTCATCATGCAGGCCGCGCACCACTGGACCCCGCCGAACTCGACGAAGCCCGTCGACCCGTACACCCGCACCGCCTACGCCGACAGCGCGGGTGAGGACCTGGACTGCCAGCAGGGCTACCACGACGCCTACAGCTACGCGAACACCATCCCGCAGGCGATCGCCCAGCACGTGCAGACGCTGACCGACACCTACAACGAGAACGACGTCGACGTCTCGGTGGCCCGGCTGTTCACCGCGCGGATCTCGAGCGGCGAGTTCGACGCCGAGGCGTCGGTGCCGTGGGTGCAGCAGGCCCGCGCCCGGATCGCACCGGGCAGCTGGACCAACGACGAAAGCAACGGCGCCGTCACCGAGACCCCGGAGCGGCTCGCGATGGCCCGCGAGGTCGCGGACCAGAGCATCGTCATGCTGAAGGACTCCGCGCCCAGCGGGGAGAAGAGCCCGCTGCTGCCGCTGAAGGTGCCCAGCACCGGCAGCTTCAAGGTGGCCGTGATCGGCACCTTCGCCAATCCCGACGCCGTCTACCTCGGCGGCTACTCCAGCAACCAGGGCGCGGCCGGCGTGGCCAAGGAGGTCAACGGCTACCAGGGCCTCAAGGCCGCGATCGAGGCGCAGAACCCGGACGCCACCGTCGACTACCTCCCCGGCACCACCGACAACGCCACCAAGGTCGACGCCGCCTCGGTGGCCGCGGCCAAGGGCTACGACGCCGTCGTGGTCTACGTCGGCACCGACAACAAGGTGGCCGACGAGGGCAAGGACCGCCCGTCCCTGGCCTTGCCCGGCGCCCAGGCCGAGCTGGTGAAGGAGGTGGCCGCGGCCAACCCGCGGACCGTCGCCTACCTGGAGACCATCGGCGAGGTGGACGTGAACTCCTTCGCCGGCCAGGTGCCCGCCATGCTGTGGAGCTCCTACAACGGCCAGCGCAAGGGCGAGGCGCTCGCCGACGTCGTGCTCGGCACAGTCAGCCCGAGCGGTCACCTGCCCTTCACCTGGTACGGCGACGAGAGCCAGCTGCCGGCCATGGGCGACTACGCCATCCGCCCGACCAGCACGACCGACGGCCGCACCTACATGTACTTCACCGGCAAGGTCGCCTACCCGTTCGGCTACGGCCTGAGCTACACCGACTTCAGGGTCAGCGGGATGCGGGTGGACCGGCGCGGCGTGCAGGCGAACGGGGACGTGAAGGTGACCGCGCAGGTCACGAACACCGGTCAGGTCGCCGGCGACCAGGTCGTCCAGCTCTACGTCGCCACGCCGGACTCGCCCGCTGCGCTGCAGCGGCCGGTCAAGCGGCTGGCCGGGTTCGCCAAGGTCTCGCTGCAGCCCGGTGAGACCAAGGCGCTGCACCTGACGGTGCACGTGCCGGACCTGGCCTTCTGGGACGAGTCGTCGTCCTCGTGGACCGTGGACAAGGGCCGCTACGTCCTCAGCCTGGGCACCTCCTCCGCCGACGCGGACGTGCAGCAGCAGACCGGCGTGCAGGTCGGCGGCGAGCTGGCCCCGACCCCGCAGGTGCTCACCGCCAAGCCGGTGGCCGCCGGCGACGCGGCCGCCGACGTGCAGCAGCGGCTGCGCTTCCCGGCCGGCACCACCGTGGACCCGCAGCTGACCGTCTCGATGCAGGACGCCTCGCTCTACGGCTACGTGACCAAGGGCCAGAGCCGGCCGCTGCCGCACGGTGCGACGGTCTCCTTCCGGACCAACCGGCCCGACGTCGTCAGCGTGCACGGCGGCACCATCCGCACCGAGAAGGCCGGCGTCGCCACGGTGACGGCGACGCTCACCTACCGCGGGGTCAGCGCGAGCACCTCCTTCGTGGTGGACGTGCAGTGACCTGAGCCGGCCTGAGCCGGCCTGAGCCGGCCCACGTCGGGCAGGAACGCGTTCGAGGGCCCCGACCGCACGCCGGTCGGGGCCCTCCCACGTCCGGGCCGTCAGCGCGCGGTGTACCCGCCGTCGACGTACAGCTCGCTGCCGGTGACGTACGACGCGTCGTCCGAGGCCAGGTAGGCGACCGCTGCAGCGACCTCCTCGGGGCGGCCGAGGCGGCCCATCGGTGTCTCGTCCAGCATCCGCCGCTCGAACGGCGTCCCCTTCGCCTGGTCCAGGATCGGGGTGTCGATGAACCCGGGGTGGATCGAGTTGACCCTGATGCCCTTCTGCGCCCAGTGCACAGCGGTGTTCTTCGTCAGCGTGCGCACCGCGCCCTTGGCCGCGTGGTAGCCCGGGGTGGTCCCGAAGCCGCCGATCGTGCCGAAGATCGAGCTGATGTTGACCACCGACGCGCTGCCGGACTCGGCCAGCGCCGCCGCGGCGCTCTTCATCCCGAGGAACACGCTGGTGGCGTCCACCGCCATCGTGCGCTCCCAGTCCTCCAGCGGTGTGTCCTCGATGGGCAGCAGGTCCCCGGCCCCGGCGTTGTTGACGAGCACGTCGAGCCGGCCGAACTCGCCCAGCGCGGCCGCGATGGCCTCGTGCCACTCGCCCTCGCTGGTGACGTCGAGGTGGTGGTAGCTGGCCCGCCCGCCGACCTCGACGATGCCCTTCGCCACCGCGTCCCCGGCGTCGTCGTTGACGTCGGTCACGAGCACCGCCGCGCCCTCGTGCGCCAGCCGTCGCGCGATGGCGGCCCCGATGCCGCTCGCGGCACCGGTCACCAGCGCCACCCGTCCCTCCAGCCGCTCCATGGCCAGCCCCTTCCGCCGGGCGCCTCGTCCGTACGGGTCCAGCGTCGGACGCCCGACGCGGGGTGACGACGGGCCTAGGTCCCCCGCTGCGGCGTGGTCAAGCCGCGGTCAAGGGCCGGTCGCTGAAAGCCCCCGCCAGCACCAAGGGATTCCCTCGCATGTGCACGCGAGATGAACAGTCGAGGGCGACTCGCCCACAGGGCTCAACTGGGCTGGAAGAGGGCACCGGCTGACTGCCAACCTCCGGCGCCATGAGACTTCCCTTCCTCCGCTCCCGTCGCCTAGGCGTCGTAGGAGCCACGCTCGGCGTCGCGCTGCTCGCGGCCGGCGCCACAGCCGGCATCGGCACGGCCGACGCCAAGAGCGCACAGTCCTACCACCCGCCGAAGATCAAGCACGTCTGGACGATCGTGCTCGAGAACAAGTCCTACGAGGCGACGTTCACCGGCCTGAACGAGAACAGCTACCTGTGGAAGCAGCTGCCGACGCAGGGCGTCCTGCTGCGCCACTACTACGGCACCAGCCACTTCAGCGAGGGCAACTACCTGTCCCTCGTCAGCGGTCAGGGCACCTCGCCCGGGCCGCAGGCGGACTGCCCGGACTACAACGAGGACGGGCCCGTGCAGGCGGTCGCCGACGGGCAGTACAAGATCCTCCACGACACGCCCGGCGACTACTTCGACGGGTCGAAGGCCGGCGGCTGCGTGTTCCCCGCCCAGGTGCAGACCCTCTTCAACCAGCTCGACGCCAAGCACGTGAGCTGGAAGGGCTACATGCAGGACATGGGCGCGGACCCGGCCCGCGAGGAGCAGACCTGCGGGGCGCCGATCAACACGAACCCGGCGAGCAAGACCTTCGGCACGTCGACCCCGGCTCCGGACTTCCCGAACCCCGGTGCCGCCGAGGCCACCGACCAGTACGTGCCCAAGCACAACCCGTTCCCGTGGTTCCACTCCCTGCTGGACAACGGCGACTGCGCTAAGAACGTGGTGCCGCTGGCCAAGAACCTGCTGCAGGACCTCAAGTCCGAGAAGACCACGCCGGCCTTCTCCTTCATCACGCCGGACAACTGCAGCGACGCCCATGACGCGACCTGCAAGGGCGACAACCTCTCCGGCGGGTCGAACGCCCTCACCGGCGAGAAGAAGGACCCGGCCAACAACCAGGGCGGCCTCTACGCCGCCGACCTGTTCCTGAAGCAGGTGATCCCCGCCATCATGGCCAGCCCCGCCTACCAGGACGGCGGCCTGATCGACATCACCTTCGACGAGGGCTTCCCGCCCTACCAGGCCTACGGGAACTCGATCGCCGACAAGGACAACCAGGTGGTCGGCGCGGGTGGGGTGCTCAAGGACGGCACCGTCGTCAAGAACGACACGGCCTTCGACGCCTCGCAGTCCATCGTCGCCTGCTGCAACGAGCTGCCCGGGCCGAACACGACCCAGCCCGGCTTCCAGGCCTTCGGCCAGAGCGTGACCCCGGGCGGCGGCATCACCGGGTCGGTGCTCCTCAGCCCCTACATCACTCCGGGTTCGGTGAGCGACCAGCCCTACGACCACTACTCCTGGCTGCGCTCCATGGAGGACCTGTTCGGGATCGACAAGGGCGGCAGCGACGGCAAGGGGCACCTCGCCTACGCCGGCATGGAGGGCCTGCGTCCCTTCGGCCCGGACGTCTACAACAACCCGCGCGGCCGCGTCATCGCCCCGCAGGCCTCCGGGAAGGGCGGTCTCTACGCCGCGCAGCAGACGCTCGGTGAGAACGACGTCCCGGTGTCCTACAAGCCCATCGACCAGACGGTGTTCAACCCGTGACAGACCTGCGAGCTTCGCAGTCCGCGGGCCGGGCCGGCGCACGCCGGCCCGGCCTCCGGGCTCCCCGGTCCCCGAGGTGGGGCCAAGCCCTCGTCGTCGCCGCGGGAGCCGCGCTCTCGCTGGCGGCCTGCTCCGGTGCGTCGGCCCCGGACGTCGCCCCGCACGCCGGGCAGTACCCGGTGGCCGTCCCGGTCGGTGCGGCCACCACGGTGCCGACCGCGGCCCCTGGGCACTACCAGGTGCTGCCGGCCGGCGAGCCGGTCGACGTCGTCCTGCCCGGCGGCCGGGAGGTGGTGGTGAACGTGCTGGGCCCGGACGTCACCATCCCGTCGGTGGACGGCAGCGGCGCCTCGGCGAAGGTCGTGCACGGACGGCTCGACTTCACCGTCACCGTCCGGGCCGTGCACGGCTCGCTGACCGTGCCCGCCGCCTCGTTCCTGGGGCTGGACGAGAAGCAGTCCCCGTTCCCCATCACCGCCGACCGGCCTTCGGCCACCGCGAGCGCCGGCCACCCGGCCCAGCTGCACCTGACCGGTCGCTTCGAGGTCGGCCACACCACCCTCACCTGGCAGCCGGAGGGCGCACCGCTGGTCACGTGGGACTTCACCGTCGAGCCGGACTGACCTCGCCTTGCCTCGCCTGATCTCGGCTGGGCTCATGTCCTGCCGGTGCCCGCCGCGCACGACGACGAGAGCCGCGCCCCCCTCAGGGGGACGCGGCTCTCGCGCGCCGGCGGGCCGGTCGGTCAGTGCCGGTGCGGGGCCGGCCGCAGCAGGTCGTCCATCGGCCGCACCCCGTCGGCCGTGTCCCCGGCGTGCCGCAGCAGCGGCAGCCCGAAGTTCTGCTCGATGCTCGCGAGCATCGAGTAGTGGTTGTAGGGCTTGGTGCTCACCGTGTGGTGGGCACCGTTGGAGGTGACGACGACGGCGGGGATGAGGCCGCCGCCGTAGGTGCCCCCGGGCCAGGCGGCGCTGACCCGCGCGTCGCCGGCCTGGACGTAGGGCGAGGACGGCAGGCCGTCCGCGGTCTCCCAGCCGCCGGTCTCCTTGTTGCCGGTGTAGTCGTTCTCGTCGGTCACGATGAAGATGGCGCTGCCCTGCCTCCACGCCGGGCTGTGCATGATGGTGCTCACGGTCCTCTGGACGAACGCGTCCGCCTGCTTCTTCAGCTGCTGGTCCGCCGCATCGTTCTTGGCGTCGCTGTAGGGGCAGGGCGTCTCCGGCCGGCCGTCGATCGTGGCGTACACCCCGCCGTGCATGTCGTTGCACTGGTCCGGCGAGATCCAGACGAAGTTCGGCACGTCGCCCTTGGCCAGGTCCGCAGCGAAGGACGCGTCGTAGTCCTTGACCTTCGCCATCCGCTTGGGGTTGTTCTTGATGTCGTCGAACAGCACGAACGGGTTGTGCTTCTTGGCGTAGAGCGCGATGTCCTTGCCGTCGACCGTCGGGCCGAAGCGCGCGGTCTTGTCCGCCGGCAGGGCCTCCATGTAGGCCGCCCACGACCTGTGCGCGCCCTCGAGCTGGTCGACGAGGTTGGTCCGGTCGAGGTTGACGACGTTCTGGTCGTTGTCGTCCTGGATCCCGAAGTTGTCCCCGCCGATGCTCGCGACGTAGTTCGGCATGCTCGGGTGGGTGACGCCGTAGTAGTTCGCGGCGAGGCCGTAGTGGTCGGCCAGCGAGTTGATGTAGGGCGCGTTGGCGTCGCCGATGACCGACGACTTCGAGTGGTTCTCCAGCATGATCACGAACATGTGCTGGTAGGCGGGGCGCTGGGCGTGCTCGCCGTGGTCCCTGTGCGCGCTGGCGGCCGTGGCGCCCAGCGGCACGAGGGTGGCGGCGACGAGGCTGGCCAGGGCGGAGCGTCCGGGTCGACGCATGAGCGGTCCTTCCGGGAGGGGGTCGCCGAGAAGTGATCGGCGCGCCGGGGACGCTAGGTGCCCAGGCCGTCCGATAGGTGACGGACACGCAAAGAAACGGTCAAACGGGGCGCAAGGTGCGCGCCGTGACCGACCCGATACGGTCGGGCGCATGGACGGGCAGGGAGCTCTGGAGGGCGCGCGCACGCTGCGGGTGCAGCGGCTGGCCGCGTACGGCGTCGCGACGGCCGGGCACGGCACCGGGGCGCGGATCCTGCTCTCGCGGCTGTCCGCCCGCACCGGCAACCCCGGCGGGTGGACCCTTCCCGGCGGCGGGGTGGAGCACGGCGAGCACCCGCGCGATGCGGTGGTGCGCGAGTTCCTCGAGGAGACCGGGCTGCGGGCCGACGTCGGCGCGCTGCTCGACGTCGACTCGGTCCGCCGGGTGCACGCGATCCCCGGCGACGAGGAGGAGCCGGTGGTCGAGGACTTCCACGCCGTGCGCGTCGTCTACGCCGTCACCGTGCCCGACGACGTTCCCCCGCAGGTGGTCGAGGTCGACGGCTCCACCGACGCCGTCGCCTGGGTGGGCCTGTCCGCGGTGGACGAGCTGTCGCTGGTGCCGCTCGCGCGGCTCGGCATCGCCCACGCCCGCCGGGCGCTCGGGCTGGGCTGAGCCGGGACGCGCCGAGGGCACCGCGGTCCGGTGTGGCCGGACCACGGTGCCCTCGGGCTCGTGAGCGCTAGGGGCGTCCGCCCCCGGTCAGTCGCGCCCGCCCTGGTGCTCGGAGCCGTTGCCGGGGTGGTCCCCGCTCTTGCCGTGCTCACCGGCGGTGCTGGGGCGGCCGTGGCTGGAGGACTCGTCCGACTCCTGCTGGTCCTGCGGCTCGGCGGACTCCGTCGCCTCGGGCCTGCCGTGCTCCCCGCTCTTGCCGTGCTCGGCGGCGGCCGAGGCCTTCGCCGTGGCGCGCGTCCCGAGGACGCCCTCGCAGTAGGTCTTGACCGCGTCGTCGTCGCCGGCCGCGGTGGTCTCCGCCGGGGCCGGGTCGGTCGTGGCGGTCTCGGTGGCCGTCGAGCCGTCCGTCGCGGTCTCGGTGGGGGTCGCGGTGGCGGTGGCGCCGTTGGCCGCCGCCACGAGGGCCTGGTAGGCGACGGAGGAGCTGTTGTGCAGGCCGCCGTGCAGGAAGGCGGTGCACAGCCCGAACGCGGCCGGGCCGGTGGCGTCGGGGCCCTTGGCCTCGTCGGTGGCCTCGCCGGTCGCCTCGGGGGTCGGCGTGTCCGTGGCGGTCTGCGTCGGGTCGCTGGTCTCGGTCTGCTCCGGCGTCTGCTCCGGGTCGCTGGACTCGGTCTCCTCCGGGGTGGCGACGTCGGCGGCGGCCACCACCGTCTCCTCCGGCTCCGGGGCGCCGATGGTCTGGCTGGCCACCCGCTGCAGCGGGGTCGGCAGGCTGCCGGTGTAGGCGGCGGCGGCCGTGCCGCCGAGGGTGACGGCGCTGGCCGCGGCGGCGGCGAACGCGAGCTTGCTGGCGAGCAGGGTGCTGAGCACTGCGGGCCTCCGGCGGGAGCGGGGTCGGTCGTGGGTGGGTGAGGTGACCGGGCCCCCCGGGCCGAGCTCCACCGCGGCGAGGAACGCCGCGACGGCCGTGGACTCGCCGGCCAGCTCGTCGGCCGTGGCCGGCCCGCGCAGCGCCTGCACGAGTCCGGCCAGGGCCGGCGTCGACCCGGCCGCCGCGCCGTCGTCGGCGCCGTGCACGAGCCGGTCCAGCAGCGCGTCGGCCGACCAGGGGTCGTCCGGCACGGCGGGCCCGGCCGGCGGCACGGCGGCGCCGTCGGCGTGGGGGTCGGGTCGCTCGGTCATCTCGCCCCCAGAACGGGACCCGCCACGGACGCGTTACGCCGGGCCGGCTCGGCCCCCATCAGGTCACCCAGTCGGCGCAGCGCGCGGTGCACCGCCACCCGCACCGACCCCGGGGTGCGCCCGGTGAGCGCGGCCACCTCGGCCACGTCCAGTCCGACGACGACCCGCAGCGCCACCAGCTCGGCCTGCTCCGGCGGGAGCGCCCGCAGCAGCGCGAGGGCCTCGCGGGAGGCGTGCTCGGCGACGACCGTCTCGGCGACGTCCGCCACCACGTCGCCGCCGGCCAGCACCTCGTCGTCGCCGGAGCTCCGCTCGCGCCGTCGAGGCGCGCTGCGGACCAGGTCCAGGTGCTTGCGCCGGGCGATCGTGACCAGCCACGAGCGGAACCCGCGCTCGTCGCCGTCGAAGCAGGACAGCGCCCGCACCGCGCTCAGCCAGGTCTCCGACGCGAGGTCGTCGGCGTCGTCGCCGGCCACGACCCGCAGGTAGCGCACGAGCGCGGGGTTCGTGGCCCGCCACAGGGTGGCGAACGCCACCGGGTCGCCGGAGCGGGCCCGGCGCAGGGCGTCGCCGAACTCGTCCTCGCTCATCGCGAGGTGGGTTATCGGCAGGTGCGCTGCGCTTCTTCAGTGGTCGGCGCGGTCCGTTGCTGATCGGGTGAGGGGCACCCAGAGCCAGACCTATGGGGTCAGGGTGCCCCTGACCCCATGAGAATGATCGTGTGGCCGGTGGTCGGGACGCGCTCAGGGCGCCGGTTCCGCGTGGCACGGTCGACGGCGCTGGTGACGGCGGCGGAGGGTGGGTGGTCGCCTCGTGCGGCTCGCCGCCGGCTCACCCGTGGACAACGCATCGCATGGGTGGACCACCGCTATGCATCTGTGCCTCTGGGCGTGGCACCCATCCGCGCGGGGGGGCGGGGGTGTCCCGCCGGTGCGCTTCCCGCCGCCGGTCGGGCGCCCCCCCC
>JBQCIO010000344.1:0-15005 GCA_051953655.1 Motilibacteraceae bacterium
GCCTCGACGCCGAACCACTCCGGGTGCTCCCGGCGCAGCCGGAGCGCGCGGGAGACCACGAGCAGCTTCTCCTCGTCGACGTCGCGCGGCCGCTCACCGGAGTCCAGCCGGGCCAGCAGCTCCCGCCGCCGGGCGTAGTCGACCGGGCGGGGGTTGTCCGGGTCGACCAGGGAGAGGTCGACCAGCTCGGTGCCCTGGTAGACGTCGGGGACCCCGGGCATGGTGAGCTGCACCAGCTTCTGCCCGAGGACGCCGGCCCGGGCCGGGCCGTCGAGGTGCTCGGCGCACCAGGCGCCCACGGCCGCGAGCACCTCGGGGGCCGACAGCACCGCCTCGGCGAAGGACCGCACCGACGCGTCGTAGGACTCGACCGGGCTCACCCACGACGTGCGCCGCTTGGCCTCGCGGGTGGCCTTCTCCAGGTAGCCGTGGACCCGGTCCAGGCCGATCGCGCCGGAGGAGGACCAGGTGCCCACCAGCGTCTGCCAGAACAGGTACTCGGTCTCGCCGTCCAGCTCGTCCGGGCGCAGGTGCGCGGTGGCGGCCCGCCACTCGGTCACCGCCTGCCCCCAGGCCGCCGGGATCTCGCTGAGCACCGCGAGCCGGGCGCGCACGTCCTCCGAGCGCTTGGTGTCGTGCGTGGACAGCGTGGTCATGGCCACCGGCCAGTCCTGCTGCTGCCGCTCGCACCAGGCGTGGAAGTCGTCCGCGGACACGCCGAAGTGCGTCGGGTCGCCGCCCACCTCGTTCAGGGAGGACAGCCGGAACCAGCGGTAGAAGGCGGTGTCCTCCACGCCCTTGGCCATCACCGGCCCGCAGGTCTGCTGGAACCGCACCGCGAACTCGTCCCGCCGCGCGTCCGCCCGCCCGTCGCCGACCGGTCGGCCGAGGGCAAGGTCCCGCAGCAGCTCGACGGTGCGGTGCCGCTCCTCGGGCAGCCGCTCGCGGGCCACCTCGGCGGCCCGCTCGACCAGCGCCACCGACTCGTCAGGAGCCGGTTCGCCGGGCACCACGTAGGCGCGGTAGACGGGGAACGCGACCAGCAGCTCCACCAGGGCCTCACGGAGCCCACGCCGGGTGTGGTCCCGGATGGTGATGTCGTCGTGGCAGATGGCCGCCGCCAGCTCCATGAGCCGGTTCACCTCGGCGTAGAGCGGGCCCTCGACGACGTCGCGCTTGGCCTCCTCCACGACGTCGGCGAACTCGGCGGGAGCACCCGCCAGGGCCACGTGCAGCGAGCCCAGCGGCCCCGCGCCGCGGGGGTCGAGGAACAGCCCGCCCACCCGCAGCAGCGCGTCGTAGCCGGTGGTCCCGCTGCACGGCCAGTCCGCCGGCAGCTGCTCGGCCCCCTCCAGGATCTTCTCGACCACCACCCAGGACCCGCCGGTGGCGGCCGCCAACCGGCGCAGGTACTCCCGCGGATCCGCCAGCCCGTCGGGGTGGTCGATGCGCAGCCCGTCCAGCTTGCCCTCGGCCACCAGCTGCACCAGCAGCGCGTGGGTCTCGGCGAAGACCCGCTCGTCCTCCACCCGGATGCCGGCCAGGGCGTCGACGTCGAAGAAGCGCCGGTAGTTCAGCTCCTCGTCCGCCACCCGCCACCAGGCGAGCCGGTAGAACTGCCGGTCCAGCAGCTCGGGCAGGGGCAAGTCCTCGGTGCCCTGCCGCACCGGCCACGCATGGTCGTAGTAGCGCAGCACGGGCTCGTCCGCGAACGTGTCCGAGGTGTCCAGGGTGAGCTCGCCGGAGGCCAGCACGTCGCCCACCGGCGCGCCCAGCACCGGCAGCAGGATCGCCCGGTCCTGCGCGGCCCAGTCGACGTCGAACCAGTGCGCGTACGGCGAGGTCGGCCCCTCCCGCAGCACCGACCACAGCGGCGCGTTGAGGGACACCGGCACCGGCACGGCCACGTGGTTCGGCACGACGTCGGCGACCGCGCCCAGCCCGCTCGAGGTCAGCGCGCGGTGCAGCTCGTCGAAGGCGCCGGCTCCGCCCAGGTCCGCGGACAGCTCGGTGTGGTCGACGACGTCGTAGCCGTGCGTCGAGCCGGGCGCCGCCTGCAGCACGGGGGAGAGGTAGGCGCTGCCGACGCCGAGCGCGGCGAGGTAGTCGGCCTGGGCGGCCAGGTCCGCGAAGCCGAACTCCGCCCGCAGCTGGAGCCGGTAGGTGGACACTGGGACGGGCCGGTCGGGGGCCGGGACGTGCGGGGCGGTCATCGGGTCCTCTCGTCGGGCCCGGCGCTCGGCCGGCGGCCGGGGTGCGGGGCGTCTGCCTGCCCCCTTCCCCTGCGGGTGGCGCCGCACCCGTGGGCGGGCCCGGTCAGCGGTCTCGGCGCTCCCAGGCGGCCTCGATGCCCAGCTGCACCCCGCAGGCGATGCAGCCCACCAGCAGCGCGGCACCGCCCACCAGGGCGAACAGCGAGCCGAGACCGCCCTGTCCGCTGGCCGTGGCGGCGAGGCCGAGGGCCACGAAGAGGCCGCCGAGGAGGACCAGGCCGAGCCAGCGCGGCACCGGCCTCGCCTGGTTGGGGTCGAGCATCCGCTCCCGCGGCGCCACCAGCGGCAGGTCGCCGTTCCGCTCGTCGCTCATTGGTCCCCCTCCGTGGCGAGTACCGGCAGCATGGCGCACCCGTCACCACCTGACCAGCACCTGAGCTCGGGAACAGGGGGAGGACCGAGGTCAGGTCGCCCGGCGCAGCACCTGGAGGCTGCGGCTCTCGATCTCGAGGGTGCCGCCGGCCTTGACCGGGTCGCGCTCGACGATGGCGGGTGCGCCGCTGTCGAGCACCGCCTCCCACGACGCGCCGTAGGTGACCGGCGGCAGGGTGAAGGTGAGGTCCTCCTCGCTGGCGTTGAGCAGCACGAGGAAGGAGTCGTCCACCATGCGCTGCCCGCGCGAGTCGGGCTCGCTGATCGCCTCGCCGTTGAGGAACACCGCGACCGACTTGGCGTAGCCGGCGTCCCAGTCCTCGTCGGACATCTCGACGCCGGCAGGGGTGAGCCAGGCGATGTCCGACAGGGCCTCGTGGGTGGCGACCGCCTTGGCCCCGCGGATGGACTTGCCCTGGAAGAAGCGCCGGCGGCGGAGCACCGGGTGGTCCCTGCGCAGCGCCGCGGCGGCCTGGGTGAACTCGAGCAGGGTGAAGTGCTCGCGGGCGTCCGCCCAGTCCACCCAGGACATCTCGTTGTCCTGGCAGTAGGCGTTGTTGTTGCCGCTCTGCGTGCGGCCCATCTCGTCGCCGTGCAGCAGCATCGGCACGCCCTGGCTCAGGAACAGCGTGGCGATGAAGTTGCGCTTCTGCTTCTCGCGCAGCGCCACGATGTCGAGGTCGTCGGTCGGCCCCTCCACGCCGCAGTTCCAGGAGCGGTTGTGGCTCTCGCCGTCGTTGCCGCCCTCGCCGTTGAGCTCGTTGTGCTTCTCGTTGTAGGACGTGAGGTCGTTGAGGGTGAAGCCGTCGTGGGCGGTGATGAAGTTGATCGACGCGAGGGGGCGCCGGCCGTCGTCCTTGTAGAGGTCGCTGGAACCGGTGATCCGCGAGGCGAACTCGCCGAGGGTGGCCGGCTCGCCGCGCCAGAAGTCGCGGACGGTGTCGCGGTACTTCCCGTTCCACTCGGTCCACAGCGGCGGGAAGCCGCCCACCTGGTAGCCGCCGTCGCCGACGTCCCACGGCTCGGCGATGAGCTTGACCTGGCTGACCACCGGGTCCTGCTGCACCAGGTCGAAGAACGCCGAGAGCCGGTCGACCTCGTGGAACTGGCGGGCCAGGGTGGCCGCGAGGTCGAAGCGGAAGCCGTCGACGTGCATCTCCAGCACCCAGTACCGCAGCGAGTCCATGATCAGCTGGAGGACGTGCGGGTGCCGCATGAGCAGGCTGTTGCCGGTGCCGGTGGTGTCGAAGTACATCTCCGGCTGGTCGTCCACCAGGCGGTAGTAGGCCTGGTTGTCGATGCCGCGGAAGCACAGCGAGGGGCCCATGTGGTTGCCCTCGGCGGTGTGGTTGTAGACGACGTCGAGGATGACCTCGATGCCGGCCTCGTGCAGCGAGCGCACCATCGACTTGAACTCGAGCACCTGCTGCCCCTGCTGCCCGCTGGAGGAGTAGGCGTTGTGCGGGGCGAAGAAGCCGATCGTGTTGTAGCCCCAGTAGTTCGACAGGCCGCGTTCCTGCAGGTGGTGGTCCTGCACGAACTGGTGGACCGGCATGAGCTCCACCGCGGTGACGCCGAGGGACTTGAGGTGGTCGACCATGACCGGGTGCCCGAGGGCCGCGTAGGTCCCCCGCAGCTCCTCGGGGATGTCGGGGTGGGTCATGGTGAGGCCCTTGACGTGCGCCTCGTAGATGACCGTCTCCGCGTAGGGCGTGCGGGGGTGCCGGTCGTTCTGCCAGTCGAAGAAGGGGTTGATGACGACCGACTTCATCATGTGCGGGGCGCTGTCGAGGTCGTTGCGGTCGTCGGGGTAGTCGAAGCGGTAGCCGAACAGCGCCTCGTCCCAGTCGATCGCCCCCTCGACGGCCTTCGCGTAGGGGTCGAGGAGCAGCTTGTTCGGGTTGCAGCGCAGCCCCTGCTTCGGGTCGTACGGGCCGTGCACCCGGAACCCGTAGCGCTGGCCCGGCGCCACCCGCGGGAGGTAGCCGTGCCACACGAAGGCGTCGACCTCCGGCAGGGCCACCCGGGTCTCCGCGCCGTCGTCGTCGAACAGGCACAGCTCCACCCGCTCGGCGACCTCGGAGAAGATCGCGAAGTTGGTGCCCGCCCCGTCGAAGCTGGCTCCGAGCGGGTAGGCGCTGCCGGGCCAGATCTCCATCGCGGGGGTGCTCCTCAGTCTGTTCGACGACGCTTCGGTCGGCGTAGTGGTCGGCGCAGCGGTCGCGGCTCATCCTGCCCCAGACCCCGTCGACTCCACCCTTCCCGCAGGTCAGCGGCCCGTCACAGCTCCGGCGAGCTCCCTCCCGCGGGTCAGGCGGCGGCGTGCGCCAGCGCGGGCAGCGCGGCGTCGAAGCGGGCCAGCACGGCCCGCGCCACCTCCTCGCAGCTGCCCAGCGGCGCGGCCACCGGTACGCCGGCCGGCAGGGCCGGCAGCGGGGCGCCGACGACGTCGAGCCGGGCCACCGCGACGCGGCGCGCGCCGCCGCGGCAGAGCTGGTTCACGGCGGGGACGACCTCGGTGGGGGCCCCGACGGGCAGCACCCGCTGCCACCCGGCCGCCGCCCAGCGCCGGGCGAGCTCTCCCGACCGGTCCCGCTCCGGCCAGCCGGTGACCACGAGCGAGAAGTCCGGGTCGCCGGGCCACACCCCGGCCTCGCGCAGCCGCCGCTCCGCGGCCCCCGCCAGCAGGGGGTGGCCCGCGAGCGTGGCGAGGACCGCGCCGCCCTCGCGCACCGAGGCACCGCCCTCCAGCATGGCCGCGTCGCCATCGAGGGGGACCAGCACGGTCGAGGGGCCGCCGACGCCCGCCAGGGCGGACGGCGCGGCCGCCGCCTGGGCCAGGCGGACCACGAGCCCCGGGCGGCGACGAGCGATGAGCCCCGCCAGCGACTGCGCCGTCGCGGTCCGCCCCGCCGGGTGCAGCAGCGTGAGGACCACCCCGGTCATGCGCCCTCCTCCGCGTGCCGCCCGCTCGCTGTCCCTGCCAGCCCGTCGAGCTGCTCGTGCAGCCGCGCCACCTCGCCGACCACGACCACGGCCGGGTTGCTCACGCCGCGCTCGGCGGCGACGTCGGCGATGGTGGCCAGGGTGCCCAGCGTCGTGCGCTGGTCCGGGGCGAAGCCGCGCTCCACCACCGCCACCGGGGTGTCGGCGGCCCTGCCGTGGGCGACCAGCGCGACCGCGCTCTCGGCGAGCCGGGTGACCCCCATGAGCAGCACCAGCGTGCCGTCGAGGCGGGCCAGCTCCGGGTCCTCCAGCGCCTCGTGCGCCGAGACCACGGCGAAGCCGCGGGCCAGGCCGCGGTGGGTGACCGGGATGCCCGCGGCGGCCGGCACCGCCACCGCGCTGGTGACGCCGGGCACCACCTCGACGTCGACCCCCGCCGCCAGGCAGGCGAGGGCCTCCTCGCCGCCGCGGCCGAGCACGAACGGGTCACCGCCCTTGAGCCGCACCACCCGCCGTCCCTGCTGGGCGTGCTGGACCAGCAGCCGGTTGATCTCCTCCTGCGGCACCGGGTGGTGGTCCGGGGTCTTGCCGACGTCCACCACCAGGACGTCATCGTCCAGCGTGTCCAGCAGCGCCAGCGGCGCCAGCCGGTCGACCACGACGACGTCGGCGGCGGCCAGCAGCTGACGGCCCCGGGTCGTGACCAGGCCGGGGTCGCCCGGCCCGCCGCCCACCAGCGCGACGTGACCTGCCCCGCCGGAGCGGTGCCGGCGCAGCGGCAGCGAGCCGGTGGCGAGCGCCACGGCCACCGCGTCGCGCAGCCGCACCGACCGGCGCGGGTCGCCGTTGCTCGTCACCGCCACCGAGACGACGTCGGACTGCTCCGACGAGCCGTCGGAGCCGAGCTGGACAGAGGTGACCGCGGGCCGCCAGGCGGTCGAGGAGCGGGCGTCGTCCGCACGCACGCACCAGACCCGCCGCAGCTCGGCCTCCGCCGCCACCATCCCGTCGACCTGCGGGTCGCCGGTCGCCGTGTGCACCAGCCAGGCCCCGTCGAGGTCCGCTGCCTCCACCTCGCGCCCGACCCAGCGCACGGCGTGCCCTCGCACCAGCGCGGCGAGGTCCTCGCAGAGGGCCGGTGCGACGACCAGCACGTCGCCACCGGCCTCCAGCAGGCCGTGCGCCCGGCGCGCCGCCACCGGACCGCCGCCGACGACGAGGCAGCGCCGGCCGGAGAGGTCGAGGGCCAGGTGGTAGCGAGCGCTCATGAGGCCTCCAGGACGGGCCCCAGGCCGCGGCGCCGGCGCAGCGCCTCCTGCGCCCGGGTGAAGCCGAACCGGTCGACGAGGAGCCCCACCACGAGGATCACCAGCACGGCCGCGAGCACGGTGTCGACGTGCCCGGCCTTCTTGGCGCCGTCGACGTAGGCGCCCAGGCCGCCGCTGGCCGCGCCCATGATGAGCTCGCCGGCCACCAGCGACCGGAACGCGAACGCCCACCCGTGCTGCAGCCCGCTCACCACCCCGGGCAGGGCGGCCGGCAGCACGACGCGGCGTAGGAGCGCCGCGCCGGTGTACCCGAGGGTGCGCCCGGCCTTGAGCAGCAGCGGGGGCACCGAGGTGACGGCGTCGCGCGTGCCCAGGGCGATCGACGGGATGGCGCCCAGCACGGTGACGGTGAGGACCGCCGGGCGGCCGGCGCCGAGCACGAGCACGGCCACCGGGATCCACACCGCGCTGGGCAGCGACTGCAGGCCGATCAGGTAGGGGCTCACCGCACGGCTGGCCAACGGGCGCCGGGCGAGCAGCAGGCCGACCGCCACGCCGAGCACGGCGCTGAGCGCGAAGCCGAAGCCCATCAGGGCCATCGTCCGGCCGGCCGAGGCGAGCAGGTGGCCCTGCGCCAGCTCGCGCACCGTGGTGCGCCCGACGACGCCGGGAGCCGGCAGCCGGGTCGACGTGGTGGCGGTCAGGAGCGACCAGCCGGCCAGCACGGCCACGCCGGTGAGCAGCGGTGCCGCGCCCGACCGCAGCCGGCGGGCCAGCACCTGGGCCGGGTGGCGGCGACGCGTGGCCAGGCCGGAGGTCGTGCTGCGGGCGCTGGCCGCGGGGACCGACGGGACCGGCGTCGGCGCGGCGAGCGTGTCAGGCGAGGGCGGCACCGGCGGTCTCCTCGAGCGGGTCGGCGTCGGCGAGCAGGGCGCGCACCTCGCGGGTGAGGCTGATGACGTGGTGGTCCTCGACCACCCGGGGTCGGGGGAGGAACACCGGCACGCTGCCGACCACCCGCCCCGGCCGGGAGGACAGGACGACCACGCGGTCGCCGAGCACGACGGCCTCGCGCACGTTGTGCGTCACGAACACGACCGTGGTGCGCAGCTGCTGCCACAGGGCCTGCAGCTCCACGTGCAGGTGGTCGCGGGTGTCGGCGTCCAGGGCGGAGAACGGCTCGTCCATGAGCAGCACCTCGGGCTCGAGGGCGAGGGCCCGGGCCAGCGCGACCCGCTGGCGCATCCCGCCGGACAGCTCGTGCGGGCGGGCGTCGCCCAGCCCGCCGAGGCGGACCCGCTCGAGCCACTCCTCGGCCACCGCCCGGCGCGCGGCGGGGGCGTCGCCGCGGGCCCGCAGCCCGGCCTCGACGTTCTCGCGCACCGTCAGCCACGGGAAGAGCGCGTGGTCCTGGAAGACCACCACCTGGCGCGGACCGGGGCCGGTGACCTCCTCGCCGTGCACGAGCACCCGGCCGGAGTCCGGCCGCTGGTGGCCGGCCATGATGTCCAGCAGGGTGGACTTGCCCGACCCCGACGGCCCGACGACGCACACGAACTCCCCGTGCGCCACGTGCAGGTTCACCCGGTCCAGCGCGGTGCCGTGCCCGTCCTGCGAGTAGCGCCGGCTGACCCGGTCCACCTCCAGGGCCAGCGGCACCCGCGGCAGCGGGGTCACCGTGGCCACCTCACGCCTCTCTCAGGGCAGGTGGGCCGGCGAGCCCGGCGGCCAGGGTGGCGCCGTCGGTGTCGTCCACGAGCAGGAACGCCCCGGTGGCGCGGACGGAGGCGTAGTCGTCCAGCGGCAGCGGCTCCTGGGTCCGCACCCGCACGTGCCCGATCTCGTTGAGGCGCAGGGATCCCGGAGCCGGGGTGCGGGTGAGGGTGTCGACCTCGAGCCGGTCGACCACTTCACGGACGATCGCCCGGACGGTCCGCGTGCCGTGGCGCAGCAGCACCCTGGCGCCGGGCCGGAGCGGGCGTTCGTCCAGCCAGCACACCGTTCCCTCGACGTCCTGGGTCGGGACCGGCGCACCGTCGGCGGCGGCGAGCAGGTCGCCGCGCGCGACGTCGACGTCCTCGGCCAGCCGGACGGTGACCGACTGGCCGGCCACCGCCTGCTGCAGCGGGCCGTCGTAGGTGTCGATGCCGGCCACCGTGGCGCGCTGGCCGCGCGGGAGCACGACCACCTCGTCGCCGACCGTCAGCACGCCGGCCGCCACCTGCCCGGCGTAGCCGCGGTAGTCGGGGGTGTGGGTGCGGACCACGTACTGCACCGGGAAGCGGGCCGGCTGCGTGGCCGGATCCTCGCTCACCGGCACGTTCTCGAGGTGCTCGAGCAGCGTCGGCCCGTCGTACCAGGGGGTGCGGGCCGAGCGGTCCACCACGTTGTCGCCCTCGAGCGCGCTGAGCGGGATCGCCGTGACATCGCTGACGCCCAGGACGGCCACGTGCGCGGCCAGCTCCTCGGCGATGGCGCGGAAGACGGCCTCGTCGAAGCCGACGAGGTCCATCTTGTTCACGGCGACCACGAGGTGGCGCACACCGAGCAGCGCGGAGACCGCCGCGTGCCGGCGGGTCTGCTCCAGCACGCCCTTGCGGGCGTCGACGAGGATCACGGCGAGCTCGGCGGTGGAGGCGCCGGTCACCATGTTCCGCGTGTACTGCACGTGCCCCGGGGTGTCGGCGAGCACGAACTTGCGGTCGGCCGTGGCGAAGTAGCGGTAGGCGACGTCGATGGTGATGCCCTGCTCGCGCTCGGCCCGCAGGCCGTCGGTGAGCAGCGAGAGGTCCACCCGCTCCAGGCCCTTGTCCGTGCTGACCCGCTCGATGTGCGCGAGCTGGTCGGCCAGCACGGACTTGGTGTCGTAGAGCAACCGGCCGACCAGGGTGGACTTGCCGTCGTCGACCGAGCCGGCGGTGGCCAGGCGGAGAAGGTCGGCGCTCACTAGAAGTACCCCTCCTTCTTGCGGTCCTCCATGGCGGCCTCGGACAGGCGGTCGTCGGCGCGGGTGGCGCCGCGCTCGGTGAGCCGGCTGGCGGCCACCTCCTCGACCACCGCCGAGTACGACGCCGCGTCGGACTCGACCGCACCGGTGCAGCTCATGTCGCCCACCGTCCGGTAGCGCACGGTGCGGACCTCGACCTGCTCGCCCGCACGCGGCTGGGTGACCGGCGTGACCGCCAGCCACATGCCGTCCCGGCAGAACACCTGGCGCTGGTGGGCGAAGTAGATGCTGGGCAGCTCCACCTGCTCTCGCTCGAGGTACTGCCAGACGTCCAGCTCGGTCCAGTTGGACAGCGGGAAGACCCGCACGTGCTCGCCCGGCCGGTGGCGGCCGTTGTAGAGGTTCCACAGCTCCGGGCGCTGCCGGCGCGGGTCCCAGGCGCCGAACTCGTCGCGCAGGCTGAACACGCGCTCCTTGGCGCGGGCCTTCTCCTCGTCGCGGCGGCCGCCGCCGAACACGGCGTCGAATCGGTGCTCGAGGATGGCGTCGAGCAGGGTGACGGTCTGCAGCGGGTTGCGCGTGCCGTCCGGCCGCTCGCGCACGCGCCCGGCGTCGATCGAGTCCTGCACGCTGGCCACGACCAGGCGCAGCCCGCGCTCGGCCACAAACCGGTCGCGGTAGTCGAGCACCTCGGGGAAGTTGTGCCCGGTGTCCACGTGCATCACCGGGAACGGCACCGGGGCCGGCCAGAACGCCTTGCGGGCCAGGTGGGCCATGACCACGGAGTCCTTGCCGCCGGAGAAGAGCAGCACGGGCCGCTCGAACTCGGCAGCCACCTCCCGCATCACGTGGATGGCCTCGGACTCGAGCACGTCGAGCTGGGACAGGCGCGCGGCGCCGAGCCCGCCGGCGGCGGGTGCGTCCAGGGTGGCGGTCACGGTGGCTCCCATCAGGTGTGCAGGCCGCACTCGGTCTTGTCGGTCCCGGCCCAGCGACCGGCCCGCGGGTCCTCGCCGGCGGCGACCGGGCGGGTGCAGGGCGCGCAGCCGATCGACGGATAGCCCAGCTGGCGCAGCGGGTTCATGAGCACGCCGTGCTCGGCGGCGTAGGCGGCGACGTCGTCGTCGGTCCACGAGGCGATCGGGTTGAGCTTCACCTTGCCGCGCTTGGCGTCCCAGCCGACGATGTCGATGTCTCTCCGGGTGGGCGCGTCCACCCGGCGCATCCCGGTGACCCAGGCGGCGTAGGGGGCCAGGCCGCGCTCGAGCGGCTCGACCTTGCGCAGCGCGCAGCACTGGTCGGGGGCGCGCTCGTGCAGCCGCTCGCCGTACTGCGCGTCCTGCTCGGCGATCGTGAGCAGGGGCAGGACCGTGCGCACCTGCACGTCGAGGGTGGCGGCCACCGCGTCCCGGGTGCCGAGGGTCTCGGCGAAGTGGTAGCCGGTGTCCAGGAAGAGCACGTCGATGCCGGGCGCGGCCTGGGCGGCCAGGTGCACCAGCACCTCGTCGCCCATGCTCGAGGCCACGACGACCTCCTCGCCGAACGCCTCCCGAGCCCACTCCAGCGCGGCCCGGGCCTCGGCGACGACCCCGCCCTCGGCCAGCGCCTGCGCCGCGCGGGCGGACCCGACGGCGAGCAGCGCGGCGGTGGTGTCGACGGATGCGGCAGTCACGGGGAGACCTCCGACGGGGACGGCCCGGCCGGCCGCAGGCCGAGCAGCTTCAGGCTGAACACGCGGGTGCAGGACCGGCACGACCAGGCGCCGTGCGAGGCCTCGTGCGGGCGCAGGTCCTCGTCCCCGCAGTAGGGGCAGTGGAAGGGGGTGGCGCGCTCGCTCACCGCAGGTCCGCCTCGTCGGCGCGGGCCACCCACTGGGCGAAGCGCTCGTCCTCCTCGCGCTGGTCCTGCCAGCGGCGCACGAGCCGCTCGACGTAGTCCGCCAGCTCGTCGGCGGTCACCTTGTGCCCGCGCAGCTTGCGGCCCAGCCCCGAGTCGAGCCCGAGGCCGCCGCCCAGGTGCACCTGGAAGCCCTCGACCTGGTTGCCCTCGGCGTCGGTGACCAGCTGGCCCTTGAGGCCGATGTCAGCCACCTGGATCCGCGCGCAGGAGTTGGGGCAGCCGTTGACGTTGATGCTGATCGGGGAGTCGAGGTCCCCGATCCGCTTCTCCAGCTCCTCGACCAGGGACGCGGCCCGGCCTTTGGTCTCGACGATGGCGAGCTTGCAGAACTCGATGCCGGTGCAGGCCAGGGTGCCGGCCCGGAACGAGCTGGGCCGCACGCGCAGCCCGATCTCCTCCAGGCCCTCCACGAGGGAGTCGACCCGGTCCTCGGGCACGTCGAGCACGAGCAGCTTCTGCATCGGCGTGGTGCGCAGCCGGCCGGAACCGTGCGCGGCGGCCAGCTCGGCCACCTTGGTCAGCACCCTGCCGGAGGTCCGACCGACGGTAGGAGTGGCGCCGACGTAGAACAGGCCGTCCTTCTGCCGGTGGACGCCGACGTGGTCGACCGGCGGCACGGCCGGGATGGCCGGGCCGTCGGGCAGCTCCCGGTGCAGGTACTCGGTCTCGAGCACCTCGCGGAAGCGCTCGACGCCCCAGTCGGCCACCAGGAACTTCAGCCGGGCGCGGTTGCGCAGCCGGCGGTAGCCGTAGTCGCGGAAGATGCCGGTGACGCCAGCCCAGACCTCGGCGACGTCGTCCGGGGCGACCCAGACGCCCAGCCGCTGGGCGAGCATCGGGTTGGTGGACAGGCCGCCGCCGACCCAGAGGTCGTAGCCCGGGCCGAGCTCGGGGTGCACGACGCCGACGAAGGCGCAGTCGTTGGCCTCGTGGACGATGTCCTGCATCCCGGAGATGGCGGTCTTGTACTTGCGCGGCAGGTTGGAGAACTCCGGGTTGCCCACGGCGCGCGCCTGCACCGCGGCGATCGCCGGGCGCGGGTCGAGCACCTCCTCCGCGCTCACCCCGGCCACCGGGGAGCCGAGGACGACGCGGGGGACGTCCCCGCAAGCCTCGGTGGTGGAGAGCCCGACGGCCTCGAGCCGCTCCCAGATGGTGGGCACGTCCTCGATCCGGACCCAGTGCAGCTGGACGTTCTGCCGGTCGGTGATGTCGGCGGTGTCGCGGGCGTAGGCGGTGGACAGCTCGCCGATGGTGCGCAGCTGCTCCGGCGTGAGGGCGCCGCCGTCGACGCGGACGCGCAGCATGAAGTACTCGTCCTCGAGCTCGTGCGGCTCGAGCATGCCGGTGCGGCCCCCGTCGATGCCCGGACGGCGCTGGGTGTAGAGGCCCCACCAGCGCATCCGGCCGTGCAGGTCCGTGGGGTCGATCGAGGCGAAGCCGCCCTTGGCGTAGATCGTCTCGATGCGGCGGCGGACGTTGAGCCCGTCGTCGTCCTTCTTCATCTGCTCGGTGCCGTTGAGCGGCTCACGGTGACCCAGGGCCCACTGGCCCTGGCCCTTGGCCGCCCCGCGCCGGCCGGGCGCGGTGCTGCGGGTGGGGGTGGGGGTCTGCTCGACGACGGTCACGGCGAAGTCCTCCGAGTGGACGTGCACGGGTGCGGCGGTGGCCGCGGCAGCGCGGCTGCATGGATGCCGGAGCCCCCGGCGCTGCGGACGACGTCGTCGGCAGCGGGGCGGGCGCGGCGGGTGCCGCGTCAGCGGGGGAGGGGCGAGCGGTGACGACGCCGGAGACGGCATCGGCTCAGGGCTGGAACAGGACGCTCAGGCGGAGCAACAGACCGCGCTCGACACGTGGCAGTTGTCCACGTGGAGCCGCGCGACGAGGAGGGTCGCGGTGCCGGTCATGCGCAGAACGTACCTGTGGTGCGGGAAGGCGTGCACCTCTGTCCGCATGACGGACCTGAAGTCCAGCATGCAGGACGGTCGCATCGGTGCACGCGGCCGCCCTCGTGGTGTCGGAGGGCGGTCCGCCGCGCGCTGGCTACCGTTGAGGGGTGGCGGGCACCGTGGACACCGGAGCGAGCCGCGCGGGCCGCGCCGCCCGCGTGCGCACGATGTCGCCGCTGCGCGCCGTCTGGCGCCTCATCACCGGCACCATCCAGGTCTGCTTCCGCTACCGGGTCACCGGCCTGGCCGCCGAGGCCGGCTTCTTCGCCCTGCTCTCGCTGCCGCCGCTCCTGCTCGGGCTGGTCGGCAGCATCGGCTACGCGGCGGACCTGCTCGGCACCCAGGTCGTCGACCAGGTGCGCGGCCGCATCATCCACGTCGCCGGACTGCTGCTGTCGGCCAAGAGCGTGGCCGACGTCATCGTCCCGACGCTGGACGACGTCCTGCGCAAGGGCCGCATCGACCTGATCTCGGTCGGGTTCGTGCTGTCGCTGTGGTCCGGCTCCCGGGTGCTCAACGTGTTCGTGGACACCATCACGATCATGTACGGGCTGTCCGGGCGCCGCGGCATCATCCGCACCCGCGTGCTGTCCTTCAGCCTCTACCTCATCGGCCTGCTGCTGGGATCGGTGACGATCCCGCTCGTCCTCGTGGGACCGGAGCTGGTAGGCGACCTGCTGCCGCCCGAGCTGGACTGGGCGCTGCTGCTCTACTGGCCGGTGGTCGTGCTGCTCTCGGTCGTCTTCCTGACCACGCTTTACCACGTGGCGGTGCCGGTGCGGACGCCGTGGCGGTGGGACCTGCCCGGCGGTTTCCTCGCCCTGGCCATCTGGATCCTCGGCTCGATCGCCCTGCGGCGCTTCCTGTCCTTCTCCGTGGGCGGCTCGTCGACGTCGATCTACGGCCCGCTGGCGGCGCCGATCGTCGTGCTCATCTGGCTCTACATGCTCGCCATCGCGGTGCTCATCGGCGCCGCGCTCAACGCCACGGTGGACGAGGTCTGGCCGAGCAGCGCCACCACGCAGGCGCGCGGCGAGGGCGGCCAGGGGAGCGGGGACGAGCAGCACGGTCGCGACGAGCAGCAGCGCCCGCACGACCAGCACGGGCACGAAAACCCGCTGACACCGATGCCGCCCGGCGCGTAGCGTCTGCGCCGCCGGCGGCTGGTCCGCCGGACCAGATGCCCAGCAGGTCGAGATCCAGCAGGTCGAGACCCAGCAGGTCGAGACCCAGCAGGTCGAGATCCAGCAGGTCGAGATCCAGCAGGTCGAGATCCAGCAGGTCGAGATCCAGCAGGTCGAGATCCAGCAGGTCGAGATCCAGCAGGTCGAGATCCAGCAGGTCGAGATCC
>JBQCIO010000345.1:0-14887 GCA_051953655.1 Motilibacteraceae bacterium
CCCCGCCCCCCCCCGCCGCGAGCTCCACGGGTCCGGCCCCCCCCCGACAACCCTCGTCGAGCTACCCCCCGCGAGGGTGGGGGGTGGGGGGACGAGGGGGGCGGACGCGGCGTCATCCCGTGCCTGCTGCTGGTGGCCGCGTGCTCGCTCACGCCCACCGGAGGGCTGCTGGCGCTGGCGGTCGTGACCGTCGCGGTCGCGCGGCGCGACGTCGCCGCGCGCACCCGGGCGGTGCTGCTCGGCGGCACGCTCGCCCTGCAGCTGCCCTGGCTGGTGGCCGGGATCGTGCACGCGGTCCGATACGGCGGCACGTCGGACCCGGCGGGCGTGGCCGCGTTCGCCGCCCGGCCGGACACGCCGCTCGGGCTGCCCGGCTCGCTGCTCACCCTGGGCGGGGTGTGGAACGCCGACGTCGTCCCGCCGGGCCGCGACACCGTCTACGCCGCCGTGGCGGCCGTCGTCGGGATCGGCGTCGGGCTGGCGGGCGTCGTCCGGCTGCGCCGGCGCGCCCCGTCGCTGCTGCGCGACCTCGCCGTCCTCGCCGCGCTCGGGCTCGCACTGGCGCTGCTCGGCGCGCTGCCGCCGACCCGCGCCGCCCTGGAGTGGGCGACCGGCACGGTCCCCGGCGCGGGCCTGCTCCGGGACGGGCAGAAGTGGCTCGCGCTGGCCGCGCCCTTCGTCTGCGTGGCCTGGGCCCTCGGGCTCGAGCACCTCGCCCAGCGGCTCGCGACCCGGCCGGCCCTCGCGGCACTGGCCGCCCTCGGGCTGCTGCTCCCGGTGCTCGCGCTGCCCGGGCTGGCTTGGGGCGCGCACGACCGGCTGCGGCCGGTGGCCTACCCGCGGGACTGGGAGCGGGTCCGGGCCGCGCTCGAATCGCCGGACCGGCCCGGCGACGTCGTCGTGCTCCCGTGGGCCGCCTTCCGCCGGTTCACCTGGAACGGCGGGCGCACCGCGCTGGACCCGGCTCCGCGCTGGCTGCCGCGGACCACGGTCGTCGCCGACTATCTGCCGGTGGGGGAGCGGACCGTGCGCGGGGAGGACCCGCGGGCGCAGGAGGTCGGCGCACTGCTGGCCGGCGACGAGACGCTGGCACCGCACCTGGCCGCGCACGGCGTCGGCTGGGTCCTCGTCGAGCACCGCACTCCCGGCCCGCCGGTGCCGCCGCACGCGCTGGACGGCCTCGTGCCGGTCGTCGTGGGCCCCGACCTCACCCTGCTGCGCGTCCCGGACCCCTGATCGGCAGGACCCTGTTCCCCAGCGCGACGCAGGCCGGGCGACTAGCGTCCGGAGCGTCCCGGCTCGATCAGGGAGGCTCGCGGTGGCAACCATCCTCGGACTCGTCGTGGCCGCGGTGGTCGGCGCCCTGCTCGCCATCGGCGCCGGCGCCTTCATCGTGCAGAGCCAGGGCACCACCCCGGCCAACTCCCCGGCCGTCAACCAGCCGGTCATCCCTGTCTACGGCACCCGCTGACCTCGACCCTGCTGACCGCCGCCGGCCCGTCGCCAACGATCACGTTAGCGTGACCATTGGTCGCTGTGCGCCGTGAATTCACGGCGTGAAGCGGTAAATCTCGGCGGGAAGCGGTCGCCGCCCGACGGTCCGCAGCAGCAGCGCCTCCCACTGGTCCACTGTCTCTGACCACGTGTAGTGAGCGGCGTGGGCGCGGGCGGCGGTGCCGAACCGTCGCCGCAGCCCGCCGTCGTCGAGCAGCCGCGCCACGTGCGCGGTGAACCCGTCGACGTCGTCGGCCAGCAGCCCGGTGCGCCCGTGCAACACCGACTCGGCCACCCCGCCGGCGCCGGCGAAGGCGACCGACGGCACCCCGTGCGCCGCGGCCTCCACCACGGCCAGCCCCCAGCCCTCCTTGAGCGAGGGGACCAGCGACACCCACGCCCGCTCGAGCCAGGCGTGCTTGGTCCGCTCGTCCACCCAGCCGGTGAACTCGACGACGTCCGGCCCCAGCCCGCGGCGCGCGGCGTGCTCGCGCAGCTCGTCCTCCCACCAGCCGCGCCCCACCACGGCGATCCGCAGCCCCGGGTGCCGGGTGCGCAGCGCCGCGACGACGTCGATGGCAACCTCCACCCGCTTGTGCGGCACCAGCCGGCCCAGCACGCACAGCAGCGGGGTCATCGACCGGGCGTGCCGGACCGGCGGCGGCTCGTCGGTGCCGTTGTGGATGACCGTGACCGCGGCCGGGTCCACGCCGAGCGACACGAGCTCGGCCGCGGAGGCCCGCGACACCGTGACGTACGGCGTCCCGCGGTTCAGCCACGGGGACAGGCGCGACTCCACCGCCCACCCCACCCGCGCACCGAGCGGCCCGCGCACCACCGGCCACTGCTCGCGGTGCACGTGGTGGCACAGCAGTACCACCGGTCCGGGGAACCAGGCCCGGGCCGCGAAGGGGATCCCGTTCTGCACGTCGACGACGACGTCGGCCCGCCCGAGCCGGCCCGAGGCGTAGGAGAGGGCGGCGTGCGGGTAGACCGACAGCTCACCGCCACCCCGCACGATCCGCACCCCGTCCCGCGTCGTCTCCTCGGAGGGCGCGCCCCGGTGCGCGGCGCAGAACATCGTGACCTGGTGCCCGCGTCCGGACAGCCCGGCGGCCACCCGCTCGGCGTACACCTCGGAGCCGCCGCCCTGCGGATGGGTGGTGTCCCGCCAGCTCAGCAGGAGGACCCGAACACCCTCGCCGACCATCCGGTGGCCTCTCGGTGACCTTTCCCGATCGGGCCGCCGGTCCGTCGCGCCGACCTAGCATCGCCGCATGGTGGCGATCTGCCGAGGGGCTGCGGCGCCGCTGCCCGATGCGCGGAACGTAGGTCGCAGCCTGCGTCTGCTCCGAGCGTTTCGGCAGGAGCAATCACACCCGGAACAGTTCGCGACCGCCCTGGCACAGGACGTGGTGGCGCAGCTGTCGCGGCACGGGTCGCTCAGCGGCGCGCTGGTGCTCGACGTCGGCAGCGGGCCGGGCTGGTACCGCACCGTGCTCGAGCAGGCCGGGGCGCGTCACCTCGGGGTGGAGCCCGACTCCGACGAGCTGTCGGAGGGCGTCAGCGTCACCGGCGGTGTGCTCCGCGGCGACGGACAGCACCTGCCGCTGCGGGACGACAGCGTGGACATCGCGTTGTGCAGCAACGTCCTCGAGCACGTCGCCGCACCGGAGCGGCTGGCCGAGGAGCTGGTGCGCGTCGTGCGGCCCGGCGGCCTGGTCCACCTCAGCTACACGCTGTGGCTCTCCCCGTGGGGAGGGCACGAGACCTCGCCGTGGCACTACCTGGGCGGCGCGCGTGCGGAGCGCCGCTACCGGCTGAAGAACGGCCATCCGCCCAAGAACCGCTACGGGACGACGCTCTTCCCGCTCTCCGCCGCCCGGATGCTGCGCTGGGCACGCAGCCACCCCGGCGTCGACGTCGTGGAGGCGGTGCCCCGCTACCACCCCGCCTGGCTGGCCTGGGTGGTGCGCGTGCCCGGGCTGCGCGAGGTCGCCTCGTGGAACCTGCTGCTGGTGCTGAGGAAACGGTGAGCGACCGGTGACAGTCCGGTGACGAGCGGCCCGGCGGTGCTGGAGCGGACGCGACAGGCGCCCGAGCCGCCCCGCCGGGCCGTGCAGCGCTCGCAGCGCGTGCACGCGATGAGACGCACCGCACTGCTGCTGGCCCTCGTGGCGGTCGCGTTCGTCCAGCAACCCGGGCAGATCGTGCCGGACACCAAGCTCGACCTGTCGGTCGCGCCCGGGCACTTCCTGGCCGGCGCCTGGCACCTGTGGGACCCGACGACGGCCATGGGCAGCCTGCGCAACCAGGCCTACGGCTACCTGTGGCCGATGGGTCCGTTCTTCGCGCTCGGCCAGGCGCTCGGCCTGCCCACCTGGGTCGTGCAGCGGTGCTGGTGGGCCCTGCTGCTGGTGCTGGCCGCCGCCGGGACCGAGCGGCTGGCCGCCCGCCTCGGCATCGGCACGCCCGCCACCCGACTGGTCGCCGCGGCCTCCTACGCGCTGTCGGCGAGGACGGTGAGCGAGCTGGGCGCGGTGTCCGCCGAGGTGTGGCCGCTGGCCCTGGCGCCGTGGGTGCTGCTGCCGCTGGTGGCGGGCGCGCAGGGCGGCTCGGAGCGCCGTGCCGCCGCTCGCTCCGGCCTGGCCCTGGCCTGCGTGGGCGGCGTCAACGCGGCCGCCACGCTCATGACGCTCCCGCTGGCCGCGTGCTGGCTGCTCACCCGCGCCCCAGGCCCGCGGCGGCGCCGGCTGCTGGCCTGGTGGTCGCTCGCGGTGGTGCTGGCCACCACCTGGTGGGTGGTGCCGCTGCTGCTGCTCGGCCGGTTCAGCCCGCCGTTCCTGGACTGGATCGAGTCCGCGGCGGTGACCACCAGCCAGGCCTCGCCGGCCAACGCGCTGCGCGGCGTGACGCACTGGGTGCCCTACCTCGCCTCGGGCAGCGGGCCGCAGTGGCCGGCGGGCTGGGACCTGCTGACCGTGCGGACGCTGGTGCTGGCCGGAGGGCTGCTGGCCGCCGCCGGCGTCGCCGGGCTCGCCTGGCGCGGCCTGCCCGAGCGCGGGTTCCTCGTGGGCGGAGCGCTGGTCGGGCTGGTGCTGCTGACCGCCGGGCACGCGGGAGCGGGCTCCGGACCGCTGGCGGGGACGGTGGCGCACCTGCTCGACGGCCCGCTGGCCGCGTTCCGCAACACGCACAAGGCCGATCCGGTGCTCCGCCTGCCGCTCGCGCTGGGGCTGGCGCACCTGCTCGCCGCCGTGCGCCTGCGCCCGGTCCGCCAGCTGCCCGCGGCCCGGCACGCCGTCCCGGCGGTGGGCGCGCTGGCCGTGCTGGTGGCCGCCGCGCCGGCGCTGGTCGGCGCGCTGCCCCAGCCCGGCTCGTTCACGGCGGTGCCCGGCTACTGGCGGCAGGCGGCGGGCTGGCTCAACGGCCAGCCCGGGCAGGGGCGGGTGCTGGTCCGGCCCGGCGCGATGGCGTCGGCCTACGGCTGGGGCGCCCCGCGCGACGACGTCCTCCAGCCGCTGCTGCACCGCCCCTGGGCCGAGCGCGACGGCGTCCCGCTGGGCACCGCCGGCGCGATCCGGGTCCTGGACGCGGTCGAGACCCGGCTGGGCAGCGGCGAGGCGTCCGGCGGCCTGGCGCCGTTCCTGGCCCGGGCCGGCATCGAGTTCCTCGTGCTGCGCAACGACCTCGACTGGGTCGGCACCGGCGCCCCCGAGCCGCTGCTGGTGCACCAGACCCTGGCCCGCTCGCGGGGCCTGCAGCCGGTGACCAGCTTCGGCCCGGTGGTCGGCGGCACCCAGCTGCCGGCCACCTACGTCGACCGCGGCCTGGACCTGCCCTACCCGGCGGTGGAGGTGTGGCGCGTCGTGCCCTACCGGGGTCCGGTCGAGCTGCGCCAGGCCGGGCAGCTGCTCGACGTCGTCGGAGGGCCGGAGGACCTGCTCACCCTGGAGGACACCGGCGTGCTCGGGCAGCGGGCCGCGGTGCTGCACGGGGACCCGTTGCCCGCCGGGCTCAGGCCGGGAGGCACGGTGCTGACCGACGGCTACCGCCGGCGGGAGGTCGACTTCGGCGCGATGCGGGACAACGGCTCGAGCACCCTCACCGCGGGCCAGCCGTTCCTCGCCGACCGGGCGGCGCACGACTACGACCTCTCGCCGCCGCGCGCCCGCACCGTGGTCCGCTACGAGGGGGCCTCGGCGGTCACCGCCTCGTCCTCCGCCGCGGATGCGAAGGCGCTGGTCGGGCGCAACCCCGCGTACCGGCCCGACGCCGCCTTCGACGGAGACCCCGCCACCTCCTGGCGCAGCGGCGCCTTCCGGCCCCCCGTAGGACAGTGGGTGGAGCTCGACCTCGGCTCGCCGCGCACGCTGGAGAACCTGAGCCTCACGGTGCCGGCCGACCCCGCGGTGGCCGACGCCTCGCGGGTGCTCGTCAGCACCGACGCCGGCCGGGCGCAGACCGACCTCGGCGCCCGGGGGAGTGCGACCCCGCTGGCGGTCCCACCCGGTCCGACCCGCCACCTGCGCGTCACCGTGACCGCCGTGCGCTCCGGCGGGCAGGCCGGCTTCGCCGAGATCACGGTCCCCGGGGTGCGGGTGCAGCGGGTCGTCGTCGCCCCGACCGCGACCACACAAGGCACAGCGGCCACCACCGGTGCGAGCACCGTGGTGCTGCGGGTGCCCCCGGGTGCCCGGGGCAGCTGCCTGTTCGCCGGGCAGCGCCCGCTGTGCGCGCCGGGCCTGGCCCGTCCGGGCGAGCAGACCTCGATCGACGACGACGTCACGCTCCCGGCGGCCGCGAGCTACGCCGTCGACGCCGCGGTCGTCGCCCGCCCGGGACCGGCGCTCGACGCTCTCCTACGACCTGTCGGACCTGCCCTGCTCGCCAGCGCCTCGTCCACCCTGGTGCCCGACCCGGCGGCCCGCCCCCAGGCGGCGGTGGACCGGGACCTGGGCACCGGCTGGACCGCCTCGGCCGGCGACCCCGACCCCACCCTCACGCTCACCCTGCCCCGGCCGCGCAGGCTCACCGGCCTGCAGCTGCTGGTCGACCCCGCCCTGGCAGCATCCCGGCCGGCCGCGGTGCAGGTGAGCGCCGGCGGGCGCAGCACCACCCAGCCGGTGGACGCCGAGGGCTACGTGCGGTTCCGGCCGGTGACGACCGACCGGGTGCGGCTGCGCTTCACGGCGGTGGACGCCCGCTGGTCGTTGTCCACGAGCGGGGTCCGCAGCCGGCTCCCGGTCGGGGTCTCCGAGGTGCGCCTGCTCGGCGCGGACGACCTGCGCCGGGGCGTCGACCCGCACGCCCCCCTGGCCGTCCCCTGCGGCTACGCACCCGCGCTCACCGTCGACGGGCGGGTGCTGCCCACCCGCGCCGCGGGCCGGGTCGGCGACCTGCTGACCGGCGCACCGCTCCGCCTCACCGCCTGCACCGGGGGCCCGCTGCCGCTGGCCGCCGGCACCCACCGGGTCGCGCTGACGCCGAGCGCGGAGCTGGCGCCCCGCTCGCTCACCCTGCAGCCGGCCACGCCCCCCGTGGGGGAGGCGCCCTCGGTCGTCCCGCTCGTCGACGCGTGGGGGCCGGAGCACCGGACCGTCCAGGTGCCGGCGGCGGGCGTCGCCCGCGTCCTCACCGTGCACGAGAACGCCAACGACGGCTGGCGCGCCACGCTGGCCGGACGGGCCCTGGCTCCGGTGCGGATCGACGGCTGGCAGCAGGGCTGGCTCGTCCCGCCCGGTTCCGGCGGCACGCTCACGCTCACCTACGCCCCGGCCGGGCCGTACCGCGCGGGGCTGCTGGGCGGGCTGGCGCTGGTCCTCGCGCTGGTGGCGCTGGCGGCGGTGCCGGCCCGCGGCGCCGGGTCCCGTCCGCCGGCGCCGGCCCGCGCCCCCACCCCGGCCTCCGCGGCGGCCGTGGTGGCCGTCGGGGCGCTGCTGCTGGTGGTGTGGTCCGGCTGGACCGGGGTGGCCGCCCTGGCGCTGGCCGTGCCGGTGCTGGTGTGGTCCCGGGCCAGCAGCCCGGCCGCGGCGGCGCGCGGGTCGGGCGGCTACGCCGCCGCGGCCGCCCCCCTGGCCGCGGCCGCACCGTGGCCGTCGGCGGCCCCGGGGGCGTCCGGGTGGCCGGCTCAGCTGCTGGCCCTGGCGGCGGTGGCCTGCGCGCTCCTCGTCGGCCTGCCGGGCAGGCGGTCCTTCAGGTGGAGGAACGGGCGTTCCACCACGTAGTGGCTGGCCGTCGCGACCGCGAGCGTGACGACGTAGACCACGGCGAGGGTGCGCCAGAACGGGGCGTCGAAGACGGTCAGGTGCAGGAGTCGGAAGACGAGGAACAGCACCGGCATGTTCCACAGGAAGATGCCGTAGGAGACGTCTCCGACGAAGCGTAGGGGGCGGCTGCCGAGCAGGCGGCGGATGCGGCCGTGGCCCGGGTCGCCGAGTACACCCGGCAGGAGCGCGAGGAACGCGACCGCGGCGTAGAGCCAGTGCTTGGCCGTGGCCTCGAAGGCGGTGGGTGCGAGCAGCGAGCGCGGGCCGGCGATCTGCGTGCTCGCGACGACGTACAGCGCGGCGGCCGCCGCCCAGCACGCCCCCGGCCCGGCGGCGAGGTCCTCGAGGAGCGTCCACCGGCGGGTCTGCGGGGCCAGCTCGCGGTAGGCGCGCACGAGCGCCAGGAACATGCCCAGGGCGAACCAGTCCAGGTAGGCCGGCAGCCAGAACGAGGCGTCACCGGCGGGGATCTGGCCGCCGAGCACCAGGGACCGGAACAGCAGCGGGACCGCACCGAGCGCCACCAGGCCCAGCACGGCACGCCGCATCCGCTGCTCCAGCGTGCCGCCGCGCAGGGCGACGAGGCCGGCGCCGAGCAGGGGCAGCACCAGGTAGAACGCGACCTCGGTGGCCAGGCTCCACAGCGGGGACAGCCCGAGCAGCTGGCGCACCGGCAGGTAGGTCTGCAGCAGCGCCAGCTGCGCCAGCCACGTCGGCAGCGGCACCGGCCCGTTCTCGGGCACGAGCACCGAGACGCCGAGCACCGCCACCCACAGGGCCGGCAGCACCCGCAGCGCGCGCCGCCACAGGTAGGGGCCCGCGGCCGGCCGAGGAGCGCCGGCGAGGTGGCTCAACGCCCACGGCCGGAACAGCAGGAAGCCGGAGATGAGGAAGAACAGCGCCACGCCGATGTCCAGCCGGGCCAGCAGCCCGGCCGCGTGGCCGTTCAGCGCGGCCCCCGTGTTGAACCCGACGTGGGTCACCACCACGGCGGAGGCGGCCAGCGCGCGGTAGCCGTCCAGCAGCGGGAACCCCCGGACGACGCCGCCCGCGGGCCCGGGCGGGGCGGCGACCGGTGCGCGCGCCGGCCCGACGGCCGTCACCGCGCCGCCCCCTGGGTCGCGGCCGCGGTGCCGGCCGGCAGCACGCTGCCGTAGGACACCGAGACCACGCACAGGTGCACGCCCTGGTTCAGCGCCCGCACGTCGACGCCGACGAAGACCTGCTGGGGAGCGCCGTGCGCGTCCACCGGGGCGGCCCGGTCGAACGGCGCCCGCGCGAGCAGCACGTGCGGCCCCGCGGACAGCAGCAGCGGGCTGCGCGAGGGCACGGTCACCGAGCGACCGGACGACGTGACCACGGACACCTCGATCGCGGTGGCACCGCCGCCGACGAGCAGCGCCAGCCGCACGACGTCGTCGTGCCGGTAGGCCACCGGGTGCTCGAACGCGATCCGGCGGGCGGCCCCGGGCTGGATGGACCGGCCGCAGAACCCGTTAGGACCAGGACCGGCGGAGGTGCGCGCCACGAACCGGGCGGGCACGACGGCACCCGCGGCGGTGAGCATGGCGGTGCCGTGGTCGGCGTCGTGCACCGAGATGTCGCGCTGCAGCGGCGCCAGCAGCTGCTCGACGTCGTAGTCCGGGTCCATCCAGAAGGGCATCACCGGCGCAGGCAGCGGCAGCGGTGCGAGCGCGTGCACTCCGTGCGCCGTCCCCGCGCGGACCGCGGCGAGGTAGGCGCCGGTGGGGTTGCGGTGCCAGACCCGGGCGAAGGACACGGTGCTCAGGACCGAGGCGACCAGCACGGTGGCAGCCACCAGCCCGGCGCCGGCCCGGACCGCCCTTCGTCGGCGCGTGCCAAGGGCAGCGCCCGTGCCAGCAGGCGGGAGTTCCGCCGGGTCGGCCAGCGGGTCCACGCCGGGGCGCAGCGGCAGCACGGCCAGGGCCGCCGCGAGGACGGCGACCACGACGACGTCGGCCCACAGCCGGTAGGTGGCCCCGATGCTCGCGCCGTAGCCGCCGAGCCGCCCGGCGGCGACCACCGGGAAGGCCAGCACCACGTAGCCGGCCAGCAGCAGCCAGGCGCGCGCCGCCGGCCGCCGGCGCCGGACGAGCGTCCCCACCACGAGCAGCGCGCAGGCGGTGACGCACACCGCCGACAGCCACGTGGGGGAGTCCGACGTGCCGTAGTAGGGGGATGCCTCGCGCCAGGCCAGCGGGCCGCCCAGCAGCGCCACGGCCAGGGTGTCGCCGACCAGGTGCTGCAGCGCCGCCAGCACCTCCCCGGCGCTCGTGCCGCCGTCGCTGCCCGGTGACTGGTAGGGACCGAGCAGGTACAGCGCCACGAAGACCCCGTCCAGCACGGCATAGAGCACCACCGCCGGCCAGGCCCGCAGCACCAGCCGCAGCCGCGCCGGGACGCCGCCGGTCTCCGGCAGCAGCAGCGTGACCAGCACCAGCCACGGCCCGATCGCGACCGCCTTCTCGAACATCAGCAGTCCGAGCACGACGCAGCCGCCGGCGCCCAGCAGCAGGCGGGCCCGCCCCGAGCGCAGCCAGCGCACGTGCAGAGCGGTCGCCGCCAGCAGCACCGTGACCACGAAAAGGTTCGGCAGCGCCTGCCGGTTCCACGCCGTGGTCGGCACCAGCGCCGGGGTCACCGCCACCAGCGCCAGCGGGAGCAGCGCGGCCGGGCGCGGGCCGAACAGGTCGCGCAGCAGCCACCAGAGCACCGCCAGCAGCGCAACCCGCAGCCCCAGCGTGACCGCGACCGCCGGCCAGTGCTCCAGCGGGGCCCAGCGCACCGTGGCCCAGTCGTAGGTCCGCGCCAGCACGCTCACGTGCGTCCCGTTCGACTGCACCACGAACGGCCACCACGACCGCCCGGCCGCGTAGCCCTGCGCGCGCAGGTCGTCTGTGTAGAGCGAGCCGGGGACCACGAGGTAGGCGACCGGGACCAGCTGCAGCAGCACGATCGCGAGCGCGCCGACGTCGGTGCGGGTGGTGGCGGCGCGCAGCCGGGCGAGCGCGGAGCGCACCGCGGGCGGCACCAGGTCGATCGCTTCGCCGGCGTGCGGAGGCGCGGCGGCCGAGGCTGCCCGGGGGAGCGGATCGGTCTGCGTCACGGCTCGGCTGCTCCCGGTGCTCGCGCGGGGGATGGCGAAGAAGACGTGCCTGTCCTGCACAACGTCTTCGGTCAGCGTGCGTCCGACGGGGCGTAGGCGTTGGCGATTGCGGGAGTCCCGATCACGTGCCGCTGCTAGCGTCCGAGCCATCGGGAGACCTCCGGGGACTCCCTGTCGAGCGGGGGACGCCGTGCGACGAGGCTTCGGGATCGCGTTGCTGGCCCTGGGGGTCGCCTTCATCGTGCTGGCGCCGCTGCTGCGGTGGGTGGTCACACCGCGGCTGGTGAAGACGCCCTTCGACTCGATCGACCCGTCGATCGCCGAGGCGCGCAACGTGCTGCAGTACGACGTGGCCGCGGACCGGCAGACGGTCGTGCCGCTGGTGCGGGCGACACGAACGGTGGTGCCGGACGTCAAGGCCAGCACCGGCGACGTCATCGTGCTGGACGAGAGCCTGTGCACCGTCCGGGTCATCGGGTCGACGCCGCCGTGCGTGGCCGCCACCGACCCGCGGCTTCTGTCGGTGACCACCGACCGGGTGGCCAGCGACCGGCACACCGGGCAGGCGGTGAACGAGCCGCAGTTCAAGGAGACCGTGGACGGCGAGCCCACCGCGCACGTGGGCCTGAGCTACAAGTTCCCGTTCAACACCGAGAAGACGACCTACCAGTTCTTCGACACGGTGCTGCGCAAGGCCTTCCCGATGCGCTACCAGCGCGAGGAGGACATCCAGGGCCTGACCACCTACGTGTTCGTGCAGCAGATCCCCACCACGCCGGTGGACCTGGTCCCCGGCCTGAAGGTGCCCGGCACCTACGCCAACACCCGCACGGTCTGGATCGAGCCGCGCACCGGGCTCATCGTCAAGGGCCAGGAGCAGCAGCGGCGCCTGTTCTCCCAGGGCGCCCTGGCCGGCAAGCCCGCGCTGCTGGGCACGCTCACGTTCACCGACGCCACCGTCAACGGCAACGTCAAGACCGCCAAGGACGGCATCGACAAGCTCAACCTGATCGGCACCACCACGCAGATCGTGCTGCTCGTGCTCGGCGTAGGGCTCGTGGTGGTCGGGCTGGTCCTCCTGCTCGGCGGCCGGCACGAGCCCCCGGCCCCCGCACGGCACGCCGAGCCGGCCCCGGAGCCGGTGGGCGCCCGCTGAGCAGCGTCAGGGCTTGCGGCAGCAGAAGATCGCGGTGCCCGGCAGCACCGCGCCGCGCAGCGGGCTCCAGCCGCCCCAGGTCTGCCCGTTCCAGTCCGGCCACTCCGGCTCCACGACGTCCTCGAGCAGCAGCCCGGCGGCGACCACCTCGCGCACCCGGTCGCCCAGCGTGCGGTGGTGCTCGACGTACGTGGCCCGGCCGCGCTCGTCCTGCTCCACGTAGGGGGTGCGGTCCCAGTAGCTGTCCCGCGCGGTGAGCCCGCCCTCGCCGGGGTCGTCTGGGAAGCACCAGCGCACCGGGTGGGTGACCGAGAACACCCAGCGGCCGCCCGGGCGCAGCACCCGGGCCACCTCGGCCATCAGCCGGGCGGAGTCGGCCACGAACGGCACCGCGCCGTAGGCGGAGCAGGCCAGGTCGAACGAGGCGTCGGCGAAGGGCAGGTCGACGGCGTCGGCCACCACGGCCGGCACCCGGACCCCGGTGCGGGCGTCGAGCACCGCGGCCTGGCGCAGCTGGGCGAGCGAGACGTCGAAGGCCACCGGCTGCGCCCCCTGGCCGGCGAGCCAGCGCGAGCACTGCGCCGCGCCGGCGCCCACCTCCAGCACCCGCCGGCCGGCGACGTCGCCGAGAAGGTGCGCCTCGGCCTCGTCCAGCCCCTCCGGGCACCAGACGAAGCGGGCGTCGCCCAGGAACGCGCCGTGCTCGGCCTGGTAGTCGAGCGCCTCCTCGTCCCACCAGGACCGGTTGGCCCGGGCGGTCTCGCCGGTGCCCGCCGGGCGGCGCAGCACCGCCGGCGCGCCGTCGGCGTCGAGCCCGTCGTCGCGGCCGTCCAGCCAGTCGCTCACGTGATGCCCTCCGTCGTCCGCCCGGGTGCCGCCGGACCGCCGCGCCGCCGTCCTCGCGCCGCTCCACCGGCCAGGGGATACAGTTCCGCGCAGAGCTCTGGGGAGCGACCTGTGGGGGGCGCGTTGACCCCTCTTGGCGCGCGCCCGTATCCTGGCCGACGCGCACGTGGGTCTGCACGCCTCGGACGGAGCAGGCCGTGCTCAGCTTGTCGATCAGACGGTCTCTTTCGCCCAGCGGAACGGGTCCATCGGCACGCCGGACCGGGCCCTCGCGCGCATCACCGCCGAGTACCTGTCCGCATCGGAGCCCCCACTACATGACGGCTAGCAGCGTCGAGTCCGCCCCCGCCACCCCTCAGGTCGCGGTCAACGACATCGGTGGCGAGGAGGCCTTCCTCGCCGCGATCGACGAGACCATCAAGTACTTCAACGACGGCGACATCGTCGAGGGTGTCATCGTCAAGGTCGACCGGGACGAGGTCCTGCTCGACATCGGCTACAAGACCGAGGGCGTCATCCCCTCGCGCGAGCTCTCGATCAAGCACGACGTCGACCCCAACGAGGTCGTCAGCGTCGGCGACGAGGTCGAGGCCCTGGTCCTCCAGAAGGAGGACAAGGAGGGCCGCCTGATCCTTTCGAAGAAGCGCGCGCAGTACGAGCGGGCGTGGGGCACGATCGAGAAGATCAAGGACGAGGACGGGATCGTCACCGGCACCGTCATCGAGGTTGTCAAGGGCGGCCTCATCCTGGACATCGGGCTGCGCGGCTTCCTCCCCGCCTCGCTGGTGGAGATGCGCCGCGTGCGCGACCTGCTGCCCTACGTCGGGCGCGAGCTCGAGGCCAAGATCATCGAGCTGGACAAGAACCGCAACAACGTGGTCCTGTCCCGCCGCGCCTGGCTGGAGCAGACCCAGAGCGAGGTCCGCCAGACCTTCCTCACCACCCTGCAGAAGGGCCAGGTGCGCTCGGGCGTCGTCTCCTCGATCGTCAACTTCGGCGCGTTCGTCGACCTCGGCGGCGTCGACGGCCTGGTGCACGTCTCCGAGCTGTCCTGGAAGCACATCGACCACCCCTCCGAGGTGGTCGAGGTCGGCCAGGAGGTCACCGTCGAGGTCCTCGACGTCGACATGGACCGCGAGCGGGTCTCGCTGTCGCTCAAGGCGACGCAGGAGGACCCCTGGCAGCAGTTCGCCCGCACCCACGCCATCGGCCAGGTCGTGCCGGGCAAGGTCACCAAGCTGGTGCCGTTCGGTGCGTTCGTCCGCGTCGACGAGGGCATCGAGGGCCTGGTCCACATCTCCGAGCTGGCCGAGCGCCACGTGGAGCTCCCGGAGCAGGTCGTGCAGGTCGGCGACGACATCTTCGTCAAGGTCATCGACATCGACCTGGAGCGTCGCCGGATCAGCCTCTCGCTCAAGCAGGCCAACGAGGGCGTCAGCGGCGAGACCGTCGAGTTCGACCCGACGCTCTACGGCATGGCGGCCAGCTACGACGAGGCCGGCAACTACATCTACCCCGAGGGCTTCGACCCGGAGACCAACGACTGGCTCCCCGGCTTCGAGAAGCAGCGGGAGGAGTGGGAGCGCCAGTACGCCGAGGCGCAGGCCCGCTTCGAGGCGCACAAGAAGCAGATCGAGGAGTCGCGCAAGGCCGAGGCCGAGGCCGTCGGCGAGGGCGCTGCCACCGGTGGCGGCGCTGCCCCCTCGTCGAGCAGCTACTCGTCCGAGAGCCCCGAGGCGACCGGCACCCTGGCCTCCGACGAGGCCCTGGCTGCTCTCCGCGAGAAGCTCACCGGCGGCGCCTGAGCCTCACCGCTCAGCGTCTCCAGCACGTCCCGTCGAGGCCGTCGCATCCACCCGGGTGCGGCGGCCTCGCCGTTTCTCCGGGGCCGGCTCGGGTCGGAACGATCACGGCCCCGTGATCAGTGGTCGCCGCCCCCGCGACCGTCCGCGGGGGCGGGGGCCACGCGGCGGGGGGGCGATGCCGTGGTCACGG
>JBQCIO010000346.1:0-11841 GCA_051953655.1 Motilibacteraceae bacterium
CGGCCAGCTCGCCGGCCACCTCCAGCTGCAGGGTGAGCCCGACCAGCGAGGGACCCAGCCCGTCGTGCAGGTCGCGGTGGATGCGGTGCCGCTCCTCCTCCCGGGCCACGAGCAGCCGCTGCTGCGCGGTGCGCAGGTCGGTGAGCAGGCCGACCACCCGGGCGGACACCCCGGAGTGCCGCGCCAGGTCCGAGAGCAGCTGGCGGTCCAGCGGCGAGAGGCTGCGGGCGTCCTTGCGCGGGGCGACCGCCAGCCGGCCGACGACCTGGTCGCCGACGCTGATCGGGAACAGCTCGACGGCTGCCGGCCTCGTCCCGCGCTCGTGCACCACCAGCGGTTCGGGGCCGGCGCCGAGCTCGAGGGCCACGTAGGGAAGTCGCAGACCCTCCGCCGCGGTGTCCACGACCGCGGCCAGCAGCTGCTCCGGGTCCGCCGACGCCTCCAAGCGAAGCCCCAGCCGGTGCAGCACCAGCTGGGTGTCGCCCGCGGTGCCGAACAGCCGCGTGTTGACCACCCGCTGCACCCGGGCACGCAGCGGGGCCAGGGCCACCGCCACCAGCCCCGCCGCCGGCAGGGCCACCAGCGCGCCCTCGGCCCCGGTCAGCTGGGCGGTCCCGGCGGCCGCCACGAGGTAGACCGCGAGCAGCAGGCTGCCGGTGCCCAGGGCGACCAGGGCGCGGTTGAGGGCCGCGTCGAGCTCGTACAGGTCGCGCCGGGAGATGGCCACGGCGAGCGCGGCCGGGAACACGAGCAGGACCAGCCCGAAGCCGGGTGCGCCGGCCGGTACCGCGACCCACTTGCCGACGAGGATCAGCGCGAACGTGGTGACGAAGCCGAGGAACACCAGCTGGAAGCGCCGACGCGCCTCCGCGTCCCGGCGCAGCCGGAACCACCGCCAGCCGATCGTGCCGAGCGCGGCCAGCGTGCAGCCCTCCCACAGCACCTCGGCCAGCCCGTTGAGGCTCGCGTAGCCGCGCACCCCGATCGCGCCGGCCGAGGCCGCCGTCGCGATGCCCACGCACAGCACCACCGGGAGGACGGCCAGCCAGGTGAGCGAGCGGGTGGCGGCCCAGCGCACCGGGCGGGGGAAGGTGAGCGCGAACAGGAGCAGGGCCACGCCGGAGACGAGGTAGCCGGCCAGGTCCAGGTCGGTCCAGCTGACCACCCACGGCCGGGCGGCCAGGTCCAGCGGCTCGGGCATGCCCCAGCCGACCACCGCGCTGGAGGCCCAGCCCGCGCCGTAGAGCAGGAACGCGTGGGCCGATCGGTCCTCGCGGCGGCGACGGATCAGCCAGATCCCCAGGCCGAGCATGCCGAAGGACACCAGGGCGGCGTCTGGCTGCTGGCTGCGCAGGAGGCCCGCCCAGTCCCGGTGCTCCCGCACCGCGACGCGCACGTCGCGGGGCTCGACCTGGCCCGAGGGCAGCTGACGTGCCACCCGGTAGACGTGCGCGTCGCCGGCCCGCACCGGCGCCTCCTGCGGCCGTGTGAGCAGGCGCTCGACCGGTCGCCCGTCGACGGCGAGCAGGGCGTCGCCGGAGGTGATGCCGGCGACCGGGTGGGCCGGGGCGAGCAGCAGACCGTCGACGCCCGGCGGCGAGGCCGGCCAGGCGGTCGGGAGGTGGTCGCCGGGGAGGGCGGCCAGCACCACCAGCAGGACCATGCCCGGGGCCAGCAACCAGACCACGAGGCCCCACGTCCAGCGCAGCGAGACACCGGCCACGGCGGCCGGTCCGCCCACCCTGCCCGCGACCACGGTGCCTCCTGCGACGACCGCCGGGTGCGGGCGACCCATGTCCCGCAACGTGCCGCACATCGTGCGTCAGGACATGTCCCCGTGTCCGGGGACACGCGTCCTTCGCCCCCGGGACGCCGCGGCGCTGACGACGGGACGCGCGCCGCCGGAGGCTGCCGCCGGCCGCTGGTCGAGCGGCGGGATGCCGCGGACGACGCGGCCAGCAGAGAGAGGGGACGGCCGATGGCCAGGGGAATCGGGAGGCGGACGGCGGTGGTCGCGACGGTGGCGACCGCGGTGGTGGCGGCAGCGACAGGAGGAGGCGCGAGCGCGGCGCAGGCCACGGAGGGCGTAGCGGGCGCGCCCTCCCGGATCGTGGTGCGGGCGGGCGAGTCGGTGCAGGCCGCGATCGACGCGGTGCGGGCCGGCGGCACGGTGGTCGTGCCCGCGGGGACCTACCGGGAGGACCTGCTCATCACCAAGCCGCTCACCATCCGGGGCGAGCGGGGTGCGGTGCTGACCCGGGCCGACGACCCCGCGGACACGCTCTGCAACGCCGACGAGGAGGCCGCGGACGCGGGCCTGGAGATCCAGGTCGGCGTGTGCGTGCTGGGGCAGCTCGGCGACCCGGTCCCCGGAGACGGCGACCTGCCCACCGTCGTCAGCCCGGTGCCCGACGTGCGGATCGAGGGGCTGACGCTGGACGGGTTCGACGAGGGCGTGGAGTCGGTGGGCACGCGGGACCTGCGCCTGTCCCGGCTCACCGTGACCGGCAGCCGCGACGGCGGGATCCTCGGCTGGTACGGCGCCGGGACCAGCGTGCAGGACTGCACCCTCTCCGGCGGCCTCGGCTTCGCGGCGCTCTCGCTGCGGCGGTCCACCGGCTCGGCCGTCACGGCCAACCGTGTCGTCGGCAACGCCGGCTTCGGCATCGCGCTGGCCGACGACGTCGAGGTCCGGGTGAGCGCGAACACCGTGCGCGACAACGCCGGAGGGCTGGTGGCCTGGGACAGCGGCGACCTGGGCACGACCGGGGACATGCGCGGGCTGCAGGTGACCGGCAACGACGTCAGCGCCAACAGCAGGGTCTTCGGCGGCGACGGACCGAGCTTCGGCCGGGTGGGGGTCCTGATGGCCGGCGTCACCGGATCGACGGTGGCCGGCAACCGGGTCCGCGACAACGGGCCGGGCAGCGCCGGTGCCTTCTTCTCCGGCATCGGCATCGGCCTGCTGGACGCCGCCGACCTGTTCGGGGGCGGCGCCGCGGGCGACGTGCGGATCGTCGGCAACACGGTGACCGGCTCGTCCACGCCGGTCCTGGTGCAGGCCAGCGGGCAGGGCGTCGTCGTGCGCGGCAACCGGGAGGTGGCGCTGTGAGCGCGGCTCCTTCCACCCGCGGCCTGCGGGTCTCCGCGGTGCTGGCCGGTCTCTGCTTCGGCGCGGGTCTGCTGGGCCTGTTCAGCGTGCCGGGAGGGGGCGAGGTGACCGACCAGCAGTTCACGGACTTCTACGCCTCGTCGGAGAAGCGGGCGCTCGCGCTGGGCGGGTTCTTCCTGCTCGTCGCCGGGTCCTGGCTGATGACCTGGTTCTTCACCGAGCTGCGGGCGCTGCTTCCGGCGGGGCGCGCGGCCGACGTCGGGCTCGGGGTGGCCCGCACGTCGGCGCTGGCCAGCGTGGTCGGCGCGGGCGTGGCACTCGGTCCGGTGGGGGTTCAGATGAACAGCGCCGGCTCCTTCGTCGGCGTGCCGGTGGCGCACGCCCTCGACCAGGCCGGCCTGCTCGTGACCATCGTCGGCGGCCTCTACGGGTTCGCCGTCGCGCTCTTCCTGCTCTGCCTGCAGGCACGCCGGCAGCAGGTTCTCGCCCGCGGGATGGCGACAGCCGGGCTCGTCGTCGCGGTGCTGCTGGTGGCCGCCTACGTCGCGGTCCCCGCGTTCCTGCTCCCGCTGTGGGTGCTGGTGGCCGGAGCGGCGGGGGTCCGCCGGAGCGTCGGGAGCACCCAGGAGCTCGTCGAGCCGGTGGTGGTCTGACCGGTCGAGCCGGGCCGCGGTTCGAAGGAGGCGCCGCGCCTCCTCCGAACCGCGGCGCGCAGCTGTCACGCCACCGCGACCGGCAGGTGCAGCGGCCCGCGGATCGTCGAGGAGGGGCGCATCCGGACCCGGCCGGCCGGACGCAGCCCGGGCATCCGTTCGGCGAGCACGGCCAGCGCGACCGACGCCTCCAGCCGGGCGAGGGGCGCGCCCAGGCAGTAGTGGATGCCCGAGGAGAAGGCCAGGTGCTCGGCTCCGGGTCGACGGGTGATGTCGAAGACCTGCGGAGCGTCGAACACCTCGGGATCGCGGTTGGCGGCGGCGAGCAGCGTCAGCACCACCTGGTCCTTGCGGACACGCACCCCGCCGACCTCGACGTCCTCGAAGGCGATCCGACCGGTCTCCTGCACCGGCGGGTCCCAGCGCAGGACCTCCTCCACGCAGGACTCGGCCAGCGCCGGCTGCTCGCACAGCACCCGCCACTGCTCGGGGTGCGCCAGCAGCGCCCGGACGCTGTTGCCGATGAGGTTGACGGTGGTCTCGAAGCCGGCGATCAGCAGCAGCTGGCACATGGGCCCGAGCTCCTGCGGCCGGATGCGGTCGCCGCGCTCGGCCACGAGCACGCTCACGAGGTCGTCGCGCGGGTCCTGCTCCCGGAGGGCGAAGAGGGCGGTGAAGAGCTTCTCGATCTCGCGCTGCGCGGTCATGACCTCGCGGGCGTGGCGCAGCGAGCGGACGCCGGACAGGGCGCTGCCGATGGCGGCGCCGTAGCGCTGGAACGTGTCGGTGTCGGCGTCGGGCACGCCCAGCATCGACGTGATGACGGCGATCGGCAGCGGGGCCGCCAGGGACCCGACGAGGTCGAAGCGGCCGTCCGTCGCAGCCCGCGCCTCGGCGGCGTCCACCAGGTCGTGGGTGGTCCGCTCGATCAGCTCGCGGTAGCGGGTCATCATCCGCGGGCTGAACGCCGGCTGCGCCAGCCGGCGCAGGCGGCCGTGGTCGGGCTCGTTCATCTCCAGGAAGGACAGGTCCATCGACTGCTCGGCGGTGTCCGGCTGCTGGTCCAGCGGTGCGACACCGAGGCTGCGGCTGCGCAGCACCTGGTTGCACAGCAGGTGGCTCGTGGTCGACCAGTTGCCGAGCCGGGTCGGCAGGATGTCCCCTCGCGCCCGCATCTGCTCGTAGATCGGGTACGGGTCGCGGATGCCGGCCCGCATCCGTCGCCGGGACAGCAGGTCGCCGCGGCGGCCGGCCTGCCACACCTCCAGGCGCTGGCGGTAGAGGCCGCCGGCGAAGCGGGCGGCGACGAGCAGCTGCGACCCCCGTGTCATCCGCTCATCCTGCCCGCTCGTCCGCCCAGCCGGAGCGGACCGTCCTCCGACGGGTCGTCGATCAGGTCCTCGGTCCGGCTCGCCCGACCCACGGGTAGGGTCGGGGCGTGGCGAGCGTTGCCCCCGACCCTCGGGGGACCGGCAGGGGCGAGCAGGTCGTCGCCCCCCACACCCCCGCTGTGGACCAGGTGCGCCGCCGGGGGGCCGGTGCGGCACCCGCCGTCTCGGACCGAGTCGTCACCGTCCCCAACGCCCTGAGCCTGCTGCGGCTCGTCGGGGTGCCGGTGTTCCTGTGGCTGATCCTGGCCCACCACGACGGCTGGGCCCTGGCCGTGCTGATGGTCAGCGGCGCCACGGACTACCTCGACGGCAAGCTGGCCCGGCGCTGGAACCAGATGACCCGGTTGGGGCAGCTGCTCGACCCGCTCGCGGACCGGCTCTACATCCTCGCCACCCTCGTCGGGCTCACGATCCGGGACATCCTGCCGCTGTGGCTCACCGTCCTCATCGTCGGTCGCGACGTGCTGCTGGCCGGCACGCTGCCGGTCCTGCGCCGGCACGGCTACGGGCCGCTGCCGGTGCACTTCCTCGGCAAGGCGGCCACCTTCAACCTGCTCTACGCCTTCCCGCTGCTCCTGCTGGGTGACGGCAGCGGGTCGATCGCCACGGTGGCCGAGGTGTTCGGTTGGGCCTTCGCCATCTGGGGGACCTGTCTGTACTGGTGGGCCGGGGTGCTCTACGTCGTCCAGGTTCGCCAGCTCGCGGTCGCCGCGCGCACGGCGCACGGGACCGGGAGCCGGATGGGGGCGCATCTTCCGGGCTGAGGCTGACTCGACTAGACGCGGTGCGGCGCGGACGAGAAGGAGGACCAGCATGGGGGCCGGATCGTTGAGGGCCGTCGCGTGACGGTGCTGTCGTGAAGGCGGTCGTCATGGCCGGCGGCGAGGGCACCCGGCTGCGCCCGATGACCGCGAGCATGCCCAAGCCGCTGCTCCCGGTGGTCAACCGCCCGATCATGGAGCACGTCCTGCGGCTGGTCCGGCGCCACGGCATCACCGACGCCGTCGTCACCGTGCAGTTCCTCGCCTCGCTCGTGCGCAACTACTTCGGCGACGGCGAGGAGCTGGGGATGAACATCTCCTACGCCACCGAGGAGGAGCCGCTCGGCACGGCCGGCAGCGTGAAGAACGCCGAGCACCTGCTCCAGGGCGAGCCGTTCCTGGTCATCTCCGGCGACGCCCTCACCGACGTCGACCTCGGCGAGCTCATCGCCTTCCACCGACGCAAGGGCGCGCTCGTCACGGTCTGCCTGACCCGCAAGCCCAACCCGCTCGAGTTCGGCATCACCATCGTCGACGACGAGGGCCGGGTGCAGCGGTTCCTCGAGAAGCCCACCTGGGGCCAGGTCTTCTCGGACACCGTGAACACCGGCATCTACGTCATGGAGCCCGAGGTCCTGGACCGGGTGGCCGAGGGGGAGGTCGTCGACTGGTCCGGCGACGTCTTCCCGCAGCTGCTCGAGGAGGGCGAGGCCGTCTACGGCTTCGTCGCCGACGGCTACTGGGAGGACGTCGGCACCCACGAGAGCTACATGCAGGCCCACGCCGACGTGCTGTCGGGGCTGGTCGAGGTCGACATCGACGGCTTCCAGGTCTCGCCCGGGGTCTGGGTGGCCGAGGGCGCCGAGGTGAGCCCGGAGGCCACCCTGCACGCCCCGGTCTACATCGGCGACTACGCCAAGGTCGAGGCCGGCGCCGAGCTGCGCGAGTTCACCGTGCTCGGCAGCAACGTGGTGGTGAAGGGCGGAGCCTTCCTGCACCGGGCCGTGGTGCACGACAACGTGTTCATCGGACCGCAGACCAACCTGCGCGCGTGCGTCATCGGCAAGAACACGGACATCATGCGCGCGGCGCGGATCGAGGAGGGCGTCGTCGTCGGTGACGAGTGCGTCATCGAGGAGGAGGCGATCGTCCAGGCCGGCGTGCGGATCTATCCGTTCAAGACGGTCGAGGCCGGTTCCGTCGTCACCACCAGCGTCATCTTCGAGACCCGCGGGCAGCGCAGCCTGTTCGGCCCGCGCGGGGTGTCCGGGATCATCAACGTGGAGGTCACCCCGGAGCTGGCGGTGCGCCTGGCCTCGGCGTTCGCCACCACCCTGAAGAAGGGCTCCACGGTCGTCACCGCCCGCGACCACTCCCGGGCCGCCCGCGCGCTCAAGCGCGCGGTCATCTCCGCGCTCACCTCCAGCGCCATCGACGTGCGCGACCTGGAGGCGGTGCCGGCGCCGGTGGCGCGGCTGGAGACCGCCCAGGGCAACGCCGGCGGGGTGCTCGTGCGCACCACACCGGGGCAGCCGGAGAACGTCGACATCGTGTTCCTCGACGCCCGCGGCGCGGACCTGTCCGCGGCCGCGCAGCGCAAGCTCGAGCGGGTGTTCAGCCGCGAGGAGTACCGGCGCGCCTTCCCCGGCGAGATCGGCGACCTGGAGTTCCCGGCCCGGGTGCTGGAGTCCTACGCGCGGCACCTGCTGCGGCGCATCGACACCAGCGGCGTCAGCGACGTCAACCTCAAGGTGGTCGTCGACTCCGGCGGCGGCACGGCCAGCCTGGTGCTGCCCACCGTGCTGGGGCGGCTCGACGTCGACGTGCTCACCATCAACAACCGGCTGGACGAGAGCGCGCCCACCGAGACCCCGGAGGAGCGCGCCGCGGCGCTGGCCCGGCTGGGGGAGTTCGTCGCCTCCAGCGGGTCCTCGTTCGGCGTCCGCTTCGACCCGGTTGGCGAGCACATCAGCCTGGTCGACGACCTCGGCCGGGTCATCGACGACGAGCGGGCGCTGCTGGTCGTGCTGGACCTCGTGGCCGCCGAGAACCGCGGGGCCGACGTCGTGCTGCCGGTCACCACCACCCGGATCGCCGAGAAGGTCGCGGCCTTCCACGGCGTCACCATCCGCTGGACCACGACGTCGTCGGACGACCTCACCGCCACGGTCGCCACCACCGGCACCGTGCTCGGCGCCGACGGCCGCGGCGGCTTCGTGGTGCCCGAGTGCAGCTCCAGCATCGACGGCATCGCCGCGTTCGTCCGGCTGCTCGGCCTGGTGGCCCGCACCCAGCTGTCGCTGTCGGAGATCGACGCCCGCATCCCGCAGTCCACCATCACCCGCATCGACGTCCCGACGCCGTGGGCCACCAAGGGCCTGGTCATGCGCTCGGTGGTCGAGGCGGCCGGCGACCTGCAGCTGGACACCACCGACGGGGTCCGCGTGGTTCACCCCGACGGCGCGTGGGTGCTCGTGCTGCCCGACCCGTCCGAGCCGCTCACCCACCTGTGGGCCGAGGGCGTGGACGGCACGACGACCGAGACGCTGCTGGCCCGGTGGACCGAGGTGGTGGAGAAGGCCGGGCGCTGAGGCCCTGGCTGCCCTCGCGCCGGCGTCCGGTCCGCGAGCCGGTGGCGCCCGCGTGCGACGATGGCCGCGATGGCCGGGGACGACAGCGCGCGCAGCACCGGGGAGAGCCACAAGACCCCCGGCGTCGGCTCGACGCAGACGCTGCCGGGCCCTCCGGCGCCTCGCCGCGACGCCTCCATGTCGCTGCTGCGCGACCTGATGGAGAACACCCTCGACGCCGGCTACGCCGAGGCGGCCGAGCGGCGCCGGCGGGCCGTCGAGCAGGGGCGCGGCGGCGCACGGCGCAGCAGCCGCGCGGTCGCGCTGGTCGGTGTGGCGCTGGTCGGGCTGCTGCTGGCCACCTCGGCGCTGCAGCTGCGCGCGCACGCCAGCCGCAAGGACCACAACGACCTGGTCAGCCGGGTGAAGCAGGCCACCAAGGCCACCGATCAGGTCGCTGCCGACGTCGACCGGCTGCGGGCCCAGATCGCCGCCGCCCGCGCCGACGGCCTCGCCCTCACCACCGCCGGCCGCGCCGCCTCGGACCAGCTGGCCGCCCTCGAGGTGCTCTCCGGCGCGGTGCCGGTCACCGGGCCCGGCCTGCTCGTCACGGTCGACGACGCCAAGTCCGCCGGGCAGGTCGACTCCACCGGTCAGCCCCGGCTGGACACCGCCGACGACCCCGGCCGGGTGCGCGACCGCGACCTGCAGAAGGTCGTCAACGGGCTGTGGGCGGCCGGCGCGGAGGCGATCGCCGTCAACGGGCAGCGGCTCACCGCCACGACCGCCATCCGCAACGCCGGCCAGGCCATCCTGGTGGCCTACCGCCCGCTGCAGCCGCCCTACGTCATCTCCGCGATCGGCGACCCGGCCACCCTGCAGCCGAGCTTCGAGGACACCGTCGGCGGGGCCTACCTGCGGCTGATCGGCCAGACCTACGGGATCCGCTACCGGGAGGACGCCCGGGACGCCGCCGACGCGCTGGCGCTGCCCGCGGCCGACGGCCTCACCGTGCGCCGCGCGGAGGTCCCGACCCCGACCCCGGTGCCCGCCCCCGCCGCGTCGACGGCCGGGTCGACGGCCGGGTCGACGGCGTCGTCCGCGCCGGGGAGCGCGTCCTCGACCGGCCCGGCTCCGCGGTGAGCCGGCCCGCGGTCCGGCGGCCCGGGAGCAGCCGCGCCGATGGGGGAGACTGTCCCGCGACCCTCAAGAGCACCGAGAGCACCGAGAGCGCCGGCCCGAGCACCGCCCGCAGGAGGAACCACCCGTGATCGCCGCCCTCGGCCTCGTCGTCGGCATCGTGCTGGGCCTGGTGCTCGAACCGACCGTGCCCCTGTGGCTGCAGCCCTACCTGCCGATCGCCGTGGTGGCCGCGCTCGACGCGGTCTTCGGCGGCCTGCGCGCGCTGCTCGACGGGATCTTCGACGACCGGGTGTTCGTCGTGTCGTTCCTGTCCAACGTGGTCGTGGCCGGGCTCATCGTCTACCTCGGAGATCAGCTCGGCGTCGGGGCCCAGCTGTCCACCGGCGTCGTCGTCGTGCTCGGGATCCGGATCTTCTCCAACGCCGCCGCCATCCGACGGCACCTGTTCAAGGCCTGAGCCGTTCACCACCCATCCGCCACCGCGGCCGGCCCGCGCTGGCCAGCCCACCCACCCACCGGAGCAGACAGGAGCCGCGTGAGCACCGCCACCTCCGAGCCGCGCCGGACCGGCTGGTCCGCCCTGCGCTCCGCCCTCAGCCCGCACCCGACGTCGGCGCGGGTCGTCGCGGCGGTGCTGCTGGGCCTGCTCGGCTTCGCGCTGGCCGTGCAGGTGCGCAGCACCCAGCAGGAGGGGCTGGACTCCCTGCGCCAGAGCGACCTGGTGCGGATCCTCGACGACACCGCCCAGCGTCAGGCGCGGCTGCGGGCCGAGGCGTCCCAGCTGGAGGCGACCCGGCAGCGGCTCACCTCGGGCACCGACAGCTCGCGCGCGGCCATCGACGAGGCGCGCCAGCGGTCACAGACCCTGGGCATCCTGGCCGGGACGCTGCCGGCGCAGGGGCCGGGGATCGTCGTCACCATCCCGGACCAGCACCAGACCGTGACCAGCGACCTGATCCTGGACGCCGTGGAGGAGCTGCGCGACGCCGGCGCCGAGGCCATCCAGGTCGGCGACGTGCGGGTGGTCGCCCAGACCAGCTTCACCGACGCCCCCGGCGGCAGCCCGGGCCTGGTCGTCGACGGCACGACCGTGCAGCCGCCGTACCGGATCGTCGCCGTGGGCGACGCGCAGACCCTCGCGACCGCGCTGCGCATCCCGGGCGGGGTCGCCGACACCCTGCGTGGGCAGGGCACGCAGGCCGAGATCGAGACCCCGCCCACCGTCACCGTGACCGCGTTGCGACCCGCCGCGACGCCTCAGTACGCTCGCCCGGCCCCGCAGCCGACCAAGTAGCCGGCGCGAAGGCCCGTTCCAGACAGCGTCTTTCCGCCCACCCTCGCACCAGCCCGCCGCCAGCACAGACCGGACAGGGAGCCGCCCCGTGTACCCCGAGGACCTCAAGTACACCGCCGAGCACGAGTGGGTCCGGACGGGGACGGGGGACGGCGGCGACGCGATCCGCGTGGGCATCACGAGCTTCGCGCAGGAGGCGCTCGGCGACGTCGTCTACGTCACCCTGCCCGAGCCGGGCACCGAGGTCAGCGGCGGCCAGCCGTGCGGCGAGGTGGAGTCGACCAAGAGCGTCAGCGACGTCTACGCCCCGGTCAGCGGCACCATCGTGGCCCGCAACGAGGCGCTGGACGCCACGCCGGAGCTGGTCAACACCGACCCCTACGGCGAGGGCTGGATGCTCGAGATCCGCCCGCAGGACCCCGCGTCCCTGGACGGGCTGCTCGACGCCGCGACCTACCAGGCCGGCCTCGGCGACGCCTGAGTCTCCAGCCGTGCCCGAACCGGTCCCCGAACCGGGTCCCCGCCCTGGTTGAGGTGCCGCCGCGCGGGAAGTACCAGGGCTGGGTCGTGAGCCGACGCGCCTGCGCCATCCGGTTGACCCTGTCGATCAGGGGACCGTAGGTTCGGCACCGACCGTCACCCTGAAGTAGGGGTCGAGGGTCAGCAGTCCCAGCGTGAACCCACCAGCTCCGACCGACCAGCACGCCGCGCCGGGCGCGGCAGGAGGCGCACCGATGGCGTTCTGCACGCAGTGCGGGCACGACAACCCCGAGGACAGCCGGTTCTGCAGCAACTGCGGCGCCGCGCTGCGCCCCGCCGCGGCCGACGCCACCTCCACCCTCAACCTGCCCGGGCTGGAGCGGGAGGGGGAGCAGGAGGCCGGTCTCACCGCCGCCGACCAGGCCGCGGTCGACGCG